>CACZWF010000099.1 GCA_902784785.1 uncultured Bacteroidia bacterium
GCGGAAATGGATAAAGTAAAGGTAGGTGCGCCGCGTGGCGTCGAATCGCGCATGAAATGAATCTGATACCTCGGAGATAGACGAAACCGCCACGCCAGAGGGCAGAATGGCATTTAATTTGTATAGAAAATCGCTGCTTTCATACGGAAGCGGACCCTCACAATCGAAATGCGCCACATACCGCAGCGCGTGAACATCCGTGTCGGTCCGACCGGCGCCTGTAACGGCCGTCTCACATCCCAGCAGGGTAGTGAGCGCTTGTTGCAGGGCCTCTTGTACGGAAGGGTCGGACGGTTGGATCTGCCAGCCGCAAAAGCCGATTCCATCGTAAGAGAGAGTGAGGGCGTAGCGCATGGTAACGATGAAGTTTGACTTATATTTATTATATTTGCGTCCGCAAAAATAGCAAAAACAATTATAATGGACAGTATCAACATTAAAGAATTGAACGACCGCATCAGCGAGGAAAGCAAATTTGTGGATATGCTGACCTTGGAAATGGGTAAGGTCATCGTCGGGCAAAAAGGCTTGGTCGAAAGCCTGCTCATCGCCCTTCTTTCCGATGGACATATCTTGCTTGAAGGTGTTCCGGGATTGGCCAAGACTTTGGCTATCAACACGCTGGCAAAGGCGGTCAGCGCCCAGTTCAGCCGTATCCAGTTTACTCCGGATTTGCTGCCGGCCGACGTCGTAGGTACGCTCATCTATTCCCAAAAGAATGAGCAATTCAACATCAAGAAAGGTCCCATCTTCGCCAACTTCATTCTGGCGGACGAGATCAACCGTTCCCCGGCCAAAGTGCAATCCGCTTTGCTGGAGGCGATGCAGGAAAGACAGGTGACCATCGGCGACCAGACTTTCCCGCTGCCGAAACCCTTCCTCGTGATGGCGACCCAGAACCCCATCGAGCAAGAAGGAACCTATCCGCTTCCCGAAGCCCAGGTGGACCGTTTCATGCTCAAATGCGTGGTCGATTATCCCAAGAAAGAAGAAGAGAAACTCATCGTTCGGATGAACAATTCTTCCGAGGCATTCCCCACGGCGCAGCCCGTCGTTACTCCGGAAGATATCGTCCGGGCCCGCGACATCGTCCGTCAGGTCTATATGGACGAGAAGATCGAGCGCTATATCGTGGATATGGTCTTCGCCACCCGTACCCCTTCGGAATACAAACTCGACAAACTCACGGATATGATCAGTTACGGCGCCTCCCCGCGTGCCAGCATCGCCCTCAGCCGCAGCGCCAAGGCTTATGCTTTCATCAAACGCAGAGGCTATGTCATTCCCGAGGATGTCCGTGCCGTCTGCCCGCAGGTCCTGCGTCACAGAATCGGGTTGTCCTACGAGGCCCAGGCCGAGAATATCCGTCCCGACGACGTGGTCAATGAAATCATCAACGCGGTAGAAGTTCCTTAATAGACGGAGTCCGGCATGGCGAAAGAGGAAGACAAGACCAGGGAACTTCTCAAGAAGGTCCGCAAAATCGAGATCAAGACGCGCGGTCTCTCCCACCAGATTTTTGCGGGAGAGTATCACTCCGCGTTCAAAGGTCGCGGTATGGCCTTCAGTGAAGTGCGCGAGTATCAGTACGGCGATGATGTCCGCAATATGGACTGGAACGTCACCGCGCGGATGAACGCCCCCTATGTCAAAGTCTTCGAGGAAGAACGCGAACTGACCGTCGTGCTGCTGATCGATATCAGCCGTTCCGGACTTTTCGGCAGCCGCAATATGACTAAGCGCGACATGCTCACCGAAATCGCTGCCGTCCTCTCTTTCTCTGCCCTTATTAATAATGATAAAGTAGGCGCGCTCTTTTTCAGCGACCGCGTGGAAAAATTCATCCCTCCCGCCAAAGGAAGGACGCACCTGCTGCATATTATCCGGGAGATTCTGAACTATGAACCCGAAAATGACGGGACCAATATTTCAGAGGCGTTGCGTTATCTGTCCAACGCTATCAGAAAGCGCTGTACGGCCTTTCTGCTGTCGGATATGATTGATTTGGATGCCCAAGGAAAACCCCGTTACGAGGATGCTTTGAAAGTCGCCGCCTCCCGTCACGACCTGTCCGTCATCGAGGTATGCGACCCGCTCGACAGGGTACTTCCCAATGTGGGCATCGTCCATGTGAAAGATGCGGAGACCGGCCGTTCGATGCGCGTGGACACCTCGCTCAAGCAGGTGCGGGAAGCCTATGAAAAGTATTTTGATACGGCCCGCGAACAGACGAGCGATGTGCTCGGACGCTATGCCGTCGATTCGGTACGCATCGCCACCGATGAAGATTATGTCAAAGGTTTGATGTCCTTCTTTAAGAAAAGATGAAACGGAGCAAGCATATTCTGTTGACCGTGCTGGTCGTGTTGGGGCTGCTGGCCCCCGCTTGGGCTCCCGGCCTGGGACTTTCGCCCGTGATTCCGGCTTTCTCGGCCCGGGCGATGGGCAACAAAGAAACGCCCAAACAGTCGCACACGGCTTTCCTGGAGCAACTTCAGCCCCGTGATTCCCTGCTCATTGCCGACCAGATCCGTTATGGGGTGCGCATCTTCCGCCTGGAAGACGGCACGCGCCTGACTCCGGAACTTCAGGGTTCCCTTTCCGACTCCCTCATCAAGGTCAAAGACTGGCATATCGATACGCTCAAGGCCTGGACCCCGAAAGAAGGCCCGTCCCGCAGCGACATCGAAATATCCACTATTCTGACCTCGTTCGATGCAGGTACCTTCGACCTTCCCGGCATTACCGTGGAACGCTGGTTCAAGGACGGCATTGTCGATTCCCTTTCGTTTGAAGGGCAGGAAATCCAGTATTGTACCATGCCTGTGGATACGGCGACCTTCCAAGTCCACGAACTCAAAGAGCAGATTCAGTACCCCATCACCTTTATCGAAATCCTGCCTTGGATAGTCGGTTCGCTGGGCGGCATCGCCCTGATTGTCTTGGCTGTCGTTCTCATTCGCCGCTATCTGCACCGCCGCGACGAGAAGATTCTGCAGCGAGAACCTGCCCATATCGTGGCCCTGCGCAAATTGGATGCCTATCGGGGGGATAAATTCTGGACGGAAGACAAGCAGAAGCAGTTCTATTCGGGGGTTACGGATGCCCTTCGGGAATATATCGCCGCCCGCTACGGGGTGGGAGCTATGGAAATGACCACCAGTGAGCTGTTCAAGGCGCTCAAAGATGTGGAACTGGAACTGACGCTCCGTACGGGGCTGCAACATTTGTTCGAGACCGCCGACTTTGTGAAATTTGCCAAGATGACCCTGCCGCGCGAAGAGAATGCCACCGTGGTGCCTTTCGCCGTGCAGTTCGTCACCGCCACATACGAACAACAACTCCAGGAGGAAGTTCCTGCGACGGAGAAGACTGAAAAGGAGGGGAAAGCGTAAATGTTTTTCGAGTATCCTCATATCCTGTGGTTGGAACTTGTACCTGCCGTCCTGCTTGCGCTGTATGTTTTCCGCGAGTGGACGGGCCGCGTTCCCCACATGCGGGTGTCCACCCTTATTCCCTGGAAGAAAGGATCCACGATTGCGACGGAAATCCTCTGCCACCTGCCGATGGCTCTGCTGACGGCTTCGATGGCCCTGCTGATTTTCGCGAGCGCCCGTCCCCGTTCTTCTTCCACCCTGGAGACCGTTCAGGCGGAGGGTATCGACATTGTGCTGACGATGGACGTCTCGACCAGTATGCTGGCCCGCGATTTCACTCCGGACCGGTTGAGTGCGGCCAAGGATATCGCCATTGAATTTATTGCCGGACGGCCGACCGACCGTATGGCCATCGTCGTGTTTGCCGGCGAAAGTTATACCCAATGCCCTTTGACCACCGACCGGGCGTCCCTCATCAACCTGATGAAGGAGGTCCAGACCGACCTTATCGAGGACGGAACCGCGATTGGAGACGGTCTGGCGACTGCCGTGGCCCGCGTCAAGGATAGCGAGGCAAAGAGCCGGGTGGTGATATTGATGACGGACGGTGTGAACAACTGCGGCAGCATTACGCCGCAGACCGCTGCCCAGATCGCCAAAGAATTCGGCATCCGTGTCTATACCATCGGTGTGGGGGCCAACGGAACGGCTCCTTATCCCGTGATGACCCCTTGGGGTCCGAGGGTGCAGGATGTTGAGGTCAAAATTGACGAGGAAGTCCTCAAACAGATAGCCTCCCAGACCGGAGGCCGTTATTTCCGGGCGACGGAC
This sequence comes from uncultured Bacteroidia bacterium, assembly GCA_902784785.1. GTDB lineage: Bacteria > Bacteroidota > Bacteroidia > Bacteroidales > UBA932 > Cryptobacteroides. The sequence continues at coordinate 4,209 of CACZWF010000099.1, forward strand.
AAGACCAAACTGGCTGAAATCTATGCGGAAATCGGCAAGATGGAGACCAGCCGCATCAGTGTGGACAGTTTCCCGGTGTATCAGGAACTCTTTGAAAAATACGCCCTGACCGCCTTGATCCTGATGCTCCTCTTCTTCGTCTTTGAACTTGTTTTGATAAGGAGGTTGCCGTGATTATCTTTGCCCGTTATATGATACTCTGGCTGCTGATCGGCGTGCCGCTCATCCCGCTGATTTACGGGTTGACCCGCTATCTGCGCCGTCGCCGCCTCCGTGCGCTCGGCGATGAGGCCTTGATCCGGCAGATGATGCCTTCCGTGTCGCCCGCCAAAGCCTGGGTCAAAGTAATTCTGCTCACGCTGGCCTATGCCTTTGTGGTGCATGGAATGGCCCGTCCGCAGGTGGGTGCCAAACTTTCCCACAAGGAGAGCAAGGGCGTGGAAATCATGATTGCCCTCGATGTCTCCAACTCGATGTTGGCGGAAGATTATGCGCCGAACCGGCTTGAACGCGCGAAACTGGCCGTCTCCAAATTAGTGGACCGGCTCAGCGGCGACCGCATCGGACTGGTGATTTTTGCGGGTAGTTCGTTTGTTCAACTGCCGATTACGACTGATTATGTCTCGGCCAAGATGTTTCTCTCCTCCGTGACCAACGAGTCCGTTCCCATTCAGGGTACGGCGATTGCGGATGCCATTCGGCTTTCGGTCAAATCCTTCAGTCCGCAGAGCGAAAAGAGCCGCGCGGTGATTGTGATTACGGACGGTGAAAACCACGAGGATGACCCGGTCAAAATGGCCAAGGATGCCTTTGAGAACGGGGTGCGTGTGTTCACCATCGGCGTCGGCTCTCCGGAAGGGAAGCCCATTCCGATGAACGGGGAGTATATCAAGGACAAGGAGGGCAATATCGTGGTCACCAAGCTGGATGAAACGACCCTTCGGGAAATCGCTTCTGAGGGCGGGGGAGCCTATGTCCGTGCCGGCAACGGGGAATTCGGTTTGAATCCCATCATCGACAGCATCCGCAAGATGGATAAGGAGAAATTTGACGCCGTCGTCTTCGAGGAATACAATGAACTCTTTATGTATTGCTTCGCGGTGGCGTTGGTCCTGATGGCGGTAGCGATGTCGCTTTCGGAGAAAAAATTCAAGAAACAATGGTTTTGATACGCGGAAAATATATCGTACTGCTGCTGGGCCTGATGGTCTTGGCCGCACCGGCCGGAGCCGTGGATGAACGTATCAAGGATATCCGCGGCGGCAACCGTCAATTCGACAAGTCACGTTATCGTAAAGCGGAGCTGGAGTATCGCCGGGCGCTGGTCAAGGATTCTACTTCGGTGGATGCCAGTTATAATCTGGCCAATACCCTGTACAAAATGGAGGACTATGAGCAGGCGATGAAGGTGCTGCAGGGTGTCTCGAAAGGGGCCGACGAAAGCGAGTACAAGGCCGATTTCAATTATAATCTGGGTAATGTCTGTGTGGCCCGCAAGGATTGGGGACCGGCCGTCGAGGCGTATAAAAAGGCGCTGATGGAGAATCCGGGCGATCTGGATGCCAAAGAGAATTATCTCTATGCCAAGGCGATGTACGACGAGCAGCAAAAACAGCAGCAGAACCAGGACCAGAATCAAAATCAGGATAATAAGCAGGACCAGAACAAGGACCAGCAGAACAAGGATCAGAACAAAGATCAAAACCAAGACCAGAATAAGGATCAGAAC
>CACZWF010000100.1 GCA_902784785.1 uncultured Bacteroidia bacterium
TCGTTGTCTTGGATGAGGGCAATCGTTTCGGGAATCCCGTTATCCGGCGCGAGTTTCCGGTGGAGAAAAGCGTGGTGGATTCGCTGGCGCAAATTCTGCAGGAGGAGAAAGTATATAGGTTGAACGGGTACCGTCTGGAGGAGCCCATCTGCGGCGGGCATTCCTACCGGATTCATATGGAGTATTCGTCGGGGGACCAGGTGACGGCCTATTGGTATGGCCATAAGGTCAAGGACAAGGCCATCATCGCTTACAACATTATCGAGCGCTTCTTCGCCCCTTGGCGCGCCGAGGCTGCCAAAGAGCAGAATGGGGTCGAGCCTGCTCAGTAAGCCGCGTACGTTTCTATCGGTACGTAACTTGTGGGGTACTTGTAGGGTACTTGTCGGGTGCCGAGCCCGCTCTCTAAAATTCCTCTTTAATATTGTAGTGATTGCGTTCGGCGGCGTTGCGGGAGACCATTTCGCCGATAAAGCCGGCGAGGAAGAGCAGCACGCCGATGACCAGGGCGGCGAGGGCGAGGAAGAAGCCCGGCTGCTCGGTGACGGGACGGAAATGGAGGCCGTTCGCCTGCGCCACCAGTTTCTCCACGATAATCCACACGGCGAAGATGAAGCCGAGCAGGAAGGTCACCAGACCCGTGAAGCCGAAAAAGTGCATAGGCTTCTTGCCGAAGGTGCTCAGGAACCAGAGTGACAGCAGGTCCAGAAAGCCGTTGACAAAGCGCTCCAGCCCGAATTTGCTCTTGCCGTATTTGCGTTTCTGGTGGTGGACCGGCATTTCCGTGACGCGGGTGAAGCCCTCGTTCTTGGCCAGGTAGGGGATGTAGCGGTGCATTTCCCCGTATACCTCGATGCTCTTGACGACCTCGCGGCGGTAGGCCTTCAGTCCGCAGTTCATATCGTGCAGCTTGATGCCCGTGATTTTACGTGCGGTCCAGTTGTAGAGTTTGGAAGGCAGGTTCTTCGTCAGTTTGTTGTCCTGCCGGTTCTGTTTCCAGCCCGAAACGATGTCCCAGCCTTCTTCCTTGATCATCCGATACAGTTCCGGAATCTCTTCGGGGGAGTCCTGCAAATCCGCGTCCATCGTGATGACGACTTCGCCTTGGGCGGCCTTGAAGCCGTTGTACAGCGCCGCAGACTTGCCGTAGTTGCGACGGAAGCGTATGCCCCGGATGACGGGACCGGAAAACTCGGAGGGCAGAGATTTGATCACATCCCACGAACCGTCGTGGGAACCGTCGTCCACCAGGATGATTTCATATTCCAACCCTTTGTCCTTCAGTGTGCGGACAATCCAGTCGGTGAGTTCCCGCAGGGACTCTTTTTCGTTGTATAATGAAATAACAATGCTGAGATCCATCTTCTTTACAAATTAATCGTCATCTTCCTCCTCGTCCTCATCATCTTCCATCATCGGCCCTTCGGGCAGCGTCCGCGAGAGAATGAAAGAAAGCAGGGTGCCATAGAGCAGGCACCACAGGCCGTAGGAGACAAAGGCATAAGTGGGGAAACTGTTTTCCATCTCCTCCAAAGCCCGCACCGTATTGCTGTCCATCTTGGAACCCAGCATCTGGCGGACGGTCTCCAGCGTCTGTTGAACCGTTTCGGGAAATACGTATGCGAGGCAATGAATGCACAGGCCGCTGTAATCAGGGCGGAGAACAAGGCGGTATATACGCCGAAACGGAAGGTCTGGCGCCGGTCCACTTCATCGTAAATGGTATTGAGCGCAATCATATAATGCCGCATCAGGAAAATCAAGCCGATGATTTTGCCGAGTTCGAGAATGAAGTTGATGATGCCGCCGGTATCTCCCAGTCCGCTGAGCCATTGGGAAAGAAAGATATACCCTCCGGAAATGGTTCCGAAAACGAGCCCTGCCTTGGCGCCTTCCGAACGAAGGGTTTTGCTGTCGAGTAATTCCATATACAGAAAAGAATTTTACAAATATAAGTAAAAATTTCGTACCTTTGCACGCTTAATGAGTTTGGTTATGATTGAGATTACTTTTCCTGACGGCAGCGTCAAGCAGTTTGAAGCCGGCATCAATGCCTTCGATATCGCGATGAGCATCAGCCCGAGATTGGCGGAACAGGTCCTTGCGGCCACGGTCATTCCTGTCTCTGACACCACCGGAAAGGGCGAGATATATGATTTGATGCGTCCCATCCAGGAGAGCGCGTCCATCCGTCTGCACAAATGGGAGGACCCTGAAGCCAAGAAAGTGTTCTGGCATTCTTCTTCCCACCTGATGGCCGAGGCCCTCGAGAGCCTCTACCCCGGTATCAAGTTCGGTATCGGTCCGGCCATTGAAAACGGATTCTACTACGATGTGGATTTCGGCGGCCATCAACTTGTCGAGGCCGAACTCAAGGCCATCGAGGATAAGATGCTCGAACTCGCTCGCAACAAAGAGACTTTCGTGCGCACCGAGGTGAGCAAAGCGGACGCCCTCGCCAACTTCAAGGCCAAAGGCGACGAATACAAATGCGAGTTGATCGACGCGCTGCAGGATGGTACGATTACCTTCTACCAGAACGGACAGTTCACCGACCTCTGCCGCGGCCCGCACTTGAAAGACACCTCGATGATCAAGGCGGTCAAACTTACGGCCATTGCCGCCGCCTACTGGAGAGGGGATTCCTCCCGCCAGACTTTGACCCGTATCTATGGTATCACTTTCCCCAAGAAATCGATGCTGGACGAATACCTGGCCCTCGTGGAGGAGGCCAAGAAACGCGACCACCGCAAGATCGGCCGCGAAATGGAGCTCTTCACCTTCTCGCAGCGCGTCGGTCAGGGTCTGCCCCTGTGGCTGCCCAAAGGCACCGCCCTGCGCGACCGCCTGGAGCAGTTCCTGCGCAAGATTCAGAAATCCTACGGTTACGACCAGGTGATTACCCCGCATATCGGCAGCAAGGATTTGTATGTGACGAGCGGACACTGGGCCCACTACGGAGCCGATTCCTTCCGGCCCATCACCACCCCGCAGGAAGGGGAGGAGTACCTGCTCAAACCGATGAACTGCCCGCACCACTGCGAAATCTACCGCAGCAAGCCCCGTTCCTACAAGGACCTGCCCGTGCGCCTGGCCGAGTTCGGCACCGTCTATCGCTACGAGCAGAGCGGTGAGTTGCACGGCCTGACCCGCGTGCGCAGTTTCACCCAGGACGACGCCCACCTTTTCTGCCGTCCCGACCAGATCAAAGAAGAATTCTGCAAGGTCATTGACATTATATTATATGTGTTCAAGACCTTGGATTTCCAGAACTACAAAGCCCAGGTCTCCTTGCGTGACCCGGAGAACAAGACCAAATACATCGGTACCGACGAGAACTGGGAGCGGGCCGAACGCGCCATCCAGGAAGCGGCTGCCGAAAAAGGCCTGCCTACCGTGGTGGAAACGGGCGAAGCGGCCTTCTACGGACCCAAGCTCGACTTTATGGTCAAGGACGCCCTCGGACGTGAATGGCAGTTGGGTACCATCCAGGTGGACTACAACCTGCCCGAGCGCTTCGAACTGGAATATACCGGCAGCGACGGAGCCAAATACCGCCCCGTGATGATTCACCGTGCCCCCTTCGGCTCGATGGAGCGTTTTGTCGCCGTGCTGCTCGAACATACCGCCGGAAAATTGCCGCTTTGGTTGGCTCCGGACCAGGTAAATGTGCTGCCTTTGAGCGAAAAATTTGCAGATTATGCAAAAAAAGTTTGTAATTTCCTGAATAATTGCGAAATTCGCGCCTCAATGGATGATCGCAACGAGACGCTCGGCAAGCGCATCCGTGAAAATGAGCTCAAACGCATTCCTTTCCTCGCGATTGTAGGTGAGAAGGAGCAGGCCGACGGAACGGTTTCCGTCCGCCGCCAAGGAGGGAAAGATTTGGGCGTAATGACACAAGAAGCATTTAAGCAATTGCTGTTGGACGAAATCAATGGTCAGTTGTCTTAAATATATATAATGTATAACTTAATATAGGAGGATTTTTTTATCGCAACACCTTACAAACCGGGTCCTCGGCCTATGGCCCCCAGACCCAGACCCGCTCAGGGACCTCAACCTGCCAAGTCGGAGGATGACGGACTGAGAATCAACGAGGAAATTACCGCGCCGCAAGTTCGGCTCGTCGGTGACAATATCCCTCAACAGGGTATCTATCCCATTTCTGAAGCACGCAAAATCGCTGAAGGACTTGAGTTGGATTTGGTGGAGATAAGTGCGAAAGCGGACCCTCCTGTATGCAAGGTATTGGACTACCAGAAATATCTCTATCAGCAGAAGAAGAAAGCCAAGGAGATGAAGTCCAATTCCGCGAAGATTGTCATCAAGGAAATCCGTTTCGGCCCCAACACGGACGAACATGATTTCCAGTTTAAACTCAAGCACGCCAAGGAGTTCCTGACGGGGGGCGACAAGGTGAAAGCTTCGGTGTTTTTCAAGGGTCGCAGCATCGTGTATGCCGACCAGGGTGAAAAACTGCTGCTCCGCTTTGCGGTCGAGTTGGAAGAGGTGGGACGTGCCGAGCAGATGCCCAAACTGGAAGGAAAACGGATGATCATGATGATGGCGCCGATTAAAAAGAAATAATCTCGTGAGAGAAAATTGTATAACTAAAATTTAACTATTATGCCGAAAATGAAAACCAACTCCGGTTCCAAAAAGCGCTTTACGCTTACCGGAACGGGAAAAGTGAAGAGAAAACACGCTTATCACAGCCACATTCTCACCAAGAAGACCAAAAAGCAGAAGAGAAATTTGACCCACTTCGCTCTCGTCGAGCACGCTCAGGAGCGCAGAGTCAAAGCTTTGTTGGGTATGTAAAATCATTAAAGAGTTAAATTTATGCCTAGAAGTGTTAACTCAGTGGCCTCCAGGGCCCGCCGCAAGAAAATTCTGAAGAGAACCCGCGGTAACTTCCTTTCCAGGAAAAATGTTTGGACTGTTGCGAAGAATACCTATGAGAAAGGTTTGACTTACGCATACCGTGATCGCAAAAACAAAAAGCACGAGTTCCGCGCCCTGTGGATTCAGCGTATCAACGCCGCGGCTCGTCAGTATGGCTTGAACTATTCCCAGTTCATGGGCAAGCTCGCCAAGCAGAATGTCGGTCTCAACCGCAAAGTGCTGGCTGACCTCGCGATGAACAACCCCCAGGCCTTTGAAGCGATTGTCAATTCTGTAAAATAATCTGATGGAATGAGCCTGAAGGATATCTCTCCTGCGAAATGGAGACGGTTCGCCCTGTGGGGCGCCCTCTATCTCGCGTGGGTGGTCTGGCTCGGAAACTATTGGTTCCTCCTTGGCTTAGCCGTCATTTTTGACGGCTTTGTCACCAATAAGGTGCACTGGCGTTTTTGGCGCAAGCGAGGAGCGGTCAAGCAAGGATTTGTGCGGGAGTGGATTGATGCCATTATCTTCGCCGTCGTGGTTGTGACCTTCATCAATATGTTTTTCTTCCAGGCCTTCAAGATTCCTTCATCGTCTATGGAGAGCACGCTCTACACCGGAGACCATCTCTTCGTGAGCAAGCTCGCTTATGGCCCCAAGGTTCCCCAGACACCCCTGACCATTCCTTTCACGCACAATGTGCTGCCTTCCGGCAGGAAGTCCTATTCGACTTTGATCCAGAACCCGTACAGGCGCTTGAAAGGATGGGGGAAGGTCCAAAGAGAAGATATCGTCGTATTCTGTTTCCCTAATGGAGACACGGTGCTGACGCAGATGCCCGCCGCCGACTACTATGCCGTCGTAAGGGCGACTTCCAAGGACTACGCCGTACGGCGATGGGGACCCCTGATGGTGCATCCCAAAGACAAGAAAGACCATTATGTCAAGCGTTGCGTGGCGCTGCCCGGCGATACGCTGCTGCTGCAAGACGCACTGCATCGCAAGACGCTGGACCGCCTGGATGTCAACCTCTCGGAGTTGTACTACGACGCTTCCTTGCCCGGTTATCGCCATCTGGCGCTCAGCCGGAAGAAACTGGATCTCTTGCAAGCATTGCCCGAGGTGGTTTCGGTGGAAGCCGAGATAGAAAGTGCGGACGAAGGCGGGGATGTGGAAATCTTTCCTTTCAATGCCTCTTTGGGATGGACACGGGACAATCTGGGACCGTTGTGGGTGCCGAAAAAGGGTGCGACGGTCAAGCTGACGAGCGAGAACCTTCCGCTTTACCGGCGCATCATCACTTCCTACGAGGATCATCAATTGGAAGAAAGGGGCGGAGCGATTTTCATTGACGGACAGCAGGCTGATTCCTACACTTTTGGAATGGATTATTACTTTATGATGGGCGACAACCGGCACAACTCCTTGGATTCCCGCTACTGGGGATTCGTTCCCGAGGACCACGTCGTGGGCAAGCCGAGGGTCATCTGGTTGTCAACCGACGGCAATAAATCCTTCCCGAAGAACATAAGATGGGGCAGGTTTTTAAAGTTTCTTTAAGAAAACTTGTTTTTTTGAAGAATTATACCGATATTTGCAGCCCCTTTGAAAGAAACAAGTAAAAGATAAATAATTATGGCAAAGGTTTGTCAAATAACAGGACGCAAGAGAATGGTTGGAAACAATGTTTCCCATTCTAAAAGACGCACCAAACGCATCTTCGCGATTAACCTCAAGAACAAACGGTTCTGGTCCGAGAGCGAGCAGCGTTTCATTACCCTCAAGGTGTCTTGCAAAGGTATGAGGAACATTGAGAAGAACGGCCTCGACGCAACCATCAAAGATGCGCAGGCGAAAGGCTTCGTCAAGATTGTGTAACTTTAGATTCGTACGACGATGGCAAAGAAAGCAAAAGGTAACAGGGTTCAGGTCATTCTCGAATGCACCGAACAGCGCGAGAGCGGTGTCCCCGGCATCTCCCGCTATATCACCACCAAGAACAAAAAGAACACCACCGAGCGTTTGGAGCGTAAGAAATACAATCCCTACCTGCACAAGGTGACCGTTCATCGTGAAATTAAATAAATAGGAGACTTATACTATGGCAAAGAAAGCAGTTGCAACCTTCGCAGCAGGCGTTCAGAAGAAAATGGTCCGTTGCATCCGTATGGACCGTTCCGCCAAAACCGGCGCTTATTGCTTCAATGAGCTGTTGGTCGACGCTGATGACGCCAGTGAATTCTTCAAGTAGAATTTCCTACTTTATAAGTGAAAAGAGAGTCGCTGAAAAGTGACTCTCTTTTTTTATGTGTCTGCACCGCGTTCGTCAGGTTGGGCGTTTATTTCTTTGTCTTGTGGACGGCGCCGCCCGGAAGGACGGTTTTCAGCATACCGTTGGTGAGGCTCTGGATGATATAAGCCGGATAGGGAACCATAGGGTCGCGCTGGAAAGCCAGCTCCACACGCTTGGGCTCCTTTCCGGGGGCGGAAGGATTGGCGTCCGGGGCGATGATATTGGCCAGGAAGGTGATGAATCCACTGTTCTGGGCAATGATCTGGTAGGGAGCCGTCTTGTCGTTCCACGCTTTCAACTTGAGTCCGTCGTACAACATGCAGAATTCGCCCGTCATCTTGGTCTTGTCTCCCTTGAAGTTCGAGTCGATTTGATGGATGTCCGCCTGAATGGTGGCGCCGAAAAGCGGACGGATAAAGGGATCCAGACGGTCTCCGTCCAATTGGTAAACCTGCAATTTCCCTTGGGTGCTCTCGGCTTTGTCATTCTTGACGGATAAGGAGAGCTGCATGTGGCTGCTCGCTTTCTCTCCGGATTTGATATTCAGGGTCATCGTGTTGCCGGGCGCATTGCTCGCAGAGTTGACGTTTACGCTGAGCTTATGCAAGGGGAAGGTACCGCGATTGATGTGCGTGGTTTCCCACATAAAGGTAAACTTCTCGACGTGCGCGTTGATCTGTTGAATCTTTATCGGCATCTTTACCGTATTCAGTCCCTCCTGGAAGGTGGGATAGGGGACGGCAGGCGGGTAACGGTCGTCCTGCAGGAGAACGATGTCCGGTCCGGACAGTCGGATGCTTTCGATGTCCACTTTTTGCTCTTTTGCGATGCGGGGGATATTGATGGCGCTGGTCTGCAGGCTGTCCAATTTAGCGTCGAACCATACGGCTGAAACTTTGCCCATCCTTTCCGCCACCTCTTCCTTCGCGACGCAGTTATAAAGATGCAGGGCCAATGCTTCGACCGGGCCGGCATTGGCGGTGGCCAGGTGCCCGATCTGGTAGCGGGTCAGTCCCATTTCATCGGTAAAATCCAGACTGTCTACCGATACGCAGTAACAACTGTCGTTGTATTCCACTTGGTTCTCCGCCAACAGGAACCCGAGATCCCGGACGGAAAGCGTCAGGTTTCGAGCGTGTACTTTCATGGGATTCTTCCGACGGCTCAGGTCGATGCTTCCGTTTTCGAGGCGGATTTC
>CACZWF010000101.1 GCA_902784785.1 uncultured Bacteroidia bacterium
GCCCGTCAGGCGGCCCGCAAGGCCCGTGAGGCGACCCGTAAGACGGTGATGTCCGGCGGCGGTCTGCCCGGCAAGTTGTCCGACTGTTCCAATCGTGATCCTGAGAAATGTGAACTCTTCCTCGTGGAGGGTGACTCTGCAGGCGGTACGGCCGTCAATGGCCGTGACAGCCGCATCCAGGCCATTCTGCCGTTGAGGGGTAAGATTCTCAATGTGGAAAAAGCGCTGGAGCATCGTGTGTTCGAAAGCGAGGAAATCCGCAATATCTATACGGCGCTCGGTGTGACCGTCGGTACGGAGGAGGATCCCAAGGCTTTGAACCTGAGCAAACTTCGTTACAACAAAGTGATTGTGATGACCGATGCCGATGTCGATGGCAGCCACATCGACACCTTGATTCTGACCTTCTTCTTCCGTTATATGATTGACTTGATCCGGGGCGGTCACGTTTATCTCGCCACTCCTCCGCTTTTCCAGGTCAAGAAAGGCAAGAAGCAGGTGTATTGCTGGACGGAAGACGAGCGCAAGGCGGCCGTGCAAGAAATGGGCGGCGGAAACGACGCCAGCGTCCGTGTGCAGCGCTACAAAGGTTTGGGTGAAATGTCCGATGAGCAGTTGTGGGATACCACGATGAATCCGGAGACCCGCCTGCTCCGTCAGGTGACCATCGAGAATGCCGCCGAAGCGGAGCGTACATTCTCCATTCTGATGGGGGACGATGTGCCGCCTCGCCGCGAATTTATCGAACAGAACGCTCACTACGCCAACATCGACGCTTAGATGGATAAAATCAACCTCCCGCGCAGTTTTCGGGTATACATCCCTCTGGTTGTCCTCTTCTTTGTGTTGTTCTCCCTCCTGCCTCGAGCGGGAAAGTTCAACTACGAATTTAAGAAGGGCCAGCCGTGGATGTATGACGATCTGTACGCTCATTTTGATGTTCCCATCATCAAGAGCGCTGCGCAGGAAGAAGAGGATAGGGCCCAGGTTATCCGCGAACAACCCCCGTATTATCATAGGGACAACAATGCTTCGCGAATAGCTCTCGAACAAGCGAAGAAATTGCCCCCCAATTTTGCCAGGGTGGCCCAGACCACGCTCAATAAAATTTATGCAAAAGGTTTCTGCGACCAGTTGAACCCTGAAGCGCAGACCCTTTGCTGCTATGAAATTTCTACCTTGGTAGACACTTTGTCCGCCGTAGATGTTTTTACGCCTTCTACGGCTCGAAGAGCGCTGATGGGCAGCACGAAACTGCTGTTTGAACCCGAAACGGATTCGGCTGCCGTCGAAATGGGCTTGGAAAAGTGTTTGATTCCCAACCTGATTTATGACGAAACGCGCACTCAGGCGGAGTTGTCGAAGGCATTGGACAACATCGCTCATTTCTCCGGAGTTGTCAACAACGGAGAGCGTATTATCGCCAAAGGCGAGATGGTAACCGCCCAGACAGAACAGGTGCTCAAGAGTTACCAGATGGAATTCGATCAGAATTATGGGTACGACGGTAATCGTGCGTTCCTATGGGTCAGCAATGCCCTCATCGCTTTGCTGCTGGTGGCGCTGCTCTTTTTCTCCATACTCTTCACCAATGCCAAAATCTTTGCGGATTTTCACCGGTATCTATACTTGCTGACCATCTTCCTGATGACCCAACTCATCATTTTCCTCGTAGGAAATCCCAATTTCCTCCGTCTGTATATGATGCCGTTTTCGCTGATGGCCCTCTTTATGCTTTCTTTCTTCCGCAAGAAAGTCGTGCTGCCGGTTTATCTGGTTTCTTTGTTTCCCATGCTCATCCTCCCGATGGGTGTACGGCTCTTTTTTGTCTGGTCGGCGGCCGGGGTGCTCAATATATTCACCTTTACCTATTTGTCCAAGGGATGGCGGCAGTTTGTCAATGCCTTCTTCACCTTTATCCTGATGGCGGTGGTTTACTTGGCTTTCCAGTTTGCCGCTTCCGGGGAAATGAATTTACCCATAGAAGAACTCGTCTTGCTCCTGTTGGGTTCCTTCCTGGCAGTGGCAGGTTATCCGTTCATCTATCTCTTCGAGAAATTGTTTTCACTGGTCTCCACGCATCGTCTGGATGATTTGTCCGATACCAACTCTCCCTTGTTGCAGTTGCTTTCCCGTTCCGCCCCCGGGACCTATCAGCATTCCCTGCAGGTGATGAATATGTCGGAGGCCGTGGCCCGGGCGATTGGTGCCAACGTGGCCTTGATTCGCGCCGGCGCTTTGTATCACGATGTGGGAAAGATTCAGAATCCGCAATGTTTCGTTGAAAATCAGTTGGGTTCGGATGATTTCCACAAAGGGCTCAGTTACGAGGAAAGCGCCCGGATGATTATCCGTCACGTGGCGGATGGAGAGATGATGGCCGAAAAATACGGCTTGCCCGAGGTGGTGAAACGTTTTATCCGTTCTCATCACGGGACCTCCTGTACGGGCTATTTTTATGGAAAATATCTGGAAGAAGGAGGGATTGCCGACCACAAAGACGCCTTCTGTTATCCCGGTCCTCAGCCCCAATCTGCCGAAGAGACGGTGGTGATGATTTGTGACTCTATCGAGGCGGCCTCCCGTACGCTCAAAGATTACTCCGACGAAAGCATTGCCGAGTTGGTGGACCGCATTATCGACGGAAAAATGCGGGAAGGTCAGTTTTCCGAGACCGAGCTGTCCTTGAGCCAGCTCAAGACGACCACACAGAAAAAAAGGTTGATGAGCTCAACTACAAACTGAGTCTTGAAATTGTTAAGGAAGACTACGCTGAGAAGAAAAGAAAAATGCTCGCCAAGATTCGCCGCGATGCTGAACTGAAAGGTTTCCGTAAAGGTATGGCCCCCGCCAGCCTGATCGAGCGTCTCTATGGAGAGCGCGTGCTTGCGGATTGCATCAATGATTGTATTTCCGAAAACCTTACCGGTTACATCAAGGAGCACAATCTCAAATTGATCGGTGAACCCCTTCCCGAAGAAGGTCAGAGTGTCGATTGGAATGCGGAGCCGCTTTGCATTACCTTTGATTACGCCCTGCGTCCCGAGGTGAAATTGGAACTTTCCGCCAAAGATGAGATTCCTTATTATAATATTACGGTGACCGATGCGGCCAAGAAGAACCTCAAAGAAACGACCCTCAAGCAGTTCGGCGAACTGACCGACGGCAAGAAAGCCGCGGAGGACGATTTCATCATCGTGGATTTCGTCAATGGCGAGACCAAGGTGGAAGGTGCTTATGTGGCTTTGCGCAATGTTTCCGCCGAGTGCAAGAGCGCATTCGTGGGTATTCAGGCGGGAGACAGCCTGGACGTCAATGTCAATGAGGCTTTCGCCAACGAGACCGACCGTGCTTCCATGCTCAAATGTACCAAAGACGAGCTGGCCAAGATGGATCCCGTATGGAAAATGACGGTCAAGAATGTCAAGACCTTCGCTCCGGCCAAGATGAATCAGGATACCTACGACAAAGTTTTCGGAAAGGATATGGTGCACACGGCCGAAGAATTCGACGCCAAAATGGAAGAGCGCCTGAACGCCGAGTATCGCAGCGAAGCCGACTTCCGTTTCGACCGGGATGCCCAGGCCTATCTGCTCAAGAAAGCCGATATCGCTTTGCCCGAAGCCTTCCTCAAACGCTGGATTCTCGTCAACAACGAGGGTAAATTCACGGCCGAGGAGATTGAAAAAGAATGGCCCGGTTTCGTGGAGGATTTCAAATGGCAGATTGTGCGTGACTTCCTGATGGATAAATTCAAACTGACGGTGACCGAAGCCGATTTGCTGGAGTCCGCCAAAGGATTTGCCGCTTACCAGTATGCGATGTACGGTCTGAGCAATGTTCCCGATGAGCAGATTGAGTCTTTTGCCAAGAGCCTTCTGTCCCAAGAGCGCGAAAGCCGTCGTATCGAGGAGCAGGTGACCACCCGCAAGGCCATCGATGCGGTGAAGGATGTCATTACGCTCAAAGCCAAGAAAATTACCCGCGAGAAATTTGCGGAACTCAAGTAAATAGTATAGAATGAAAGATTTTGACCTCTTTGCCCGCAGCACGAAAGGGATTTCGTCCCTGAAGATGCACGACTATCGCAGTGCCGTTGATGCGTACATCAACCCCTCTATCATCGAGGAGCGCAAGTTGAATGTGGCTGTCATGGATGTGTTCAGCCGTTTGATGATGGATCGTATCATCTTTTTGGGACTGCCTATCGATGACGACGTGGCCAATATCGTTCAAGCCCAGTTGCTGTACTTGGCTTCTACGGATGCCACCGCGGATATTTCCTTGTATCTCAATACTCCGGGCGGCGTGGTTTCCGCAGGATTGGGCATCTATGATACGATGCAGTTGATCGAGCCGGATGTCGCTACGATTTGTACCGGCATGGCGGCTTCGATGGGTTCTATCCTGCTTTGCGCCGGCGCCGAAGGCAAACGGGCGGCGCTGCCCCATTCCCGGGTGATGATTCATCAGCCCCTGGGCGGGGTCAGCGGTCAGGCTTCCGACATCCTCATCGAGGCGAAAGAGATTGAAAAATGCCGCCAGGAACTGGTGCAGATTCTGGCAGACCATTCTCATCAGACGTATGACAAGGTCTTTGCGGACGCCGACCGTAACTATTGGATGACGGCGCCGGAGGCCTTGGAATACGGTATGATTGACAAGATTCTGGGCAAAAAGAAATAATCGTGGCCGGTAAGAAAAATCATCATTGTTTTTGTTGCGGACGCGACGAGTCGCAGGTGCAATACCTTCTGCAAGTCAAGGAAGGTTTTATCTGCGATACTTGTGTGACCAGCTTGTATTCCTATTTGGAGGATGCCGGCGTGGTCAGTCCTGCCGTCAAGGCCCCGTCGAAGCCCGCCAAGCCTGCCAGCCAGTCCCGGAAGGAAGTGACTCCCCAGAAGATTCACGCCTATCTCGACCAGTATGTCATCGGCCAGGACCGGGCGAAAAAAGTGCTTTCCGTAGCGGTTTACAACCATTACAAGCGCCTGGAGAACAATTTGGATGCCACCGACTCCCAAGTGGAACTCGAGAAGTCCAACATTCTGCTAGCCGGTCCGACCGGAACGGGAAAGACCTTGCTGGCGCGCAGTATTGCCCGCTTGCTCGATGTTCCCTTCACCATCGTGGATGCGACCGTGCTGACCGAAGCCGGCTATGTGGGGGAGGATGTGGAGAGCATTCTTTCGCGCTTGCTCGAACAGGCGGATTATGACGTGGCCCGTACCGAACGGGGCATCGTTTTCATCGATGAAATCGACAAGGTCGCCCGTAAAAGCGACAATCCTTCCATTACCCGGGATGTGTCCGGCGAGGGCGTACAGCAGGCGATGCTCAAACTCTTGGAAGGCAATGTGGTGAATGTGCCGCCCAAAGGGGGACGAAAGCATCCCGAGCAGGATTTCGTGCATATCAATACGGAGAACATCCTTTTTATCTGCGGGGGTGCTTTCGAGGGAATAGAGCGCCGGATTGCCCAGCGTCTCAACACCCAGGTGATTGGTTTCGATTCAGCGGCCAAGCAGCAGATAGATATGGAGGACTTCCGGGCCTATGGCTTGATTCCGGAAATCATCGGTCGTTTGCCTGTAATCACCTATTTGGATCCTTTGGACGAGACCGCGTTGAAGCGTATTCTGGTGGAGCCCAAAAACGCCTTGATCAAACAGTATGAAAAGATGTTCGAGATGGACGGCAAGAAACTGGTGGTCGAGCCGGAGGTGCTGGATCTCATCGTGAAGACGGCGGTCGAGAAAAAAGTGGGCGCGCGCGGACTTCGGAGCATTTGTGAGAAGATTTTCACCGAGGCGATGTATGAGGCGCCTTCTTCTGACCGGACTGTCTATACCGTTACGCTGGATTTTGCCCGCAAAACCCTATGAAACAAGATCAGAAGCTTTCCCGTGAGCAACTGAAAACAGGTTGCACATTCGGATGGCGTCTGCTTGGGTCGCTCGCTTCTTCCGTATTGCTTTCCATACCTTTTCTGGTACCCGGTACTGGCCCGGTGATGCTGGTGGCTTTCCTGCCCTTGCTGTATCTGGAGCGTAGGATGACACAGGAAGAACGGCCGCGTTTCTTTTTATATGCGTGGTTGTGCTTTTCGGCCTGGAACTTCATTACGACTTTCTGGGTGTGCAACGCCACGATGGGCGGCGGCATTTTTACCGGTTTTGCCAATGCATTCAAAATGGCGCTGATTTTCCAGTTTTTCCATTGGAGTAAGAAGCGCTTGAACGGGGTGCTGCCCTATATTTTCCTGGCGGCGATGTGGCTGGCTTGGGAAAAGATTTATTTCGTTTCGCCCATTCCCTGGCCCTGGCTGGTGCTCGGCAATGCCTTTGCCGGGAGTATCGCCTGCGTGCAATGGTATGAATGGACCGGAACCCTGGGTGGTTCGCTGTGGGTATGGGCCTTCAATCTGGGTCTGTTCGGTGTCCTGGTCGCCCGCTATGGCGGGGCGTGGCCGCGTTTCAACCGCAAGGCGAAAGCGGCGATGGTGACGGCGTTGCCTTTGTTGCTGCTGGTGCCGATGGCCGTTTCGCTGGTCTTATGGAATACAACGAAGGAAGAAGGGGAGGAGTTGGAGGTGCTGATCAGCCAGCCCAATTTCGATCCGTACGAGAAGTTCGAATTTTATACGCAAGGGGAGCAGAATGCGGTGCTGGCCACCCAGATTCGGGAGAACCTGCCGGCTGCGGAGAGCTCAAAGCCGGGTGTGGACAGCGCGGCGGTCGATGGCGGTCCGACGGCTCCGGTGCTCATTCTGGCTCCGGAAACATTTACCTCCAGTCTCTGGCTGGATGATGTCCGGGGCAATTCGACGGTGTATCAGTTTGCTTCGTTTTTGAAAGACTATCCGTATGCGACCCTGCTGATGGGGGCCTCCACTTACGAGCGTATTTCCAGCAAGGAGCGTCCTTCGGCGACGGCTCGTCCGCTGCGGGAGGGGCTCTGGTATGAGTCGCATAATTCGGCCTTGAGCCTGAATACCGGCGCGTCCCGTCTCGACCTCTATCATAAGTCGCGTTTGGTGCCGGCCACCGAAAGCACTCCTTTCCCTGCCATTATGGGGCGTTTTGACGACGAGGTGCTGGGTGGCGTGATGGCTCGTTGCATCGGCCAGCCGGAGCCTTCGTTGCTGTATTGCTATGCGCCGGTCGAGCCGTCGGATAGTGCGGCTTCAACGGCCGTCGCGATATCGGAATCTGCGCTTGTTTCGGACATTCCGGTAGCGCCGGTCATTTGCTACGAGTCTATCTTTGGTGACTATTGCCGGGAGTTTGTACTGCTGGGAGCGAAATTGCTCTGCGTCATCACCAACGATGCCTGGTGGGGCGATACGCCCGGCTATCGGCAGCATCTGGATTATTCCCGTTTGCGGGCTGTCGAGATGCGGCGGGATGTGGCGCGCAGCGCGAACACGGGTATCAGCGCCATCATCAACCAGCGGGGTGAAATCGTCGCTTCGACGCCCTGGTGGACGCGGGCTGTCTTGAAAGGAAAAGTCCACTTGAACGCCCGTGAGACGTTCTTTGTCCGGCATGGGGATATCGTCGGTCGAGCCGCCACTTTTTTGTTCTTGTTGCTGCTGGCGCTCTGGCTCGTCCGCCTCTTCCCGAAGCGATAGTTGCCAAAAAAATTTGGAGTTTCAAAAATTTTGCCTACCTTTGCAGTCCACATCGCGAGGTAGAGCAGTTGGTAGCTCGTCGGGCTCATAACCCGGAGGTCGGAGGTTCAAGTCCTCCCCTCGCAACTCCAGAGGTCGATGAAAATCGACCTCTTTTTGTTGGTAAAATTTTGATAAGAAATATAAAATGATTATATTTGCAAGTCAAATTTGCCCGCTTTTGTTGACTCAACCGTATGCTCGAACAAATTAAACAGAACATCGAAGATTTGATTTCGCGCTATGAAGTGCTGAAGGCCGAAAATACACGGCTGGAGGAGCTTCTTCGTAAGAAGGAAACGGAAGTGGACAATGCGAAGGAAGAGATAAGCGCATTGAAGCAGACGATTGACAATCTGAACCTGAAAACGGCGTTTGCCGCGACCGGCGAGGATAGCGCCCGGCTGAAAGCCCGGATTGACGCGATGATTCGCCAAATCGACAAATGTCTGAGTTTAATGAGTTAGTCAATGGCGTACAGAGCAAACATAAAAGTTGCCGGGCGGACCTTCCCTCTGATGGCCCAAGATGAGGCCGAAGAGGAACTCTATCGGAGAGCGGCCGCCGTCATTGACAAGACCATCGAGCAGAGGCGTACGGAATTCACCAACGCATCCCTCGAAGACTTGCTGATCTTTATCGCCTTTAACGAGTGCAAGGTAAGGATCCGGTGCCAGAGAGAAATCGACCTGATAAATAAGGAGTTGGAGTCTTTGCAAGCCCAACTCGCCCATTATCTTGAAAAGACTGATCAATAGCCGTCCATACTATATTCGGGCTGAAACAACACTAATATAGTACAGGGCGACTCGGAGTGGGAAGTCGGGCCCGTCGCTTGAACAGGTGGACTGAACATTTCCGGAACCCAAATCTTGTCAGACTGGTTTCTGGCGAATAACGGTGGACGGCTTTTTTATTGATCTTTACGAGGGACAGTGTGCTCTTCCTGCTTTGACAAAGGGATAGTACATTGTTTTTTTAATATATTGGAGGTAGATAATATGGACATCACCCAAATCATTATTTTTTCCGCCGGCGGTTTTGCCATAGGAGCCGGACTTGCCCTTGCGCTGGCTCGTTTCATTATGAAAAAACGCGGGGACAGCATCCTCAAATCAGCGCGCGAGGAAGCGGAGAACATCAAAAAGGAAAAGATTTTTCAGGCCAAGGAACGCTTTCTTCAACTGAAGAGCGAGCACGAACAACATATCGCCGAGAAAAACCGGCAGATTGCCGAGGCGGAGAACCGCATGCACCAGAAGCAAAATGCCTTGAACCAGCAGGCTTCCGAACTGGGCCGCAAGAACCACGAGGTGGACCAGATGAAGGAAAGTCTCAAATCCCGCGAAGAACTGTTGGCCAAGAAGACCCAGGAATATGAAGCCCTGCGCGCCGAAGCCAACCGTCAGATCGAGAACATTGCCGGCATGACTGCCGAAGAGGCCAAGAACCAGTTGATTCAGAATATGAAGGACGAAGCCCGTACCCAGGCCCAGTCTTACATCAATGAAATGATCGACGAGGCTCGTCTGACCGCCAGCAAGGAAGCCAAACGCATCGTGATCAATACCATTCAGCGTACCGCTACGGAGACCGCCATCGAAAATGCGGTGACCGTCTTCCATATTGACAGCGATGAAGTGAAAGGCCGCATCATCGGCCGGGAAGGCCGAAATATTCGTGCGCTCGAAGCGGCGACCGGCGTGGAAATCGTCGTGGACGATACCCCGGATGCTATTTTGCTGTCCGCATTTGATCCGGTTCGCCGGGAAGTGGCCCGTCTGGCCCTGCACCAGTTGGTCGTGGACGGTCGTATTCACCCCGCCCGCATCGAAGATGTGGTCGCCAAGGTGAGCAAGCAGCTCGAAGACGAAATTATGGAAACGGGTAAGCGCACCTGCATCGACCTGGGCATCCACGGCCTGCACATCGAGTTGGTGAAGCTCATCGGTCGTATGAAATATCGTTCTTCCTATGGACAGAACCTCTTGCAGCACTCCCGCGAGGTGGCCAATATCTGCGCCATTATGGCTTCGGAACTGGGGCTCAATCCCAAGATTGCCAAACGGGCCGGTTTGCTCCACGATATAGGAAAGGTGTCCGAGGACGACCCCGATCTTCCTCACGCTTTGCTGGGTATGAAGCTCGCCGAGCAGTACAAGGAAAAACCGGAAATTTGCAATTCTATCGGCGCCCACCACGAGGAAGTGGAGATGACTTCCATTTATGCTCCCATCGTGTTGGTCGGTGACGCGATTTCCGGCGCTCGTCCGGGTGCCCGCCGCGAGGTCATCGAGTCTTATATCAAGCGTTTGAAAGGAATGGAAGACCTGGCCGCCTCCTATCCGGGCGTGACCAAGTCCTACGCCATCCAGGCCGGACGCGAGTTGCGTGTCATCGTCGGTGCCGAGCAAGTGACCGACCAGCAGGCCGAAGAGCTTTCCGCGGAAATCGCCCGTCGCATCCAGGATGAAATGGTCTATCCCGGCCAGGTGAAAATCACCGTCATCCGCGAGACCCGCAGCATCGCTTTCGCGAAATAAGCAATCCGGAATTATTCCGAGATTTCAGGCGCCTTGCATTTCAGCAGGGCGCTTATTATTTTGTCTGTAATGGCCCGTTGCTGATACTGATCCATGGTGGTGTTGTTGATGAAGAGGGAAAAGGCCAGTGTCTGTTCTTTTTCAGAACCATGTCCCGGTGTGATATACCCGCTGTAGCAGCGGATACCGGACATAGAACCGCTTTTCATTCTTACCCGGCGGCGTTCGCTGGTAGGGAGCAGGCGCAGGCAGGGTTGGACGGTTCCGTGCAAGCCCGGTTGCGGGATGGTCGTAAGGTAGTCTTTGTAGCAGGGAGAAGCCGCCATGGCGCGTAAGAATCCACACATATAACCGGTGCTCAGCAGGTTGTGGCGGGCCAGTCCGCTGCCGTCCCGGATGATGCCGTCTTTCTTGCGCCCGCTGCTGTCCCGTCCGCTGATGCCGAGGGTGAAAAGCACGCTGTCCAGCGCGACCAGGCTGGAATCGTAGCAGGCGCTTCCGCACATTTCTTTGCCCATCACGCGCACCAAGGTTTCCGCATAGACATTGTTGCTCTCGGTGTTGCAGGAACGGATAATGTCTTTGAGCGAAGGGGACTCCGTTTCGACAATCGACCGCAGTTTTTGCGGCCGGACCAGGGTGTCGGACAAAGGGTCGAAAGCGTTGTATCCGCGGGTTGAAAAGCCCCGTTTCTGCAAATACTCATTGAACAGGAACGCGCAGGTCCTTTCGGGAAATTTATTGCTGACCTTCAGGTTCTTGACGGGTTTTCCAAGGGCGAAGCAACCGGTCAGTATGGCCGTCCGGCTGTCATCGTGGGTGTAGAGATAGACCTGGTCGCCGCTTCCTCTCTCTCCGGTGCGGCAGGGCAGGCGATAGTCGATCCAGGGCGTGTCGGGACCGATGAATTCGATGTTGAGGCTGTCTCCCACCTGGAAGCCCGGGCTGACCTTGATGGAAATGTAGTTCTCGTGCCACTGCAGGCCGCTGGTGCCGCTGCCGTAATAGGTGCCGATATCGTCGTATTGCCAAAGCGGAGATTCTTTCATGCCATCCAGGTAACCGCCGTCGCCGATGATTTCACCGTGGATGTGGCGGATGCCTGCTTTCAGCAGCGCTTTCGCCCAAATGTCAAACAGTTCCTCTTCCTTGGACGGTCCCGCTGTAAGCCAGTTTTGTCTTGAAACGGTAATCTTTGCCGAAATGGTACAGGGCGGCTCCGGTCGTGATCAATTTGAGGTTGGAAGAAGGGACCATCAGCCGGTCGCTGCAAACATCTACCAGACGCTTTCCGTCGAGGATCTCGGCACAGACGCTGACGGACGCTCCTTGCAGGGCCGTATCGGCCAAAATGGCCTCGATTTCTTCCTGGTACGGACTCTTCGCGCGCATAATGGGGGCGCACACGAGAAAAAGAACGATAAAAAACTGGATTTTCTGCCTCATATTTTTGTACTCTCATGCAAAAATAATAACTTTGCACCAAATGCGTTCAATAAAATTGAAAAATAATGAAAAAGACAGTTTTGGTATCGGGCGGCGCGGGCTATATCGGTAGCCACGTAACCGTTGAATTGATCGAAGCCGGGTACGAGGTCGTGGTGGCGGACAATATGTCCAACTGCGACATGACCTGTTTCGAAGGTGTCAAGAAAATCACAGGTCGGGAGGATATTCCTTTCGTAAAAATGGATTTCTGTGACGCGGCGGCTGTGGAAGACTTGTTCAGCCGTTTCAAAATCGACGCCGTGATTCATTTCGCCGCGTTCAAGGCGGTGGGCGAGTCGGTCGCCAAGCCCGTGATGTATTATAAAAACAACCTCGGTTCCTTCCTCAATGTGTTGGAGACGGCCCAGGCCCACGGGGGATGTAATGTCCTCTTCTCTTCTTCCGCCACCGTTTACGGTGAAGCGGAGAAACTGCCCGTGACCGAGCAGTCGCCTCGTCTGCCGGCGACTTCGCCCTATGGCAATACCAAGCAGATTTGTGAAGACATCCTGCGCGATACGGTCAAAGCGTCCAACGAACCGGGGACGACGGGCGCCATCAAAGGCATCGCCCTGCGTTATTTCAACCCCATCGGAGCCCACCCCTCCGCCCTCATCGGCGAACTGCCGCGCGGTGTGCCTAACAACCTCGTGCCTTTCATCACCCAGACAGCCATCGGCAAACGCGCCTGTCTGTCCATTTTCGGAAATGACTATCCGACGCCCGACGGTACCTGCCTGCGGGACTATATTGACGTGGTCGATCTGGCCAAAGCCCACGTGGCCGCCGTCGCCCGTATGTTGAACGGAAAAATGAAGGCCGACTACGAGATTTTCAATGTCGGAACCGGTCGTCCCGTTTCGGTGGCGGAGCTCGTCAATTCCTTCGAAAAGGTCAACGGCGTCAAACTCAACTATCGTTTCGTGGACCGTCGTCCCGGCGATGTGACCGCCATCTGGGCCGAGACCTCCCTGGCCAACGAGGAACTGGGGTGGAAAGCGGAGCGTACGGTGGACGAGACCCTGGCTTCCGCTTGGGCTTGGGAGAAGCATATAGCAGAGAGCAACAAATAAATTTTGAAGAAAGATATGATGACATCGAAAGAGATTCGGCAAACATTTTTGGATTTCTTTGCCTCCAAGGGTCACAAAGCGGTTCCGTCTGCCCCGATGGTGGTCAAGAACGATCCGACCCTGATGTTTACCAATGCGGGGATGAACCAGTTCAAGGATTGGTTCCTGGGCAACAGCGCACCGAAGTACAAACGCGTGTGTGACTCGCAGAAATGTTTGCGCGTGAGCGGAAAACATAATGATTTGGAAGAGGTGGGGCACGACAGCTACCACCATACGATGTTTGAAATGCTGGGCAACTGGTCTTTCGGCGATTATTTCAAGAAAGAAGCCATCGACTGGGCTTGGGAATTGCTGACCGAGGTTTATAAAATCGACAAGAGCATCCTCTATGCCACGGTGTTCGAGGGGAGTGCCGAAGACGGCACCTCGATGGATACCGAAGCCCGCGACGCCTGGCTCAAACACCTGCCCGCCGACCACGTCCTGCCGGGCAACAAACACGATAATTTCTGGGAAATGGGCGATACGGGCCCCTGCGGACCTTGTTCGGAGATTCACGTGGACTTGCGTTCCGAGGCCGAGAAAGCCGCTGTCCCGGGCCGTGACCTCGTCAATCAGAGCAACCCGCTCGTGATTGAAATCTGGAACATCGTTTTTATGCAGTATGAGCGCAAGAGCGACGGCCACCTGGAATTGCTGCCCAACAAGAATGTCGATACTGGTATGGGCTTCGAACGTCTGTGTATGTTGCTGCAAGGCAAAACCTCCAACTACGACACCGATGTTTTTACGGGAATGATCGCCCGTATCGAAGCGCTCAGCGGCCACGCCTATCACGAGAGCGAGAAGACGGAAATTGCGATGCGCGTCATCGCCGACCACATCCGCGCCATCTCCTTCTCCATCGCCGACGGTCAGTTGCCCGGCAATGTCAAGGCCGGTTATGTGATTCGCCGCATCTTGCGCCGCGCCGTCCGTTACGGTTTCACCTTCCTCGATTTCAAGGAACCTTTCCTCTGCCGCCTTGTGGCGCAGCTCGTGGACGATATGGGTGCCTTCTATCCCGAAATCGTCAGCCAGCAGAAATTGATTGAAAAAGTCATCCAGGAGGAAGAAATGGCCTTCCTGCGCACCCTCGACCGGGGCATCAAGATGATGGACGACCTGATGAAGAAATATGCCGCCTCCAAGGTGATTGGCGGTGCTGACGCCTTCATCCTCTATGATACCTACGGTTTCCCCATTGACTTGAGTGAACTGATTGCCGCCGAGAACGGCTATAAAATCGACATCGACGCGTTCAATGTGGAACTGGAAATGCAGAAACAACGCGCCCGCAACGCCGGCAGCATTGAAAGCGGCGACTGGGTGGAGTTCGTGCACTGCGACGATGTGGAGTTCTCCGGGTATGACTTCACCGAAATCGAAGGAGCGGTCCTGACCCGTCACCGTACGGTCAAGGCCAAGGGCAAGACCCTTTTCCAACTCGTTTTCGACCGCACGCCTTTCTATGGCGAAATGGGCGGTGAAGTAGGGGATACCGGTTATATCCTTTCCGAGAACGGGGAGAAAATCGCCATTCTCGACACCATCAAGGAGAACAACCTGACCATTCACGTGGCTGAACGCATTCCTGCGGATTGCAGCGGGAGTTTTACCCTTGTCGTTGATAAGGAACGCCGTCGCAAGATTGCGGGCAATCACACCGCTACCCACTTGCTGGACCAGGCCCTGCGCGAAATCCTCGGCACCCACGTCGAGCAGAAAGGTTCTTATGTGTGCGACAAATACCTTCGCTTCGACTTCTCTCATTTCGAGAAAATGTCCCAGGAGCAGATCCGTGCCGTTGAGAAACGCGTCAACCAGCTGATTCGCGAGAACCATCCCCTTTGCGAAAAACGCGATGCGACGATGGACGAAGCCAAGCAGATGGGCGCCATTGCGCTCTTTGGCGAGAAATACGGCGAGACTGTCCGTGTGGTGAAGTTCGGTGATTCCGTAGAACTTTGCGGTGGTTGTCACGCCAGCGCCACGGGCGACATCGGCTTCTTCAAGATTGTTTCCGAGAGTGCCATCGCCGCCGGTGTCCGTCGTATCGAGGCGGTCAGCGGTGATCAGGCCGAAGAAATGGTCTATGCGCTGAGCGATACCTTGAGTGCCGCCCGTTCCTTCTTCAACAATGCGCCCGACCTGACCCAGGCGTTGCACAAAATGATTGAGGAGAACGAACAGTACAAGAAACAGCTGGACCAGATTGCCAAAGAAAAGATGAAATCTTTCAAGCAGTTCCTCTACGACCGCGCCGAAGAGGTCAACGGTCACCGCATGGTCTGCGTGGAAGGGGAGCAGGATGCCGCGATGCTGCGCGGAGCGGCCCTGATGCTGCAGAAAGAGGCAGAAAACCTCATTGTGGCTGCTGCCTATACGACTGATGGGAAGCCCCAGTTGCTGCTGATGTATTCCCAGGATCTGGTGTCGGCCGGAAAAGATGCGGTCGCCGTGATTCGTGAAGCGGCCAAATGCATTCAGGGCGGCGGAGGCGGCCAAAACGGTCTGGCTACCGCCGGCGGCCGCAATGCGGAAGGACTCAAAGACGCGTTGGATATTCTCAAGGCCAAGGCCTAAATCCGGACCGTGAATGAATCGTCTGGACCGCTTCATATTGAAATCGTTCATCGGGCCGTTTGCCGCGATACTTGTTGTCGTGACCTTCATCCTGATGATGCAGTTTCTGTGGCTGTACATAGACGAATTGGTCGGTAAAGGACTCAGCTTCTCCGTCATCCTGGAATTTCTCGGATGGGGCGGCATCACCACCTTGCCCCTGTCCCTGCCGCTGGCTTCGTTGCTGGCCTCGATGATGACGATGGGGACCCTGGGCGAGAACAACGAATTGCTGGCCATCAAGGCGGCCGGTGTTTCCCTCACCCGCGTGCTGGCCCCTTTGATTGTAGCCTCCTTCTTCATCAGCGTGGGGACGTATTTCGTCAACAACAACCTGGTTCCGTTGGCCTTCAACGAGATTTACACTTTGCGCGACGATATCGGCCGGACCAAGTCTGAGATCAAGATTCCGTCCGGTACTTTCTATGACGGTATTGACGGCTATGTGTTGCGGGTGGAAGACCAGGATGACGAACGCAAGATCATGCACGGGATTATGGTCTATACCCATTCCGCCGGCAAAGGAAATGTCAGTCTGACCGTGTCGGATTCCGCCCGGATGAGCTTGTCTGCCGACAAGAGTTATCTGTCTTTCGAGATGTTCAACGGTGTGAGTTACGAAGAGACCAACACCCGTCGATACCGGGATACCACCTTGCAGTTGCAGCGCTCCAAGTTCTCCCACCAGCAGTTGTTCATTCCCTTGTCCAATTACGCGTTCCAAAAATCCGAAGGTAACCGTTTCAGCGATGAGGTGAACTCGATGACCAACGCCCAGTTGCTGGCCCAGAAAGACTCGCTCGATGCGGCCCAGAACCGTTTGCTGGCCAGTCAATATGCCACATTCATGCGGGACCCTTCCCTGAGTTATCAGTACCAGTTGGATACGTCGCGTCATATCGTGCAGAACCTGATTGCGGAAGACCTGCTGGCTTTCGAAAGTATGCAGTCAGAGTTTGAGGCGGTCAAAAAGGCTTCACGCAAGGCCGGGGATATGTTGTCCACCTTGACGACCTTCAGCCGGGATACCTTCCGGGATGTGTATATCCTGCGTCGTACGGATGTGGGTATTTTGAAGAAATGGGCGACGGCCCTGGCTTGCTTCATCTTCTTTTTCATCGGAGCGCCTATCGGAGCTTTCATCCGCAAAGGCGGTCTGGGCTCCTCCGCCATTATTTCCGTTCTGTTCTTCGTGGCTTATT
>CACZWF010000102.1 GCA_902784785.1 uncultured Bacteroidia bacterium
CCAGACGATGTATTGCCCTTCATCGGACAATATTCGTTCCGTAAGGATGGTATTCTGCACGCCTGGACACCCGATGCGATTGCTACGCTACAGTTGGCAACCCGTCTGGGCAGTTATAAGAAATTCAAGGAGTTCACCCATATCATCGACGATGTCGAGCAGCCTTTGTTCCTGCGTCAGTTCTTCCGTTTCAAGTCCAACCCCATCCCGTTAGAGGAAGTGGAGCCAGAGGAGCAAATCATGCATCGTTTCATCGGAGCAGCCATGTCGTTTGGAGCCATCAGCAAGGAGGCTCATGAGGCGATTGCTTTAGCGTTGAACAAGATAGGCAGTCGAAGCAACACAGGTGAAGGAGGCGAAGACGAAAGCCGTTTCAAGGGTGAGGTCGAAGGAGTATCGCTCTCGAGTGCTGTGAAACAGGTTGCATCAGGACGATTTGGCGTAACGACTGAATATCTGGTGAACGCCAAAGAGATACAAATAAAAGTGGCACAAGGAGCCAAGCCTGGCGAGGGAGGACAATTGCCTGGCTTCAAGGTCAACGAAATCATAGCGAAGACTCGTCACAGCATACCGGGCATCTCACTCATCTCGCCTCCACCTCATCATGACATCTACTCCATCGAGGACCTTGCACAGCTGATTTTCGACCTCAAGAACGTAAATCCCGAAGCCCAGATCAGTGTGAAGCTCGTAGCAGAGAGCGGTGTGGGCACCATTGCTGCAGGAGTAGCAAAAGCAAAAGCCGACATCGTAGTCATTTCGGGTGCCGAAGGAGGTACAGGCGCATCACCTGCCTCATCAGTACGCTATGCAGGCGTTTCGCCCGAGATTGGTTTGGCTGAGACACAGCAGACCCTTGTGCTCAACGGTTTGCGCGACAAGATAGAGATTCAGACCGACGGGCAATTGAAGACCGGACGCGACATCGTCAGCATGGCACTTCTCGGAGCAGGTCAGTTCGGCTTCGGAACCATCCAACTCATCGTGCTCGGCTGTGTGCTCATGCGTAAGTGTCACACCAACAGCTGTCCCGTCGGAGTAGCCACTCAAGACCCACGTCTGCGTGCCCACTTCCTCGGACGGTCGGAATATCTCGTAAACTACTACACCTTCCTCGCACGCGAGGTACGTGAGTATATGGCAGAGATGGGATTCCGACACTTCGACGATATGATAGGACGTACCGACATGATCGAAATCGACCAGTCACGATGTACAGAGAAAACCCGCACACTCGACTTCACACGTCTGCTCTCGCTCATCGACAACGGGCATCCGCTTCATGCCGTTTCACACCCTATACATAAAATCTACGACGTACTCGACCGCGATATGATGATGGCAAGTCAGGAAGCCCTCAACGCACATCAGAACGTAACGCTCCATTACGACATCGTCAACACCAACCGCTCCACCGGCGCGATGCTGTCCGGAACCATCGCCAGTCGTTATGGCTGCGAAGGCCTGCCGGACGGGACGGTGGACATTCATTTCCGGGGTTCCGCCGGCCAGAGTTTCGGCGCCTTCCTGATGAAGGGTGTCAGTTTCTCGCTCGAAGGCGAGGCCAACGACTACCTGGGCAAGGGACTTTCCGGCGGTGTCATTTCCGTATTCCCGCCGGTGCGTTCGACTTTCGACAGCCACGAGAACATCATCGCAGGCAACACGCTGCTCTACGGAGCGACCTCCGGCAAGGTGTTCATTTCCGGCCGGGCCGGCGAGCGTTTCGCTGTGCGTAACTCGGGCGCGATTGCCGTGGTGGAGGGTACCGGAGACCATTGCTGCGAGTATATGACCGGCGGCCGGGTGGTTGTGCTCGGCACGACGGGACGCAACTTCGCGGCGGGTATGTCCGGCGGTCTGGCCTATGTCTGGGACAAAGACCACAACTTCGACCAGTTCTGCAATATGGATATGATCGAGTTGAGTCTGATTGAGGAAAAAGTGCGCGAGAAAGAGTTGTATTCGCTCATCGAAGAGCATTATCGCCGCACCGGCTCCCCCTTGGCCCAGCAGATGCTGACCCATTGGAAGGATTATGTGGAAGACTTCATCCAGATCACTCCAATCGAGTACCGCCGCGTTCTCCAGGAAGAGACGATGAAGAAACTTCAGGAAAAGATTAACAAGATAGAATATTGATAGTATGGGAGAACCGAAAGCATTTATGACGATTCCCCGCCAGGAGGCGGGACACCGTCCGATTCACGAAAGAATCTGTGATTTCAGCGAAGTCGAGCAGACCTTGAGTGAGAGCGAGCGCCGCAAACAGGCCTCCAGATGTATGGATTGCGGAGTTCCCTTCTGCCACTGGGCTTGTCCGCTGGGCAACAAACAGCCCGAATGGCAGGACGCCCTCTACCGGGGAGACTGGAAGTTCGCGTGGCAACTGCTGTCCGCCACCAACGATTTCCCCGAGTTCACGGGCCGCATCTGTCCGGCTCTCTGCGAGAAGAGTTGTACCTTGAACCATTGCATCGACGCGCCGGTCACCATCCGGGAGAACGAGTGCTCGATTGTGGAGAAAGCCTTCAGCGAAGGCTATGCCGTGCCCCGCACCTGGCCCCGCAACGGCAAGAAAGTGGCGGTCATTGGCGGCGGTCCTTCCGGACTGTCCACGGCCGTTCGTCTCAATGTGATGGGCTACGAGGTGACCGTGTACGACAAAATGGCGAAGGCCGGCGGTCTGGTCCGTTACGGCATTCCCAATTTCAAATTGGATAAATTCATCATCGACCGTCGCATAAAGTTTATGGAAGATGAGGGGATTCGCTTTGTTACCGATTGCTTCGTCGATTGCGCCAAGGCGCTGCCGGAAGGCTATGATGCGTATGTCATCGCGACGGGAACCCCGGTGGCCCGCGACCTGAAGATTCCCGGAAGGGAACTCGAAGGCATTTAT
This sequence comes from uncultured Bacteroidia bacterium, assembly GCA_902784785.1. Taxonomy (GTDB): domain Bacteria; phylum Bacteroidota; class Bacteroidia; order Bacteroidales; family UBA932; genus Cryptobacteroides. The sequence continues at coordinate 2,906 of CACZWF010000102.1, forward strand.
TTCGCCCTCCAGATGCTGACCCAGCAGAATGAGATACTCGAAGGACAGAAGTTCGACGCGTCGGAGCGGGTGAGTGCCAAGGGCCGCAAGGTGCTGGTCATCGGCGGCGGCGACACGGGCAGCGACTGCATCGGTACCTGCCACCGTCAGGAGGCCGTCAGCGTGACGCAGATCGAGATTCTGCCCAAACCGCCCGAAGGCTACAACCCGGCGACTCCCTGGCCCGCCTGGCCGGTGATCCTGAAGACGACCACAAGCCACGAAGAGGGTTGCGAGCGCCGCTGGTGCCTGACCTCCAATTACTTCATCGGCGATGAGAACGGCCGGGTGAAGGGCGTTGAGGTCGAGCGCGTGGAGTGGGAACCGGATCCCAACGGCGGTCGTCCGCAGATGAAACTCACGGGCGAGAAGGAAATCATCGAGTGCGATATGGTGCTGCTCGCGATGGGCTTCCTGCGGCCGGAGCATCCCGCTTACGCGGAGAATGTGTTCCTGGCGGGGGATGCCAAGAACGGGGCCAGCCTCGTGGTGCGGGCCACTGCCAGCGGACGTGACACCGCCAAGCAGGTGGACGCGTATTTGAGAAGCAAGTAAGTATTGACCTGATCACAAGCGACTATGTTAATACCTTTTACAAAGATGCAGGGCCTGGGCAACGACTACTTTTATGTCGATGTCACCCGGAATGCTTCGGAGGAGGTCCGGAAGGCGGTGCTGAGCGATCCGTCCGCCTTCTCGCTCCGCTGGAGCGACCGCCATCTGGGCATAGGCTCAGATGGCCTGGTGCTCATCGGAGATTCGCCCCGGGCGGACTTCTCGATGCGGATTTTCAACGCCGACGGTTCGGAAGCGAAAATGTGCGGCAACGCCTCGCGCTGCATCGGCAAGTATGTATACGAAAAAGGACTGACCGACAAGACTGTCGTCACGCTGGACACCCTCTCCGGCATCAAGACGCTGACGCTGGAAATCTCGTCCGGCAAGGTCGTTTCCGTGACCGTCGATATGGGCTTCGGTGAATTGCTGCCCGTGGGAGCGGGCAGTCAAGGCCCCCGGCTCTCTGGCGGCGGCGTGGCCGGCTCCCTGCTGGTCGAAGGGCCGATCGAGGCGGACGGGCGTACCTTCAGCGGAACGGCCGTGAGTATGGGCAATCCCCATCTGGTGATTCCGGTGGAGGATGTGACCACTTTCGATGTGGCCCGTTACGGCTCCATCTTGGAGCGCAATCCGCTTTTTCCCGACCGCGTCAATGTGGAGTTCTACAGCGTGCTGCCGGGCGATGATATTACCAGCCTGCGTATGCGGGTGTGGGAGCGGGGCAGCGGCATCACCCAGGCCTGCGGCACCGGCGCCTGCGCGACGGCGGTTGCTGCCACTCTCTCCAAGGTGACGGACGGACTTTGCGAAGTGGTGATGGACGGCGGCAGCCTGCTGATTCGCTACAATCCGGTTAACGGACAGGTGCTGATGACGGGACCGGCCTCCTTTGTGTTTGACGGAACGATTGATACAGAAAACGAGTAATGGCAACAGTTAACGAACATTTTCTTTCTCTGGGACAGCGCTATCTGTTCTCGGAAATCGCGGCCCGGGTGGCGGCCTACAGCGCGGCTCATCCGAAGGCGGACTTGATTCGTATGGGCATCGGCGATGTGACGCAGCCCCTGGCTCCCGCCGTCATCGCGGCGATGCATCAGGCGGTGGAAGATTGCGCACGCGCCGAGACCTTCCACGGCTATGGTCCGGAACACGGCTACGGCTTTTTGCGCAAGGCCATTGTGGAAAACGACTACGCGGGCCTGGGCATCGAAGAAGATGAAATTTTTGTCAGCGACGGCGCCAAGAGCGACACGGGCAATATCGGAGATTTGCTCGCGGAAGACAACCTCATCGGCATCACCGACCCGGTCTATCCCGTCTATGCGGACACCAACCTGATGCACGGCCGCCGCATCCATTACATTCGTTGCGACGAGAGCAACGGCTTTACAGGGGATATCCCGCAGGAGCGTCTGGACGTGGTGTATCTTTGCTATCCCAACAACCCGACGGGAGCGGTCATCTCGCGGGAGAAACTGACGAAATGGGTGGAATACGCCCGTGCTAACGATACGCTTCTGTTCTACGATTCGGCCTACGAAGCCTTTATCCGCGACCCGGAGATTCCCCATTCGGTCTATGAGATTCCGGGGGCGAAGGAATGCGCCATCGAGTTCCGGAGTTTCTCCAAAACAGCGGGCTTCACGGGGGTACGTTGCGGCTACACGGTCGTGCCCAAAGGGGTGAGCGCCCGCAGTCGGGACGGTCAACGCGTGGGGCTCAACGCGCTGTGGGAGCGGAGGCAAAGTTGCAAGTTCAACGGGGCTTCCTATATTTCCCAGCGGGGGGCCGAGGCGGTCTATTCGCCCGAAGGAAAGGCGCAGACGAGGGCCTGCATCGACGGTTATCTTGGAACGGCGGCCATCATCCGCGAAGTGTTCCAACAGGCGGGTCTCCATCCGGTGGGCGGTGACAACGCGCCTTATATCTGGGCCCGTACCCCCGACGGAATGGACTCCTGGGCGTTTTTTGACTTCCTGCTCGACAAAGCGGGGGTGGTCATCACCCCGGGCTGCGGTTTCGGTTCCGCCGGAGAAGGCTGGTTCCGCGCCACGGCCTTTGCCGACCGCAGCCGCACCATTGAGGCGATGCAAAGAATTAAAGATGTTTTATGAAGAAAGCGATATTAGAATTAGAAGACGGTAGCCGTTATGAAGGCCGGTCCTTCGGGCACGAACAATCCGTATCCGGGGAACTGGTCTTCTACACGGCCATGACCGGCTATCCCGAGAGCCTGACCGACCCTTCCTACACCGGCCAGATTCTCATCCCGACCTATCCGATGATTGGCAACTACGGGGTTCCTGTCATTCCGACCGCTACAGCCATTGGGATTCACGCCGCAGTCTGGGCACCTGGCTCAAACAGGAAGGCGTTCCGGGCCTGTGCGGCATCGACACCCGTGAGTTGACCAAAAAGTTGCGGGAAAAGGGCGCGATGCTCGGGAAAATTTTGTTCGAAGGGGAGGATGTTCCTTTCTACGACCCGAACAAGGACAACCTTGTCGCCCAGGTCTCCACGAAGGAGGTCCATACCTACGGGAACGGCCGCCACAAGGTGCTGCTGGTGGACTGCGGGATGAAAAACAACATTCTCCGCTGCCTGCTCAAGCACGATGTGACCATCAAACGGGTGCCCTGGGATTATGATTTCACCCACGAGGACTACGACGGACTCTTCTTGTCCAACGGCCCCGGCGACCCGACCCAGTGCGGAGCGACCATCGAACATCTCAAAGAAGCCCTCAAAGGCGACAAACCGATTATGGGCATCTGTCTGGGCAACCAGTTGCTGGCCCTTGCGGCGGGCGCCAAGACCTATAAATTGAAATACGGACACCGGTGACACAACCAGGGTGTGGTCGTTCCGGGCACGCACAAATGTTTCATCACCTCCCAGAACCACGGCTTCGCCATCGACGAAAGCACGCTGCCGGCCGATTGGGAACCGATGTTCCGCAACCTGAACGACGGCACCAACGAGGGCATCCAGCATCGCAGCAAGCCGTTCTTCTCCACTCAGTTCCACCCGGAAGCCTCCAGCGGCCCGGTGGATACGGAGTCCCTGTTTGCCCGTTTTATAGCCTCGATGTGATATGAAGAAAGCGCAAAAGATATTGGTTCTTGGTTCCGGCGCCCTCAAAATCGGGCAGTCGGGCGAATTTGACTACTCCGGTTCGCAGGCCCTCAAGGCCCTGCGTGAGGAAGGCCGTCACACCATCTTGATCAACCCCAATGTCGCCACGGTGCAGACTTCCGAAGGCATCGCTGACGTGACTTATTTCCTGCCCGTCACCCCGGAATTTGTGGAGAAAGTCATCGCGAAAGAGCGCCCGGACGGCATTCTGTTGACCTTCGGCGGACAGACGGCGCTCAACTGCGGCGTGGAACTCTACCGCAGCGGGGTGTTTGAAAAGTACGGTGTGGAGGTGCTCGGCACCCCCATTGAAGCCGTGATTGCCACGGAAGACCGCGAGATTTTCGCAGAAATGATGCACAGCATCGGGGTCAAGACGCCCCGCAGTGTGGCGGTGACCTCCCTGGACGAAGCGCTGGAGGTGGTCAAGGAAATCGGTTATCCCGTCATTGTGCGGGCGGCCTACACCCTCGGCGGTCTGGGTTCGGGTTTTTGCAGCAACGACGAAGAACTCGTCCGGCTGGCCGGATCCGCTTTCACCTATTCTCCGCAGATTCTGGTGGAAGAGTCGCTCAAGGGCTGGAAGGAAATCGAATATGAAGTGGTCCGTGACTGCCACGACAATTGCATCACGGTTTGTAATATGGAAAATTTCGACCCGCTGGGCATCCATACGGGCGAAAGCATCGTGGTGGCGCCATCCCAGACGCTGTCCGACCACGAATACCACCAACTCCGCCATATCGCCATCGACATTGTCCGTCACGTGGGCATCGTCGGTGAGTGCAATGTGCAGTATGCCCTCGACCCGAACTCGGATGACTACCGCGTCATCGAGGTCAACGCCCGTCTGAGCCGTTCTTCGGCTCTGGCTTCCAAAGCGACCGGTTATCCGCTGGCCGCTGTGGCCGCCAAACTGGGTCTGGGCTATGGCTTGGATGAGATTCCCAATGCCGTCACCCGCGTGACCTGCGCCTGTTTCGAGCCGGCGCTCGACTATGTGGTTTGCAAGATTCCGCGTTGGGACCTCGGCAAATTCGAGGGCGTTTCCAAAGAACTGGGCTCCTCGATGAAATCCGTGGGCGAGGTGATGTCCATCGGCCGAAGCTTCGAAGAGGCCATCCAGAAGGGCCTGCGTATGGTGGGGCAGGGGATGCACGGCTTTGTGGGTAACTCTGTCCAGATTCCCGATATCGACCAGGAACTCTTGCATCCCAGCGACAAACGCATCGCGGCCATCGCCCAGGCTTTCGACAAAGGCTACACGGTGGACCGCATCCACGAGATTACGCGCATCGACAAGTGGTTCCTGTACCGCTTGGAAAATATTCATCACGAAAAAAAACGCCTGGCGGCCCTTGACGGGCTGGCGGCTTTGGATGCCGCGCAACTTCGCCGGGCCAAGGAACTGGGTTTTTCGGACTACCAAATCGGGAAAATCCTCTGCGAGGCGCATCCGGGCGAAGACCCCCATCAGAAAGGAATGCAGGTGCGCGCCTATCGCAAGGGGCTCGGCATCCTGCCCGTCGTCAAACAAATCGACACCCTCGCGGGCGAATATCCGGCCCAGACCAATTATCTTTACCTGACCTACAACGGCCGGGAGAACGATGTCACTTTTGAAAAGGACGGCAAGAGCGTCATCGTGCTGGGCAGCGGGGCCTACCGCATCGGCAGCAGCGTGGAATTCGACTGGTGTTCCGTGGCGGCCGTCAAAAAGATTCAGGAAAGCGGCTATCGGGCCATAATGATCAACTACAACCCCGAGACCGTTTCCACCGACTACGACGTGTGCGACCGCCTTTTCTTCGACGAACTCTCACTCGAGCGGGTGCTGGATATTTGCGATTTGGAAGCCCCGATGGGCGTGATAGTCAGTGTGGGCGGCCAGATTCCCAACAACCTTGCCCTCCTGCTCGACCGGCAGGGCATCCGGGTGCTTGGAACCAGCGCGGAAAGCATCGACCGGGCGGAAGATAGGCAGAAATTCTCCCAGATGTGCGATTCCTTGGGCATCGACCAACCCCGTTGGAAGGAACTCACCAGCATCGCGGATATCTATGAATTTGCGGACGAAGTGGGCCTGCCCATTATGATTCGTCCGTCCTATGTGCTGTCGGGCGCGGCGATGCGCGTGGTTTCCAGCCGGGATGAACTGACCAGTGCGCTGGAAAATGCGGCGGTCGTCAGCCAGGAGCATCCCGTGGTGGCGACGGAGTTTTTGCAGCGCACCAAGGAGGTGGAAATCGACGCGGTGGCGCAGGACGGCGTGATTAAGTGCTACGCCATCAGCGAGCATATCGAGTATGCCGGCGTTCATTCCGGAGATGCGACGGTCGTATTTCCCGCCCAGAAACTCTACTATGAGACCATCCGGCGCATCAAGCGGATTTCCCGCCAGATCGCCCGCGAATTGCGTATCAGCGGCCCGTTCAATATCCAGTTCCTGGCCAAGGACAACCAGTTGCGGGTGATCGAATGCAACCTGCGCGCTTCCCGTAGTTTCCCCTTTGTCTCGAAAATCACCAAGTTCAATTTCATCGCGATGGCGACGGACATTATGCTGGGCAAGGAGGTGGAGCCGTATGGCAAAAACTTCGCGGATATCGACTATGTGGGTGTGAAATGCTCGCAGTTCTCTTTCGCCCGTCTGCTCAAGGCCGACCCGGTACTGAGCGTGGATATGTCCTCCACGGGCGAGGTGGCGTGCATCGGCGACAATTATTACGAAGCGCTGCTCAAAGGAATGCTGTCCGTGGGCTATCGGATTCCTTCGAAAGAGAAAGGCATCCTGCTGTCTTCCGGTCCGGCCTGGTCGAAGGTGGAATTGCTGGATGCGGCCCGTATGCTGTACGAGAACGGCTATTCCCTGCTGGCGACCAGCGGCACGGCCCGTTTCCTCGAAGAGCACGAAATCCCGTCCAAGGTGGTCCACTGGCCCGATTCGGAGAAAAAACCGAATGTGCTGGACAGCCTCTCCGCGCACGAAATCGACCTAGTCATCAACATTCCCAAGAACAATACGCCGCGGGAGTTGCAGAACGGCTACAAAATCCGGCGTATGGCCATCGACCACAACATCCCGTTGATTACCAACGCGCGTTTGGCCGGGGCTTTCATCTATGCATTGTGTAAAATCGGGACGGAAGGCCTTTCCATCCGTTCCTGGGCTGAATATCAACAAGAAGTATGAAAACGAAGTTTATTTTCATCACCGGCGGCGTGGTTTCTTCGCTGGGCAAGGGCATTATTGCGGCTTCATTGGCCAAACTGTTGCAGGCGCGCGGATTGCGGGTCACGATTCAGAAGTTCGACCCCTATATCAACATCGATCCGGGTACGCTCAATCCCTATGAGCACGGGGAGTGCTATGTGACGGAGGACGGGGCGGAAACAGACCTGGACCTGGGGCACTACGAGCGTTTCCTGGGGGTCTATACCTCCAAGGCGAACAATGTGACGACGGGGAAAATCTACCACACGGTCATCACCCGGGAGCGGGAGGGCGCTTATTTGGGCAAGACGGTCCAGATTATTCCGCACATCACCGATGAAATCAAGCGGCGTATGCTCTTGCTCGGACAGAGCGGGGAGTATGACGTGGTCCTGACGGAAATCGGGGGTACGGTGGGCGATATGGAGTCCCAGCCCTTCATCGAGGCGGTGCGCCAGTTGCAATGGGAATTGCCCGAGGACAGTTGTATGAGCATTCACCTGACGCTGGTGCCTTATCTGGCGGCGGCGAAGGAAATCAAGACCAAGCCCACGCAGCATTCGGTGCAGATGCTCCAGCAGGCGGGGGTGAAGCCCGACATCATCATCTGCCGCAGCGAGCATCCCTTGTCGGAAGATTTGCGGCGGAAAATCGCCTTGTTCTGCAATGTGCGTCCGGGCCACGTCATCGAGAGCCTGGATGCGTGGAGCATCTATCAAGTTCCGTTGAATATGCATCGGGAGCATCTGGATGAACTGGTGGTGCGCAAGTTGGCGATTGAGAACTTCGACCAGCCGCGGACCTGACAGAGTGGACGGAAATGGTAGACCGGATCAGCAAGGCCGGTTCCCGACATGTCGAGATCGGTCTGGTCGGCAAATATGTGGCTTTGCAGGATGCCTATAAGTCCATTCTGGAGGCCTTCGTACACGCGGGCGCGGCGGAAAACTGCAAGGTGCGTGTCCATAGCCTGCTGAGCGACGACATTACGGCAGAAAATGTAGCGGAGAAACTGGCCGGGATGAACGGCATCCTGGTGGCGCCGGGCTTCGGCGAGCGGGGCCTGGAGGGCAAGGTGCACGCGATACATTACGCCCGTGAGCACGGCATTCCTTTCCTGGGTATCTGTCTGGGAATGCAGATGTGCGTGGTGGAATATGCCCGCCATGTGCTGGGCTTCGCGGATGCGGCTTCTACCGAACTCAATCCGGCGACGACGCACCCGGTCATCGATTTGATGGAGGACCAGAAGCGTACGAGCGTCAAGGGTGGCACGATGCGCTTGGGCGCGTATGCCTGCCGCTTGGAAAAGGGCTCGCTGGCCGCCTCCATTTATGGGAAGTTGGACATTGCGGAGCGGCATCGTCACCGCTATGAGTTCAACGGCAAGTATGCCGAGGACTTCGCCAAGGCCGGGCTGGTGGCCTCGGGCCACAACCCCGACACGGGTCTGGTGGAGGTGGTCGAACTGCCGGGCCATCCCTTCTTCATCGGCGTGCAGTTCCATCCCGAGTACAAGAGCACGCCCGAAAAGCCCCAGCCCCTCTTCGTCCGTTTCATCGCCGCCGCCAAAGAAAACAAAGCCCGCCGGTAAACAGGAATTTTATATATTTGCGTAGATGAGCTGAATCCAAACTTTGAAAATGGGGTCCTGGATTTCTGCGGTGGATCCAGTTGTTTCGATGAGGTCGCGCTTCTTCAGGGCGTTTTTGAGGATTCGTATGTTTCCGCTGGTTCCCAGTTTGTATTGCGCCAGTGTTTGTTCTGACGAGAGGTTCTTTACGCCTTTGCTGATGGCGCATAGAAAATTGCGTTGCTTCTCTGTCAGGGTGTCCATCAGGTTAGTGAATTGCAGGCTCATCGAGTCAAGCATCGACAGGAAAGCGTCGTCAATCTCTTTTTGAGAGCAGATTTTCTCGGTCCGGAGCCAGGCATATTGCGCCAATTGCTGCACATAATACGAGTGGTTCTCGACCGTGGCTGCCAGATAGGATGCCCATTCGGAAGAGATGGATTTTCCGCTTTCTTCAAAGCGCCGGCAGATGTATTCTGTCCAGTCTGCATTGGAAATTTTGGGAAGAAACATCATATCTCCAAATTTGTAGAAAGGACTGGCGTATTCTCCGAAAATATGCATCATCATGTGCTTTTTGCTGCCGTACAGGATATATGCCACATCTTTTTGTTCTTGCCAGTGGCTTCGTAAGATCTTTTGGAAAGACTGAGTCCGGGCAAATTCGCCGATTTGTTGGAATTCGTCGATACAAACGATGACTTTCTTTTTGCGTCGGCTGGCAATCTGTTGGGGCAGGTCCAAGATGTCCTCTCCGATGGGATTGGCCCGCATATCGATGCCAAATCCAATCTCATAACGAGTCCCGGGGTCGGAAAGTGATATTTTGGGCAGCAGTCGCGCTATGAATTCCTTGGCGTTGGCCAATAGCGAGTCCATAGTCGGGGAGATGTCTTCTATCACCTTTTTGGCGAACAATTCATAAAAATCTTGTTCTGTCTCGCATTTGAAAACATTCATTTTGACGAACAAAATGGAGCTTTCTTGTTTTGAGACCAAGCGTATGGCCCGGTTGACCAGTGAAGATTTACCCCAGCGCCGAGGAGAAATGATGGCCGTATTGGTGTTTGACAGGAAGTTGGATATCAGGCGTTTCGTTTCTTCTTTCCTGTCTGTAAAATCGTTGTCAGCGACGATTTTGCCGTAGATGAAAGGTATTTCCATAGCGTGTTTGTATTATATGCGGCAAAGATAGCAAAAAATTTCATATAAAATGATTCCATATAAAATTATATGATATAAAATTGTATGATGAATTTCATACAAAATTGTATGATTGGCACTTTAGGGAATTTTAAGAAAGTTGTGAGCAAAATAATTTGCAGGTTTCAAAATAATTCCTAACTTTGCAGTCCCAAAACGGAAGGTGCCATAGCTCAGTTGGTAGAGCAAAGGACTGAAAATCCTTGTGTCCCTGGTTCGATTCCCGGTGGCACCACAAAAAATAGAGAGGTTCGCCTCTCTATTTTTTGTGGTGCCACTTTGTGTTTTAACCCCCGTCCTTCGGACACCCCCTAAGAGGGGGATACCGCCTTCGCTCCGCTTTCGGCGGGCGACTTCGTGGCTCAATTTTCTGCGAAAATCTCGCACACTGCGTCGCGACGCCTTGGCGTCTTTTTATTTGCAAAGGATAGGAAGTTTTGCTAAATTTGTGGGTTAGTTGAAAATTTAAATTTACGAGATATGAGTGTTCTTGAGAAATTGATTGCGCGGGCACGGGCGAACCGGCAGCGCATTGTGCTTCCGGAGTCGTTGGAAGACAGGACGATCACCGCTGCCGACAAGGCGCTGGCGGATGGCATTGCCGATATTATCTTGATTGGCCCGAAGGCCGAGATTATGGCCAAGGCGGAGAGCCTCGGGCTGAAAAACATCGTCAAGGCGACCATCATCGACCCGGCGACGAGCGAGAAGACGGAGGAATATGCCCAGTTGCTCTTTCAGTTGCGTCAGAAGAAGGGGATGACCATCGAGGTGGCGCGGCAGACCGTGCTCAATCCGCTTTATTTCGGTTGCTTGATCATCAAGAGCGGCGATGCAGACGGCCAGATCAGCGGTGCCCTTTCGACCACGGCCGACACCCTACGTCCGGCTTTGCAGATTATCAAATGCGAACCCGGCATCACCTGTGTCAGCGGCGCGATGCTGATGGTGACGAATGCCAAGGAATATGGCGAAGATGGCGTGCTGGTCATCGGCGACGTGGCGGTAACGCCCGTTCCGGATGCCTCCCAGCTGGCCCAGATCGCCGTCTGTACGGCCCGTACCGCCAAGAGCGTGGCCGGCATCGAGACGCCCAAAGTGGCGATGCTTTCTTTCTCCACGAAAGGCTCCGCCAAACACGAAGTTGTGGATAAGGTCATCGAGGCCACCCGTCTGGCCAAGGAACTGGATCCGACCCTCAAAGTGGACGGCGAACTCCAGGCCGATGCCGCGCTGGTTCCTTCCGTGGGTAAGAGCAAAGCTCCGGGCAGTGAAATCGCCGGTCAGGCCAATGTGCTCGTGTTCCCGAGTCTGGAAGTCGGCAATATCGGTTACAAGCTGGTACAGCGCTTGGGCGGCGCCCAGGCCATCGGCCCCATCCTGCAGGGCATCGCCCGTCCGGTGAACGACCTCAGCCGGGGTTGCAGCGTGGAAGATGTGTATATGATGATTGCCATCACCGCCTGCCAGGCGATGGATGCCCGTTAAGCCGGGCCCATAAAGCGCACACGGGCTCGTCGACGAATGCGAGCCTCCGCTAAATCAACAGCAATACGGCTATTAGGAAAAGGGTGAAGCCTTGCATCCGACGCTCCCGTGCGCCGTTGATGTCTGCATAGATTTCGATATAATCCTTCTGGCTCATCTCCTGCAGGTCCTCGTCGTCGGGACGGAACGTATAGCTCCATTTCGCGATGATTTCACCGTCGTGCAGGTAGGTGACGCCGCCGTTGCTGCGGTTGAAGGTGGATAGCGTCTTTTTATCGGACAGATAGAGAGGAAAATCGTTGTAATAGCGCTCGTCGGCAACGACTATGCTGGAAAAGCCCGTCGCTTCGGCATCTTGGGCGAACTGACGGATTTTCTCCCATTTCCTTTCACCGGGACGCTCGTAGAGGGACACCACCATGACAGGTCCGTCAATCAGCAATCCATCCACGGGAAATCCTTCGCTGTCGGACAGGGGCAGGTTGGCCGCCGGGACTTCCCATCTCTTGAGTTCCTGCTTCATGCCGGCGAAACGCCAAGAGGAGTCCGGGCGGAAAGGACGGTCAAATCCCTGCTTGACGCTGTCCTTCTCATAATAGAACATCGTCGTCCGCTGGGTCTTGCGAAGCGTGGCGTACGGGTCGGCTGAGAGCAGTTTGTGACCTTCGGAAAAATCGGTATAGTCCCGTAGCGGGAGCCCTATCAAAGAGACAATCGTGAAAATCAGGACAGCGGTCAGGCTGATGCCTGCGGCAAAATATTTTCGCAGTTTGGGTTGTCCGAAATTCTTCTTTCCCGCCCAGGCGCAGAGGGCCAGCAGGACCAGGATGATGTTCTTCGCAAAGGTGTCGAAATGGCTCAGGTGCGTGCTTTCTCCGAAACAACCGCAGTCCATCGTCGGATTGACCAGCAGCAGTGCAAAGGTCAGAATGAGGAAAAATCCGAGCAAGATACTGGAAAAGAACACCGAGCGTAAGGGCGGCCCCGTCGAGGAACGAAAGATGAAGGAAGTGGAAATATTCCTTCATAATATATGAGGTGCCGACCGGGTCCATCAACTTGCTGATGCTCGAATACACGAACACCAGCCCGAGGATCCACGCAAAGATGCGCCTTACATCAAGGTGGATTTTCATATCGAAAGTTTGAGGGCCGATTCGGTGACGGCTTGGATCATCGTGGCGATGGCGTCGGCCGGCAGCATACGACCTTGGTCGTCACTGCAATCGATGCGGATGAAGTTGGGATCCAGTTCGCATTGACGGCGGTACATGTCCCGAACCCGTTCCTGGAAACGGATGTCTTGTTCGTGGATGTCCTTTCCCCCTTGCAGGTAATCGCGGTCGTGTCCCTCGCGCTGGGCCTTGAGCTGCTCTTCCACAAAAGAAATGGGCACGTCGAGGAAGAGGTTGAGGTCGGGGCGGGGGATGCCGAACTCCTTGTATTCCGTGTTGAAAATCCACTCGCGCAGGCTTTCCGCCTCTTCCGGAGTGGCCGTCTTGGCGCCCTGATAGGCGATGTTGGAATAGACGTAGCGGTCGAGCAGTACGTTTTTCCCGGCCTCCAGGCTGCGACGGATGTCATCGGCCGCAGCCCGCCGGTCTTCCGCGAACAGCAGGGCTACGAGCTGCGGGTGCACCTGCCCGTTGTCTCCGAATTCTCCCTTGAGAAAACGGGTGATAAGGCCGCCGTAAACGGGGGAGTCATAACGGGGGAAATGAATATAATCCAGACCTTGCGGCAGGGTTTCCAAATAAGCTTTCAAGCGTTTGACCTGCGTCGATTTGCCGGCGCCGTCGAGTCCTTCCAATACAATCAGCATCTTTTTCGGGGGCTACTCCGTATCCCGTGGGAGACGGAAATTTCTATTTGCAAAAGTAAGCAAAAATCCGTTATTTTGCACGCTATTTTTTACCGCCGTGATGAAAAAGATAATGGCCATCCTCAATTTGACGCCGGATTCCTTTTTTCCGGGCAGCCGCCTGATCGGGCCGGAGGGCCGTTTCGAGGCGGCCGACTTCGTTTCCCGCGTGGAAACGGCGTTGGCGCAGGGGGCGGATATCATTGATTTGGGGGCTTGCTCCACCCGTCCGGGTTCGGAGCCGGTTTCGGCCGAAGAAGAGTGGGCGCGCCTGCAGCCGGCCTTGGCGTTGTGGAAAACGCATTTCCGAGAAGTTCCTTTGTCTGTCGACACCTTCTGGCCCGATGTCGCCTTGCGTTGTCGGGAGTATTCGGATAAATTGATTGTCAATGATGTTGCAGCCGGTGACAATCCCAGGATGATGGAGGCGGTAGCTCGTATGGACTGTCCTTATGTTGCGATGCATCACGAGCCGCTTGCTCCCGGAGATGACGTCGTGCCTGCCGTGTGCCGTTGGAGAGAGGCTTTTGCCCGGAAGGCGCAGGATGCCGGCATTCGTGAATGGTGGCTGGATCCCGGTTTTGGTTTCGGTAAGACGCTTGGGCAGAACTGGGCATTGCTTCGACATCTTGACCAACTTCCGCATGATCGTCCCATCTTGGTCGGTCTTTCGCGAAAGAGTATGCTCTTCCGCCTGTTGCCGCAGGCCTCGGACACTTCTGTCTCCGTCGGGGAACTGGCTTCGCGTCCGGAAACCCTGCTGCTTACCCGGCTCGCCAACCGCCTGGCCTTGAGCGGCGGCGCCTCCATTTTCCGTGTCCACGACCCGGCCGAGGTGTTTTGATTTTAATTATTTGGTCAATATCGAAATTTTTTGTATTTTTGCGCCGCTTTTCGGGGAGAGGCCCCGGGAGACAAAGAAAGAATAAGTTTTACTTAAATTCAATAAAAAACAATGATTAAACTTGGTATCAACGGATTTGGCCGTATCGGACGTATGGTCTTCCGTGCAGCTGTCGAGAATTTCTCGAAAGACATCGTGGTCGTGGGTATCAACGACCTTCTGGATCCTGATTATCTGGCTTATATGCTCAAGTACGACTCCGTACACGGCCAGTTCAATCACGACATCAAAGTTGAAGGCAACTATATGATCGTGGACGGCAACAAGATTCAGGTCTTCGCCGAGAAAGATCCTTCACAGATTACCTGGGGTGCCCTTGGAGTTGACGTCGTCGTCGAATCCACCGGTTTCTTCCTCACCGCCGAACTCGCCGAGGCTCACATCAAAGCCGGTGCGAAGAAGGTTATCATGTCCGCTCCTTCCAAAGATGCGACCCCTATGTTCGTCTATGGTGTGAATGACAAGACCTACGCTGGCCAGACCATCATCTCCAACGCTTCTTGCACCACCAACTGCTTGGCTCCGATGACCAAGGTCCTCAACGACAAATTCGGTGTTGTCCGTGGCCTTATGACCACCGTTCACGCTGCTACCGCTACCCAGAAGACCGTTGACGGTCCTTCCAAGAAAGACTGGCGCGGTGGTCGTGGTATCCTCGAGAATATCATTCCTTCTTCGACGGGTGCTGCCAAAGCTGTGGGTAAAGTTCTTCCTGAACTCAACGGCAAACTCACCGGTATGTCCCTGCGTGTTCCCACCTCCGACGTTTCCTTCGTTGACCTGACCGTCGAACTCGCCAAGGCCGCTACCTACGACGAGATCTGCGCCGCGATGAAAGAGGCTTCCGAAGGCGAACTCAAAGGTGTGCTCGGCTACACCGAGGACGCTGTCGTCTCCACCGACTTCCGCAACGACGCCCGCACATCCATCTTCGATGTGAAGGCCGGTATCCAGCTCGATCCTACCTTCGTGAAGGTTTGCGCCTGGTACGACAACGAGTGGGGTTACTCCAACAAAGTTTGTGAGATGGCTCGCGTAATCATGAAATAAATAAGGTTATTAGAGTTCGCGGCACTTTTAATTTATACGCGATGGTTACGATAGAAAAAGTTGCTTCCCGTTCCGACCTCAAACGTTTTGCTTCCTTTCCCAATGAACTCTACAAGCAGAACGAATGCTATATCCCTTCCTTGGTCCGGGACGAGATGAAGAACCTCGATAAGGAGGAAAACGCCTCCTTCGAGTTCTGCGACGCCGATTATTTCCTGGCCTACAAGGACGGTAAGGTGGTCGGTCGTGTCGCGGCCATCTACAACCCCCGCGCCATCGAGACCTGGCAGCGCAACAGCGTCCGTTTCGGCTGGATTGATTTCATCGACGACAGGGAAGTGTCCGCCGCCTTGTTGGAAACGGTCGCCGACTGGGGCCGCGAACGGGGATGCGATTTCATCGAAGGACCGATGGGCTTCACCGATTTCGACCCGGAAGGCATGTTGATCGAGGGTTTCGACCAGGTCGGTACGATGTCCACGATATACAATTTCCCGTATTACAAAGACCATCTGGAGGCCCTCGGTTTCAGCAAACAGACCGACTGGGTGGAATATCTCATCGACCTGCCGGAACAATTGCCGGAGCGCTATGTGCGTATGTCGAAGGTTCTGATGGAAAAATACCATCTTCGCACCCGCCACTACACCCGCAAGGAAATCAAGCGTTTCAATGTGGGCCACAAACTGTTCAACCTGATCAACAACACCTATTCCGCTTTGTACGGTTTCTCCCGTCTGTCGGAAGGACAGATCCAGCAGTATGTGGACAACTATATGCGTTTCATCGACCTCGATTTCATGTCTTTCATTGTGGATGACGTGGAGGAAATCGTCGGTTTCGGTCTGATGGTGCCGAGCATGGCGGTGGCGCTCAAGAAGGCGGGCGGCAGTTATCTGCCGACGGGGTGGTGGCACCTGATTCAGGGGCTGAAGGGACGCAACACCGAAATCATCGATATGTTCATTATTGCGGTGCGCAAGGACTTGCAGCGGCAGGGCGTGCCCGCGCTCATCGTCAACGACCTGCATCCCCGGCTCATCGCCCGCGGCTTCAAGCAGGCCGAGTCCAACCCCGAACTGGAGACCAATGCGGACGTCCAGAACCTCTGGGGATACTTTAATTCCCGTATCCACAAACGTCGTCGTGTCTACGGGAAATCGTTGTAAATCCTATAACGAACTGAGATTTTTGCTGTTGACTACGTTCTTCCCTTCAGCGGTGTAGGCGTAGTCCATCTGGGCTTGGTAGCGCTGTTCCACCTTGCCGCGGATGACTTTGGAGGTGGCGTTCATCAGGCCGTTCTGTTCGGTGAAACCTTCGGGCAGCACGCAGATAGCGGCCGGAAGCCATTTTTGGGGGAAGAGACCTTCGTCATCTCGTCCGGTACGGAACATGTTCACCTCCGCCTCGATTTTTTCCAGCATTTTGATTTTCGCTTCGGGGCCGGTCGGGTCCAACTTGGGATAACGGCTCTTGACATACTCCGTCAAAGCTTTCTTGTCGGGGTAGACCAGCGCAATCGTGTAAGGCTTCTGGTTGTTGACCATCATCGCTTGCTCGATGAAGGGGGATTTGGACACCAGGGTCTCTTCGATGATTTCGGGGGAGTACTTCTCTCCGTCTTCCCCGATGAGCAGGGATTTGAAACGCCCCATCACATAGATGACCCCCGGGTCGCCGGTCCACTGACGACCCATGTCGCCGGTGTGCAGCCAACCCTCCTTGTCGATAACTTTTTCGGTGGCGGAAGGATTCTTCCAATAGCCGGCCATCACATTGCCGCCCCGCACCACCAGTTCTCCGACCTCTCCGACCGGCAAGGTGTCGCCCGCCTCGTCGCAGACCTTGACTTCCATGCAGTCCAGCACGTGTCCGCAGGTTCCGAGCACGTTCTGCTTGGCGTTGTTGGTGGAGACGACCGGCGTGGCTTCCGACAGGCCATAGCCCTGGAAGACGGGAATGCCCATCGCTCCGTAGAACTTCTGCATATCCACATCGAACATCGCCGCGCCGCCGATGAAGTATTTCATCCGGCCGCCGAAGGCTTTCAGGCGCAAGGGACGGAAAAACAAATGGTCGTGTAGCCAGAGAAAAGGAATCATCCAGGCTTTGGCCAGGCCACCCCGGTTGTACCAATCCTTATTATAATATTCCGCGAAGGAAAAAGCGTAGTTGATCAGGCCCCGCGCCAGTTTGCTCTTCTCTTTGAACGCGGCCTCGATGCCTTTCTTGAAATTCTTGAGCAGGGCCGGCACCACGAGCATCAGGTTGGGACGGACCTCCTGGATG
>CACZWF010000103.1 GCA_902784785.1 uncultured Bacteroidia bacterium
TCTGACGGGGAATAGGAATCAATTGTTCGCGGCGGGAAAATTGACCACTCAGCGTCAGGCTAAAATGACCATTCTCCGCCGGTTTGAAATAGCCAATTGTGGCGTCGACTCAAGAAGCTGGAGATGCGAATGAAAGAAGCACATCCGTCCCGGAAGGGTGGATGTGCTTTTTTACCGGGATTTCAAAAATAACACACTGTAGTGAGAAAATATCTCATTATAATGTTGAAATATAACCGATTCGGTGATATGTTGTCATCAGAAATGTATTTTGTTATCAAGCAATAGAGGAAAACAATTATGCTTATCCAGTTCAGTTTTAAAAATTACAAGTCATTTCGAGATGATACAGTATTGGATTTGTCAGCGGCAAAAATGACAGAGTTCAATAACAGAGTTGTAACGGTTGGCGGGGAGAAGATTCTTCCCGTTGCAGCTATTTACGGCGCAAATGCAAGCGGGAAATCTAATATATATGAGGCATTCTATTATATGTCTGAGTATGTAGAAGTATCCCTGCACTATGGAGATGATTCGGAACACTTTGAAGAATACAGACCCACTCCATTTTTGTTTGATAATGAGTCGGCAAAGGCGGAATCTTGCTTTGAAGTGTATTTTACCCTTCCCAATGATCCGACTGAAAAGACCTATAATTATGGCTTTTGCATCGGGAAACAAGGAGTTACCGAGGAATGGCTCAATTCCAAGGCCAAAACAGCGAGAAAGTATTCAACTGTCTTTTACCGCTCAGAGAACGAATTGGATCTCAAGGGGTTCAATAAAGCAGGAAGGAACAGCATTGAAACAGCCTTGAATAAAGAAGTGCTGATCGTATCTCTCGGAGCAAAGCTGAAGATAGAGAAGTGCAAACTGGTAAGAGACTGGTTTGTGGTAAATGAATTTGCGGATTTCGGCAGTGCGGTAACAAACTATTTTATGTCCAGGAGACTTCCGAAAGGGTTTGTCGAAGACGAAAAGATACGGAAGAAAGTCGTAGACTACCTTTCGTCATTTGATGAGAGTATAAAGGGATTTCGTATCGAAGAAGTTCCTAAAGACGATGAATCCAAGGAACCTACCTACAGAATTAATACAATTCATAAAAAGGTGGACTCCGATGATACGGCAGAAATTCCATTAGGAATGGAATCCGCCGGAACGCTGAAAATGTTTGCACTTTACTCTGAATTACAAGAAGTAATCAGCAGGGGGAGCGTGCTGTTCATAGATGAACTTAACGCCAGACTGCATCCCCTTTTGGTACGTAACTTTATACTGATCTTCCTTAATCCGGAAACAAACGTAAACCATGCGCAGTTGATATTTACCACTCATGACACGTGGCAACTATCCAACCAGCTGTTACGAAGAGACGAAATTTGGTTTACGGAAAAAGATAAGCAGGGTGTATCGACTTTATATTCCCTGGCAGACTTTATTGATGAGGACGGCACAAGAATCCGTAAGGACGAAAGCTATGAAAAGAACTATCTGCTTGGAAAATATGGGGCGATTCCTACACTTAAGACGATCGACCTGATTCGGGAGGACTGATATAGAAAAATGGCAAGAAAAGACCGGACTGGAAATCGAAAGACAAGAGATCAGAGAAAGAAACTGAGAACGAAGGACCTGGGATATTATCTCATTGTGACAGATACAGAAGGAACGGAAAGATGCTATTTTGATGGACTGCACAGAAGCCTTCCTGATGAAATTAAGAACAGACTGGTTATAAAAGTCATAGAGACAAAGACGGCGAAGCTTATTGACACATGTCTGGAATATGCCGGACAAGAAGCGCAGTATCGAATGCCATGGATTGTATTTGACCGCGACCAGGTAAACGATTTTGACAGTATTATATCGAGAGCCGTGAAGTTGGGCATAGGCGTGGCCTGGTCCAATCCTTGCTTCGAGATATGGATGTTCGCATACTATGGCACCATGCCGGCCATATATGAATCATGGAAATGCTGTGAGAAATTTGCAGACATGTATCATAAAAAGACAGGCCAGGAATATGATAAAGCGGATGAAAGTCTTTATCGTCGCATTGCGGATACCGGAGACGAGACAAAAGCGATGGCAGTTGCAAGCAGAAAATTTGATCAGTGTGTCAGGAATGGTTATATTGTTCCGTCGGAAATGTGCCCATGTACCACGGTGCACAGGTTGATTGGGGAGATACGGGGAAAGAATTAGGAAGGAAAAGCAAGTTGGTTAGAATACTATTTTTTATAGGAAACGGATTTGATTTAAATATTGGGTTAAAGACAGGTTATAAGCATTTCTATGGAGATTTTGTTAGGAGCCATCCTGATAATATTATTGCTAAGGAAATAAAGGATAAGCCAGAAGACTGGGCTGATTTGGAACTTGCATTAGGGAAGTATACTAAAGAATTCACACTTGAAAACTATATGGAACTGATAAATGCGGATGAAGAATTAGAACTAGCATTATCTAAGTACTTGGCAGATCAGGAGCAGTCAATTGATATAAAGGCAGGTTTATCTAAAGAAGTGGCAGATAGATTTCAAAAAGCTGTTACTGGGTTCTATAGTGATTTGCCGTTGCAACACAGAGAGAGTATAAAGACTAGAATAGGAAATACAAGGGAACCTATATACTACTCTTTTGTTTCATTTAATTAGTGTTTGCTGAACGGATGATATCCATTCATAAAAAGCCCATAAATATGGGAAATCTACTGAGTCCTAAGTCTATATCTGGTAAAATAGATGCATGGTTTTTCGATTCCAGACGTCAATTATCCTGCATCTAAGGAGCCAGATATGTACCGAAATACAAATGATGGACAGACCAGTATCTATGACTTTATCCTTCCCTTCGGCGGCCATTTGAAAGAAGATAACCGCTGGGTAAAACTCCGTGAACTGATCGACTGGGAAATAGTCGATCAGGAGTACCGCAGGAACTTTAGGAATAAAGTAACCGGGCAGGAAGCGTATCCTTCTTCCGTTGCCTTTGGCTCCCTTTACATCCAGCGGAGACTGGACCTTACGGACCGTGAACTGGTCGAGCAGATCGCCGAGAACCCGTATATGCAGTACTTCATCGGGTATAAGGAATACCGCAGCGAAAAGCCTTTTGACCCGAGCCTGCTCGTCACATTTCGCAAGCGCCTTCCCGAGGAAGTCATGAACAGGATCATTGAAAGATCATTCATCGAAACCGCAGGCAAAGACGATGAGGACAAAAACGATAAGGGCGGAGGCCACGGTTCTTCCGGAGATGAAGGTTCCGGCACGGATACAAAAGAACCGCCGAACAAAGGAACTCTGATCATAGACGCCACCTGCACACCTGCCGATATCGCATTTCCTACGGACCTCGAACTATGTGACAAGGCCCGCAGATGGACGGAAGTTATTCTTGACCGCTACTGGAAGCTCTTCGGGTCACTGAACGGTACAGGAGAAAAGCCCAGGACCTACAGGGAGGTCGCACGCCGGAGGTTCCTTAAGCTCAACAAACGCCGTAAAAAGTCAATGAAGAAGATCCGGAAAGAGCTCCGGTACCAGCTCGGGTGTATCCGCCGCAACCTCGACTATATCGAGGACTATGCCGCCGAGTACGGACTGGACTGCCTGTTCCGTGTACAGCGTGAACGTCTCCTGACGATCGTAGTGTTCTATGACCAGCAGAAGGAAATGCTGGACACAAAGACCCACCACATCGCGGACCGTATCGTAAGCCTTTCGCAGCCATGGGTCAGGCCGATCGTAAGAGGAAAATCAAAAGCCCCTACGGAATTTGGCGCGAAGATCTCAGTCAGTGTTGTCAACGGCTATACCTTCATCGACCGGTTCACCTTCGATGCTTACAACGAAGGTGAAGCATCCGAGTTTAAACGCATTGTTGAACTGTATCGGAAGCGGTTCGGCTGCTATCCCGAACGCGTCCTTGCAGACAAGATCTACAGGAGCAAGAGCAACCGGGAATTCTGCAAGAGCCATAGCATCCGCCTGTCAGGTCCGAAACTTGGACGTCCGGGTAAGGATCACGTATCAGATATCCGTCAGGAGCTGAAGGAGATCGGAGAACGCAACGCCGTCGAAGGTAAGTTTGGAAACGGAAAACGCAAGCTCGGACTTGCATTGATCATGGCCAAGCTTCAGGTAACAGCAGGTTCTATGATCGGGATGGATATCTTCATCCTGAACATGGAAAAGCTGATGAAGCAGGGTGTTTCATTGTTGTCTGCATTTTTGGAAGTCTGCATCATTCGGCCATATCCGACAGGCAGACAGCTAACAACAGATGTAATATCGGGGTGCTGGGCGCTGGTGTGACCACCGTTCAGCATGCCCTAATTAGTCCCATGCACACAAAAAAAAGGACTTCCGCGCCGATCCCTCGGCACGAAAGTCCTTTGTCTCATTTATTGATCAGCAGGCCCGATGGGCTGCTCCTAAGTTTCTCAGGTCAGGTTCAATACCCGAACATCACCTCTCCGTCCGCGTCCACATAGAAGGCGACCGGATCGGTCATATAATAATCGCCGTAGATGTCGTCGATGCAGAACGAATAGAGGTACTCGCCCTCAAGCAGCAGCGAATAATCAACCCTGAGCTTTCCTTCCACATCATATTCCTCTCCGTAATACACATCCTCCTCGTCATCCCAGTCATAACTGTAATACACGGGGATAATCGTGTCTCCGGTTCCTATTTTGACAATGTTCCTGGAAGAGATGCCGTTGTTGCCGATGCCGTCCCAGGCGCCTTCCACCGTAATTGCCCCGTCGTATGTCTGCCGGATCCTCAAGTTCGTCTCCTCGTCGTTGAGGAGGATCGGCGAGCTGTAGATGATGTAGTCGTCCGTCGTATCGACGATGTATGTCGCCAGGTTCTGTCCGTCCGGCAGGGACAGCCAGTATCCGTCAAATGCGTCGGCAAAATATCCCTCGTCCCAGTCCGCCTCCAGGTCGTAGGTCTCTCCGATCTCTATGTAGCCCTCGCCGTCTTCCGTCAGCGTGTACACGTACGCGATCACATCCGCGGTGTTCTCATATCCCTCGTCATCCAGGATAAAATAGTATATGCCGTCATCATCGACCTGGGGTTCCTCGTAGAACGTGATGTAAGGGCTCTGTCCCGTATCTCCGCTTTCTCCGAGATAGGACCAGTAATCGTCATCGTCCTCCTCGTACTCGTAATCGCCGTCTTCGTCCTCGTCGTAGTCCGTCAGCCAGGACCAAAATCCGCCGGGGAACCACGTGTCGTCATCGTATTCGTAGTCTTCGCCCGCGCTGACAAAGCCCTGCGTTCTCTTATCCACGTAGGAGAGGTAGTAAGGGCTCAGGCAGACGCTCTCAAAGGTCTTTAGTTCCGCCTGTGTCTGCACTTCCAATGGATAATAGATAGCCAGCCCCGAAGCATTAGGGTGGTCCGAACCGTGCACGGAATATACCACACAGTCCCTCAGAGCCGCGAGCGCCTCCTGGCTGCCCGTCGTGTAATCCGCGCAGGCTGTCAAAAGACCGCCGTAATCCACCATATTGGTGTAGCCTTCCGACTTGTTGTTGCCCCCGAAGTTGTCGATTTTCGTGATCTTTTTGGACATCGCGGAGAATGTCGCGGAGTTCGCCGCCTTTTGGACATCGCGGAGAATGTCGCGGAGTTCGCCGCCTGCAGGTTGTTGGCGCAGGCCGCCGCATAGGAATCGAAGCCAAAATCCAGTACGTGGAACTGCCCATCAGGCGTAAAAATTGAACAATATATATATACATATTGTATGTACTATATTGTTTTACCAAAACTTTTTTGGTCAATAATTGGTCGCCACATAGTGCTTAATACACTGTCAATCTAGTCAAGAGGATATGATGTACCTGTAATGCATGTGTCCCCGGCCGCGAAGAAGGTATGTTGTGCAATTCGGAATGATCTTCTCCGCTCTCTCAATGACTCCGCCAAAAGATCCCCCGAACAAGCTGATTCTGTCGAACCCGAGCTGGTCGATCACCTCGCCTGCCCACCTGCCGTAATCATATCCTGACGCGGGCAGGCTGTTCTCAGCGCTTTTCCCGGGATGACCGATAATATCAACTGCCAAAATATAGAAATCCTCAAACAAAAAATCACAAGCCAGAAAATTATACTTTTTTGATATTTTTTCGTTTCCAATAAGGCCCATGCAAAAAAGGACTTCCGCGCCGATCCCTCGGCACGAAAGTCCTTTGTCTTATTAATCGATCATTCAAAATATCGTTCCTTAATAGAAGACCGGC
>CACZWF010000104.1 GCA_902784785.1 uncultured Bacteroidia bacterium
GGCCAATCACAGCGGAGACCACGCCATCTATCCGGACTGCCGCCCGGAATTCATAGACGCTTTTGCCGCTGCCGTGAAGGCCGGCACTTACAACGGGGTTCAAGTGGTTTCCCCTTACTGCAACATCTCCAAACGGGATATCGCCCTGCGGGGCAAAGCCATCGGCGTAGACTATTCCCTCACTTATTCCTGCTACAAGGGTGGGGAAAAGCACTGCGGCAAGTGCGGCACCTGCGTAGAACGAAAAGAAGCCCTTGCGGGCTTCGATTCTACGGTGTATGAAGAGTCGCCTGAGGTATAATCATTCTCCCGACTTGTTTTGAAGGATACTGTACATTTGGAACGGAAAGAAGGGAAAGATAGGGTTTTGATTTCACAGGTTGCGGTATTTAAATTAAGATTATTTAGTTTTAAATAATTGAGGTTTGAATATTCCGGAAAAAGCCCTATATTTGTCAAAAACAGGATGTATGTTTCAACCGAATCCATTTCTTATTACCGCCGATTATTGTGGCCCGGAGTATTTCTGTGACCGAATTGAGGAAACGCGAATGCTGGAAGAGAATATCCTCAATGGAAGAAATACGGCATTGATTTCGACTCGCCGCATGGGGAAGTCGGGCCTTATCGCACATACTTTCAGTCGTGAACTCGTAAAGACGCATTTCAAGACTTTCTCCATCGATTTGTATCCCACTTCCAGCTTGGAGGAGATGATACTCTTGCTGGCCAAGGAGATAACAACTCCGCTGAAAAGTACAGGAGAAAAGATTCTCAAATCATTCTTGAGCGTAGTTAGATCCCTTCGGCCCGGATTCAAGGCAGATCCGGTTACCGGACAATTCGTTTTTGACCTTTCGCTGGGAGACATCGTCCGCCCGCAGGATTCCCTGGAGGAGATTTTTGATTATCTGGAAAGAAGCGAAACGCCCTGCCTAGTTTCCATTGACGAGTTTCAGCAGATTGCCGAATATCCCGAAAAAAATGTAATCGAACTCCTTCGGACACGGGTCCAGAAGTGCAAACACACGTGGTTCATTTTTTCTGGGAGCGATAGACGCATGATGGAAAAGATTTTCAACAATCCGTCTGGGCCTTTCTACCTGAGTTGCTCCCTGCTCTATCTGGATCCCATCAAATATGACAGCTATCTTCCTTTTGCCAGGAGGCATTTTGAACAGGCTGGCAAATCAATCGAAGATGCCTGTTTCAAAGGCATCTATACCCTGTTCGAGGGCCATACCTGGTATGTTCAGCGGTTGCTGAATGAACTCTACGCCTGGACACGCCCGGGGGAAACGGCAAAGGAAGACATGCTGCCGGAAGT
The DNA here is from genome assembly GCA_902784785.1 of uncultured Bacteroidia bacterium. GTDB lineage: Bacteria > Bacteroidota > Bacteroidia > Bacteroidales > UBA932 > Cryptobacteroides. The sequence goes on from CACZWF010000104.1 coordinate 1,328, forward strand.
GCTAACTTATGTAGTCAAGACGTATGCCCGAACTTTTCAAGAGCAGTTGAGCAATATGCCGGATGCGCAGAAAAAACTGCTGATAGCGGTTGCCAAAGATGGGAAATCAGATAAAATTACATCGATAGATTTTTGCAGAAAACACGCCATGAAGAGTCCCAGCACCGTTCAAAGTGCCTTGCGCGTCCTTCATGAGAAGGGCGTCCTCAAAAAAGAAGGCGGCAGCTATTCCGTTGCCAACAGACTGCTGGAAATTTGGGTGAAGATGGAGTATTAAAAACAGATGCTCAAGTGAGAGGGCAAATATAATATGAAGAAAAAGACAGTACTAATAGGTTTGGGGACGATAGCTCGTCATCATAGTCTTGGATTGCGAGAATCGGCTCTGTTTGATTTGGTCGCGGTTTGCGATCAAAATCCCGATGCCGTTTCAAGATTGTGCTATCCGGATTTGCCATTTTATGAAGATGCAAGGCAGATGTTGGCCGAGATCGAACCAGAGGTGGCAGTTATAGCAACTTCTCCGGCCAGTCATTCTTTGCTCGTTTCACTTTGTTCAGAGTATGGCGTTTTCGCCTTAGTAGAAAAACCGCTTGCAACCAACCAGGAAGATAGCGAGAAAATGCTGAGCATGCTTAGACAGAATCGTTTCAATATGATCTATCACTGGATGTTCTCGCAAGAGATTCTGTGGTTCAAACGTTGTATTAGGGTATATGGGGCTAGACGAATTCATTTTAGAGTGGAAGACCCGTATGCAGACGCAGATGGCCATATTCGCCCTTCTCGCAGGTTTTTAGGTGGTTGTTGGATTGATAGTGGAGTAAATGTCCTTTCTGTCCTTTCCTTGTGGGCCAACCTGGATACCGTCACCCCAGTAAGGATCACTCATAAGAAAGATGGGGATATTCCTGTAGAAACACATGCTTTGCTTTGGGCTGGTAACGTTGATGTGGAAATAGACATCAGTTGGCTCACTGGAAGGAATTACAAAGAAACCACCATTCAAATTGGGGATGATGAATATGTCCTGCAGCATTCGTTACAGTCTGTTTCGATGAATGGTGAAACCATTTTCTCTGACAATAGCATTGAGCGATTAGACAGGCACTACTATAATTTCTACTGCTTGTATCCATCGTCGCTCATTTCAGAAAAGACCACAGAGGCAATTCATAAACTACTAATTGAGAATATATGATAGATTTAATACTCCGGTATTTCTCCTTCGCCTGGAGAAAGAGCCGTTTCATATTCTGCCTTCAAGTAGCGGTAGTGCTTTCATTATTGTACTGGATTTTGACAGTGATAAACTTTCAGAATCTTGGTGAAAATCTATTTGCCTCATTCGTCGGCTTTGTTGCCGGTGCCATTTTGGTGATGGCCATTTTGAATAAACTTGGTGTTCATGAGGATGAACGGAAAGTTTGTTATGATGATGACCAACTTAGGTTGCAGTATAAAAAGAAATACTGGCATGTATTTACCCTTCATCCAGGTGAACAGCTTGATATATCTCAAGTAGTGAGCGAGAAGCTAACAGATGTTGAGGGCTCTCTTTTCGATAAGGCTTATCATTGGGTCCGTCTTTTTATTTCCCGTGGCTGGTATCATCTTTTAAATCGTCATCTTTCTAAGAATGCTACGTCTGATAAGGCTAGAGTATACGCTGAAAAGCTTTTTGGGGGTGCGAATTCATGGGATTTGGTTGACAACCCTCAGCAGCAGTTTGAATTGGATGGCTTTATTATGAGCCAGTATTCCAAAATAATGGCCGCTCATGGCCGCAGTAAGCATAAAGCGTCTCTCACTGTACGCCTCCAGGATTGTCAATTGGGAAAGGACGGCGTGTATCACCTTGTTACAACGAGGAGTACGTACCTTGCCCATTTGCTCACTAATCGCGCCATTGACTACAAAATAGACGGAAAGTTTTCTCTTCGTGAAGTGTATGAGAATAGAGATACCCTGGTCCCCCTTAACAAGTCAAAAATGTCCAACCATATTGGAATTAATGCTTTGGTCTTTTTGTCAGAGGAAGGGACTGGCAATAAAAAGGATCGGAAATATTTGCTTTTGGCAGAAAGAGACAAGACAGGAACAATAGCCAAATATATGCTTACGGCCAGTGTAGCCATCCGTCTGGACATGGATGATTTAGAGAGTCCGCTTAGTCAAGAATACTTGAGACGAGACGCCGTTCTTAATTATATGCCTCAAAGCCTGGGCGTTTCGGATACTTGGCTTAATAGTATCGGACAACCTTCGATTACCTTTTTAGGGGCATCTCGCGATATTTACGAAGGCGGGAAACCGACATTCTTTTATGAAGTGGATCTTTGTGCGAATGCCAAGCAGTATATGAGAGCGCGTCACGAATATAAGAATTCAGGATCTCATAAAGATGAAGGTGTGGATAAAGTGGCTCATATGCATGTCGCTCTTTGGAAAACACTTCGGATGAATCCACATGAAATGAGCAAAAAGATGAGAGACAAGTTATCATATACCGCTCTCCGTCATTATAAGTATTGGATCAAAAGTGTAGAGTATAGTCGTGCCTGTGAGAAGAATCTTCTCGCTGCGCTTTGGTTCCTGGGAGGATGCGAAGAATCAAATGAGTAAATGATGGAAAGGCTCATTGTAAACCCCTGACTGGAAGAGCAGGTGCTCAGGCTTCGTTCATTGAATACGGACGAGGAACTGAGGGCTATGTATCAGGCCGGGCAGGAAAACGGCGCCGCCAAATCCTGGGAGGAGTTCCTCTGTGAGACAGCTCTTCGGGCCAAGATTAAGGACGATCCTTCCCTGCTGGAGAAACGGGACGATATGCCCCTTTCGGCCGACGTGAAGGAACGCCTTTTCATCAACCATGTGCAGGTGCTGGCCGATCTTGCCCAGTTCACTAGGGAGACCATAGAGGGTATCCCGGGCTTTACCCGTGCAGAAATAGATTCCATCTATGCATATCTGGATAGCAGGGGTCTGCCTGTACAAAGCTGCTCCAGGCCCGTCTTCTTTGTCTTTTATCCGGATACAAGTGAGGCCTATGAGCAGGCATGCACATATATTGGTATCCTGAGGCACGAAGCAAAAGAAGCTTTTAAGAAGGAGGGCGTCGGTTATGGTGAAGCGCTGGAAAAGGCTGCCAAGCTGTACGAAGATGCACTGAAGACGGCAGATGAGGCTACTCTAGACCCCCAGCGTTACAGGAATCTGGTGAGTGAATATGCTACTCTTCTCGTTGAAAACTACCAGTTGAAAAACCCGTATGTCTCCAGGGGGGAGGAAATGCTGCAGCTGGAGATTAGACTTACCAAGAAAGTTTTTGGCCCTTTGCACGAGAACACCTGTCGGGTGTACCGGAAAGCCGGAACGTTTTATATTATGACGGAGCGTTACCGGAAGGCCATAACCCATTTCATGGAGGCCGTCAGGATTGTGAAAGAAACGAAAGGGGAGTATGATGCCGAGGCTGGTGAAGACATCGTCTGGGTGGGCTTTGCCCTGGGCCAGTTGGGCCAGTTCCAGCAGGCCCTGGATATGAATATGGCTGGCTATGAACTCAGTTTAAAGTACCCGGGCAACTCGCACATCCATCCCGAGCCCTTGAGTTTTGAAATTGGTGAGCTCTTCGCCAAACTGGGAGACAAGGAAAAGGCCCGGGAGTGGATGCTCAAGTCTGAGGAGTACAAGGGATAATAACAAGAGAACTGAAAAAGGCCCGGAAACCATCTGTTGGTATCGCAAGCACCTTTTGGAAAAGTTCGATGTAGGCAATACGCAAAAGACCGCCCCCGGAATGGAGTCGGTCTTTCCCTGTATTCTTTAGAAAAATTAGTTGTTCTTCACAGCTTCCTTAGCGGCCTCGGCAGCCTTGTCGATGGCCTCGGTGGTGGCATCTTTGGCTTTTTCAACGGTCTCGTTGGCGGCGTTCTCAACGGCCTTGCCCAGGTCCTTGGTGGCTTCCTCTACGGATTTGGTCTCCTCGCAGCAGTTTTCGGTAGCCTCTTCAGCCTTCTCTTTCTT
>CACZWF010000105.1 GCA_902784785.1 uncultured Bacteroidia bacterium
ACCTGCTCACCCTCCTCATCCTCATCGTGATTCTGGTGTACATCGTGATGGCGGCCCAGTTCGAGTCGCTGATGAGCCCCTTCGTGATTATGTTCAGTATTCCTTTCGCCCTCACCGGCGTGCTCATTGGCAGTCTTGTCTCCAACACGGCCATCAGCGTGATGGCCATGATCGGTATCATTATCCTGATGGGTATCGTGGTGAAGAACGGTATCGTGCTCATCGACTACACCATCCTCTGCCGCGAGCGGGGAATGAGCATCAAGGACAGCGTCGTGACCGCCGCCCGCAGCCGTCTGCGCCCGATTTTGATGACCACCCTGACCACCGTGCTCGGTATGATTCCGATGGCCATCGGCAACGGCGAAGGCGCCGAACTGTGGAACGGTCTGGGTGTGACGGTCGCCTGGGGACTTTCCATTTCCACCCTGATTACCCTGGTGCTGATTCCGGTGATTTACACCTCTTTCGCCACCTGGCAGGAGAATGCGAAACAGCGTAAACTGAAAGCGGCGAAATAGCCGGCAAACGACTTACGAATATGAAAGCCATTTTTATCACATACAACCAAGCCTACTACAGCGAGATTGTGGAGGCGATTGAGGAAGCCGGCGTGCGGGGTTATACCCAATGGCCCGGCATCCGGGGCAGGGGAAGCGTGGACGGGGAGCCGCACGAGGGTTCCCACGCCTGGCCCACCCATAACGACGCTGTCCTGACCTTCGTGCCGGACGACAAGGTGGCCCCGATTTTGGCGATGATGAAAGAAAAGGATGAAGCGGCGCCTGCCCTCGGCCTGCGTTGTTTCGTCTGGAACATCGAGCAGAGTTATTAGTTCACATTTCCGGGAAGAATCGATGGATGCGCAGACGCTCAAAAACTTGCTCGAAGGGGACTGGCGTTCCTTTCAGGACTGTCTGAAACGGCAGTTGGGCAGTGATGTGGCTTATCTGCGCCATCTCAACGAGGAGGTGTTGTCTCATGCGGGCAAGCAGTTGCGCCCTTTGCTCTGCCTGCTCGTCGCCCGTGCGTGCGAAGGCAAAGAGACCGGGCATCTCGCCCCGCTGCCGGAGCTCGACGTGGCCGACGCCAGTGACCTGCGCCGCGGTCGTCCCACCGTCCGCAGCCTTTTCGGTGCTGACGTCTCCGTCCTGCTGGGCGACTACTGGCTCTCCCGGGCGGTCGATGCCATCGTCGGACGAGATGCCTTTGATGCGGATGTGGTCCGAATTTTTATCAAGACGCTCCGGGATCTGGCCGAAGGAGAAATGCTGCAGTTGGAAAAAGCGGCATCCGGCGATATGGACGAGTCGGCTTACCTACGCATTATTTACAGCAAGACCGCTTCGCTCTTTGATACCTGTGCGGTGTCCGGCGCCTGCTCCGTCCAAGCGGATGAGACCTATAAAAACGCTGCCGCCACCTATGCGCGCAACATCGGCCTGGCTTTCCAGATTCGGGACGACATCTTCGACTATTCGCCCGAATGGAATACCGGAAAACCTTCCTGTGAGGACATCGTGGAGAAGAAAATCACCCTGCCTTTGCTGGGGGCCTTCGAGAATGCCGCCCATCAGGGTGAGGCGGACTTGCGTGCCGCTATCGTGCAAGGGGCGGCTGGTATTCGTGAAAAAGTGCTTGCCTATGTGCGCGAACACAACGGCATCGCTTACGCCCAGCGCCGTCTGGAAGGGTTTCTGGACGAGGCTCTTTCGGCTTTGGACGTATTTCCCGACGGCCAGTGGAAAGAAGGCCTGCGCTTTCTGGCCCATTATATAGGAGACAGGAAATTATGAGATTTGCAGACATAGCGGGGTATGGTGCCATCAAAAAGGCACTGGCCGGGATGGCAGATTCCGGTCGGGTGGCCCACGCGATGCTGCTCTATGAGAATGACGGCTGCGGCGCCCTGGCCCTGGCCCTGGCTTACGCCCAGTATCTCGCCTGCGAAAACCCGCACGACGGGGACAGTTGCGGTCATTGCCCTTCCTGCAACCGCATCGCCAAACTCATCCATCCCGACCTGCATTTTGTTTTCCCCACCAACACCGGCAGCAAAAGCGGCAAGACGAAGGCGGAAAACATTATCTCCGACGTCTATATAGAGGATTTCCGGGCCCTGGCTTCGGAAAATCCTTATTTCCTCGAATCCCAGCTGATGGAGGCCATCGGCCTGGAGACCAAATCCTGGGATGTGAACGTGGCCGAAGCCAAGGAACTCTCGCGCATCCTCTCGCTCACTTCGATTGAAGGCGGGTGGAAGTTCGTGTTGTTCTATCTGCCTGAGACCTTGCGGCTGGAGGCGGCCAACAAGTTGCTCAAACTGGTGGAAGAACCGCCCGAGAAGACGCTTTTCCTGTTTATCTCGCACCAGCCCCAGAAGGTGTTGCAGACCATTTTCTCGCGTTGCCAGAGCCTGCGGGTTCCGCCGCTTTCGCCGGAGGAGGTCGCAGCGGCCCTTGCTGCGCTCGGGTATGGAGCCGGCTCGGCCCAGACCCTCGGTCAAGCCAAGGGTGACGCTGCGGCAGAGCAGGCGCGGGTGTGCGGAGGCAGCATCGGTGCCGCCCTCTATGCCCTACGCAGCGGAGACGACGCCCAACAGTTCGAGCAATGGTTCTCCCAGCTGATGGACGCCTTGCTGGACGGCCGTCTGGTGGATGCCTGGAGCGTCGGCGAGCAGGTAGCCGCCCTTTCGTCCCGCGAAAAACAAAAAGCTTTTTGTATCTTTGTCTCCGAGATGCTCCGGAAAATTTTCCTGATTCAGCAGAAGATGGAGGACCTGTCCTATGCGACGGCTTCCCGCAAGGAACTGTGCCGCAGACTGGCGGGCCGGGTCTCCCCGAAATTTGCTTCCCGCATGCAGCCGTTTTTGGACAAAACGGTCTATTACATAGACAGAAATGTTAGTCAAAAGATACTTTTTACGGACCTGATCGACCGAATGAGTGTCACTATTTCCCGGGCCTGACCCGGACCTTATATATTATGGAAAGAGATAACGAAACCAAGAGATATGATTGCTCCCGCGGCTGTATCGTCACGGGTGAGAATTCCAGTCAGCCCCAGGTGGAATACCGTCCCGGCTGCTGCAAACTGGAAGTCTATGACTGGCTCCAGGGCGTGAGTCAGCTCGACTGCAAGGACCTCTTCGAAGTGCGCTTCAAAAATACGCGCAAGGGCATCTACCGCAACACCTCCGGCCAGACCCTCAAGTCCGGCGATTTCGTGATTGTGGAAGCGATGACCGGCCACGACCTGGGTATCGTCACCTTGGAAGGCCCCATCGTGATGCGCCAGCTGGCCGCCAAGAAAATCGCCCCCGATTCACCCGATATCAAGAAAATCTACCGCAAGGCCAAGTCTTTCGATTTGGAGAAGTGGATGGAAGCCACCTGGCGTGAGCAGGATACGATGATTCGTGCCCGTCAGATTGCTGCGGAACTCGGCCTGGATATGAAAATCGGCGACGTGGAGTTCCAGGGAGACGGCACCAAGGCCATCTTCTACTACATTGCGGACAACCGCGTGGACTTCCGTCAGCTCATCAAGCGCTTTGCCGAGGAGTTCAAGATCCGTGTGGAGATGAAGCAGATCGGCGCCCGTCAGGAAGCCGGCCTCATCGGTGGACTGGGCATTTGCGGACGCGAACTGTGCTGCTCCAACTATATCTGCACCTTCCAGTCGATATCCACTTCGGCGGCCAAGATTCAGGATTTGTCCCTGAACCCCCAGAAACTCGCCGGGCAGTGCGGCAAGCTCAAATGCTGCCTCAATTATGAGACCGCCAACTACGCCGACGCCCGCACCCGCATCCCGCGCGTGACCGATCCCCTCGAATTCGAGGACGGCCAGGCCTTCCTGATGAAGACGGATATCCTGCGCGAGGTCATGTATTTCTCCTACGACAAGAGTTCGCTGGCTGACCTCTATCCGCTTTCGGCGGAAGAAGTCCGGGAAATCATTCGGCTCAACCGTGCCGGCGAAAAACCGGCCTCCCTCAAAGCCGACATCGAACCGGCTACTCCCGAGTTTGTGACGGCGGTCGGAGAGGGGAGTATCACCCGTTTCGATCCCACGCGCAAGAAAAAGAAACGCAAACACAAGAAGGGCGGAAACGGAGGCAATGGCTCGCAGGGCGACTGACGATGGGTAAAGGGAAATTACAGAAATTTGCGGAGAACGAGACGTTCGCCTGCCTCGTCCAGCCCTCGCTCGATCAGGTGCTGCATCAAGCGCATCCCTTAAAGGGCAACTGGGGACGCGACTTTTTCCACAACGACCATCCCATCGTGCTCGAACTTGGCTGCGGCAAAGGCGACTACACCATCGCCCTGGCTCTCCGCCATCCCGAAATCAACTACATCGGTATCGATATCAAGGGCGCGAGGATGTGGAAAGGCGCCAAGACGGCCACGCAGATGGGGCTCAAGAATGTCGGCTTCCTGCGTACCCGCATCGAATTCATCAACTCCTTGTTCGCCCCCGGTGAGGTCTCCGAAATCTGGCTGACTTTCTCCGACCCCCAGATCGGCCGCGAGAAGAAACGCCTCACTTCGCCGCGTTTTCTCAGTCGTTACGCCGGCTTCCTCCGTTCGGACGGGGTCATCCACCTCAAGACGGACAGCCGTTACCTCTACGAATACACGCACGCGCTCTGCCTGGCCAACGGCCTGCCCGTGGCCTTCGCCACGCACGACCTCTACGCCTTGCAGCAGACCCAACAGACCCCCGATCCGGTCGGGGGTGACGTACCGGCGCTCGACCCGGCCCTGTTTGAGGTCCAGACCTTCTATGAAAAGCACTTCCTGGCCCAAGGCTACCGCATCTGCTACCTTGCCTTTACCCTCGACGGCCGCAGCGACTTCCTTTCCCCCGAATGGGACGAAGCCCTCTGGGCTGACGAGGACCACCACGCTTTCGTCATCCAAATACACGAATAATTCAACTAGAAAAAGATATGGAAGAGAACAAACTCGAAATCATTCAAGTAAATATCTACGGCCAGGACAAACCGGGTCTGGCATCCGCCCTGACGGACATTCTCGCGCGTTACGACGCTTTTGTGCTGGACATCGGCCAGGCCAACATCCACGATTCGCTGACGATGGGCATCCTGTTCCTGACGCAGCAGGACCGCTCCGGCTCCATTATGAAAGAGTTGCTCTTCAAATCTTCTGAACTCGGCGTCCATATCCGCTTCAAACCGGTGTCCGAAGAGGATTACGAGCAGTGGCGCGGCCGCCAAGGGAAAGACCGCTACATCATCACCATCCTGGGCCGCACCATCGACGCCCGCAAGATTGCGACGGTCAGCCAGATTATCTATAAGCACGGTTTCAACATCGACGCCATCAAGCGTCTGACAGGTCGTGTGCCCATCCGCGAGGAAGACCGGCAGACCCTGTCCTGTATCGAACTCTCCATCCGGGGCAACCTGAACGATGAGGAGAAAGCGAGCATCCAGGCGGAATTTCTGCGTCTGTCCCGCGAAGGCCTGGATATCTCATTCCAGAAAGACGACCTCTATCGCCGTTCCCGCCGTCTCATCTGCTTCGATATGGATTCCACCCTCATCGGAACGGAGTGTATCGACGAACTGGCGGAGCGGGCCGGCGTGGGCGCGCAGGTGCGGGCCATCACGGAGAGCGCGATGCGGGGCGAAATCGACTTTGTGGAGAGTTTCACCCGCCGGGTCGCTTTGCTCAAGGGTTTGGACGAGTCCTGTATGAAGGAAATCGCGGAGAACCTTCCGTTCAACGAGGGCCTGGAGCGACTGATGAAGGCGCTGAAGATGATCGGCTACAAGACGGCCATCCTGTCCGGCGGATTTACCTATTTCGGTCAGTATCTCCAGCAGAAGTTCGGTTTCGACTATGTGTATGCCAACGAATTGGAAATCGTGGACGGCAAACTGACGGGCCGTTATCTGGGCGAAGTAGTGGACGGTCGCCGCAAGGCCGAACTGTTGCGTCTGCTCTGCCAGGTGGAGCATATCAACCTCGCGCAGACGGTCGCGGTGGGCGACGGAGCCAACGACCTCCCGATGATTAATCTGGCCGGTCTGGGTATCGCTTACCACGCCAAACCCAAGGTCAAGGCGGGCGCCGAGCAGGCCATTTCCACTTCCGGTCTGGACGGTATCCTCTACTTCCTGGGTCTGAAGGTCTCCCGAATGGGACTTGACAATCTTTAGTAGATTTATTTCAGTTTGAAACTGCTTTCTCCGGCGGGAATGTTCTTTTTCTTGCCGTTGAGGAGTAGCGTGTACGGGGCGTTGCTGCGGACGGTCACTATGCCGTTTTCGCAGACGAGGTCGGTCTGAATGTCGTCGAAACGCAGGCGGCGGAGTCCGACTTTGCCCTTGCTGCAGACATCCCAGCCTTTTTTGTCGAGGGCGGGTTTGTCGGCGGAGGGGTCGTAGCATTCCCAGATGGTGTGGGGTTCGAAATCCTGATAGACGGCCAGTATCTGCCGGAGAAGTTTGGCGGCGGTCTTATCGGCCAGGGCCTGTTGTCCGGATGCTTCCAACGCCTTGATGCCCATATAGGCGGTGGGGAGCCAGATGCCGCCCCGCCAGTATTGTCCGCCGTCCTTGACGAATGCCTTGTCCGAAGCGCTCACGGATTTCCAGGGACGTTCTCCGCCGAGGCGTTCGTCGCTCAAAGCGAAGCGGGCCATTTTCTGCGCATTCGCACGGGAGGGTACTTGGGCGAGCATCGCCCAGAAGGAGGCCGGGGTGAGGATGCGGGTGGGCGTGCGGTCTTTTTCGTAGAGGTCGTAGTAGCAGTGGTCCTGTTTGTCCCAATAGTAGCGGTTGAGCAGGTCGCATAGGCGTTTGTATTCTCCGCAGAAGCGTTTCTCGACTTCTTTGTTCCCGACTTCGGCGGCCAGTTTCTGGATGTAGAGGGCGGCGAGGGCTTGTTCTCCGAGAGCATCCACCCAGAGGATTGATCCGTTGTCTTTGCGGACGAGGTTGCCTTTTTTGTCGAGGGCGGGTTTGTCGGCGGAGGGGTCGTAGCATTCCCAGATGGTGTGGGGTTCGAAATCCTGATAGACGCGGAAGAAGTCATAGAAGCGGGGGAGATACCCCTTGACCGTAATCAGGGTGTCGATGCGGGCTCGGTCCCCGGTGAATTTGTAGTATTCCCATTCGACCCAGGGGAAGAAGGCGGGGTTGTCGGGGTGGTGGATGATTTGGGAGGAGGGTTTGCCGTCCAGAATAGGGCCGTAGAAGTTGTCCAGGGATTGAATGCCGGGGAAAACTTGGGGCGCGTATTTGCAGAAGAGGGCCATGAATTCGGTGTCCCAGATCCAGATGCGTCCGTCTTTTCCGGTGGTAAGGGAGTACCAGGCTTCGTCCATATACGGGCTTTGGACCAGCCCTTCGTCTTCTTTGACGTGGTCCCAGGCGAGGTCCCAGGCTTTCCAGTAGAGGTCCACATATCCGGGTTGCTCGTCATACACGGGTTCGGGCAATTGCTCCCGGTCGGGCGTCCCGGGCAAGGCATAGGCCGCTTGCGCGAGTCCCAGCAGCGCCGCCACCAATATGCTAAAAATCCACTTATTCATATCTTCCATTTTTTGTTTTAATCTTTTCTTTCACTTCCTACTTTAGGATGCGGTTCGCTTTTCACCTACGCTCCCTCGACGCTCTCGCTCCCGCATCCTTCTTACAAAGGTACAAAATATACGATAAAAAGAAAGGTCGACGGTGATCGTCGACCTTGGTGGTGAGGATTACTGGATTTGAACCAGTGACCTCTTGCCTGTCAAGCAAGCGCTCTGAACCAACTGAGCTAAACCCTCGTTTGCGTTTGGGACTGCAAAGGTAAGATTATTTCTTGGATTTGCAAGCGTTTAATGCGGAATTTTTTTATCAATAGAGAGACGTAGCGTGTTTTGTAATTTGCTATGAGTTAGTAAGATATGGAAAATGCCCCCTGTCAATTAGAAGGGGGCATTTTCTTTATTTGTTTGTAAGTTAGCGAGTTAGTGAAAACGCTTAGTTGTTCAAATAATAGGTGAGATAGGTCACCACGCGGACTTTTTTCATGTACGGGGTGCAGCTGTCGCGGTCTTCGATGGAGAAAGTGCCTTGCATCGCGGTCTTGATTTTACCCACGTTGCTGCCGGAGTCCTTCGCGAATTTATCAGCAGCGGCACGGGCGTTGGCGGTGGCTTCTTCAATCATTTCGGGTTTGATGTCGTTGAGGCTCTCATACAAGAAGGAGGGTTCCTGTCCCCATTCTTCCTGGTTGATGCTGATGCCTTTCTTGACCAGCGCGTCGGTCTTGCCCATCACTTTGAGAATCTTTTCCACGTCTTTCGAGTAAACGGTGATGATGCTTTTGCCGAGGTAGCGGAAGCCGCGGTTGTCGCTGACATAGTCCTGGGCGAGGCGGTCGATGATTTTGGGGATGGAAACGGAGATTTCTTCGTCCGTGACACCGTTCTTTTTCAGGAATTGGATGATCGCCTGGTTGTTGTAATCGATCATGTCCGTAACGGAATTCAAGTCGTTGCTGACGGCTTTGTGGCTGATAGGCCAGATGACTTTGTCGGCCATCACTTCTTTTTCACAGAGTCCTTTCACGTCCACTGTACGCTCGAAGGATTTGAGTTTGCTGATGCCAACCGGGAACATGGCGCCCGAGATGACGAGTCCGAGCATAATGAAGAGCCCGGCGAGGGAGTTGTTACTTTTCATACTGTTATAGTTAATATGTGTTTCTATATTCATTTTTTGTGCCGAAAGAAGATTCCTTTCTGCCCCTTTTTGCGTTCGGGGTCTTTTTCGGTGAAAATCGGGGTGAGTTTCGCATCGGGGACGAAGCCGCTGTAGAACATCACGGACGAGGCGGTCATCGGGGTGGGCATAAAGTCCTGCACCTGATCCATCCAGATGCCTTTGAGGGCGGGTTTGGCGCGCAGGGCGAACATGTCGTTCAGGGTGCAGCCGGGGTGGGAGGAGATGAAGTAGGGGACCAGTTCGACGTGGGTGCCGGCCTGCGAGTTGATGCGGTCGTCGATCGCTTGCAGGACCTTGTCTTCCGTGTGCTCGGGGGCTACTTTCAGGCGGCCGGAGCAATGATGGAGCATCAGCGCCTTCAAATAGGCAGCGCCGCTTTTATCCAGAAATCCATCCTTGTCCAGGAACAGGTCGTAGCGGATGCCGCTGCCGATATAGGCGTGACGGACACCCTCCACCGCGCACACCCGCTCGTAAAGTTTCAGCAGGCGTTCGTGCGAAATATCCATATTGTCGCAGCGCTTGGGGAAGAGACAGGATTTGCGCAGGCACTTCCGGCACCGCGCTTCGTCCTTTCCTCGCAGTCCGTACATATTCGCTGTCGGAGCGCCCAGGTCGGAAATGTTTCCCTTGAATTCGGGCATGGCGGCCAGGGCTTCTACCTCTTTAATAATAGAGTCCTCCGAACGGGATTGGATGAATTTTCCCTGGTGGGCGGCAATCGTGCAGAAGTTGCATCCTCCGAAACAGCCCCGGTGGGTGATGATGCTATCCTTGATCATATCGTAGGCCGGGATGCGCTTGCCTTTGTAACGGGGATGCGGGCGCTTGGTGAAGGGGAGGTCCCAGAAGGAGGCCATCTCTTCGGTCGTGGCGGGCGGAAGGGGCGGGTTGAGGCGGACGTAGCCCTTGCCGACGGCCTCGATGATGGGACGGGCCTTGTAGGCGTTGGCGTTTCGTTCAATCCAATGGAAATTTGTCGCGAAAGCCCGCTTGTCCTTCAGACAGGTCTCGTAAGAGGCCAGGATTATAGGTTCAGTTGAATCCGGCACGGCCCCCTCCTTGTAGAACCCAATCTGGGGAAGCGTCTCGATTTCCTCGCGCGACCACCCCTGCTCGATGGCGCGGGTGAGGGCCAGCATCACTTGTTCGCCCATTCCGTAGCAGAGCCAGTCGGCCCCGCTTTCGCAGAGAATGGACGGATGCAGGCGGTCGTCCCAATAATCATAATGCGTCAGCCGTCGCAGAGAGGCCTCCACCCCGCCAATCACCACTGGCACATCGGGCCAGACGCGCTTGAGGGCCTGGGTATAGACGGTGACGGCACGGTCCGGACGGGCCCCGAAACGACCTTCAGGGGTGTAGGCGTCGTCGTGCCGCAGGCGTTTGGCCGCGGTGTAGTGGTTGACCATCGAGTCCATCGCCCCCGCGTTGACCGCGAAATAGAGACGTGGACGGCCCAATTTGCGGAAGTCGCGCAGGTCGTCTTTCCAGCCGGGCTGGGGGACGATGGCGACGCGGTAGCCGAATTTCTGCAAGTAGCGCGCGATGCAGGCCGTCCCGAAGGAGGGATGGTCGACGAAGGCGTCACCGGTGATGAAGATGATGTCGATGTAGTCGCAGCCGAGGGTCTCGACCTCTTTGACAGAGGTAGGGAACATATAATTATTCATCGCTGGGGCAGGGTTACGGTGAAACAAGCGCCGCCGAGGTTGAAGGAGCGGCTATAGGAGATGGTCCCGTCGCACATCTGGAGGATGTTGCGGCACATCGCCAGACCGATGCCCGCACCGCCGGTCTTCGTCGTGAAGTTGGGCGTAAAGAGCTTGTCGATGTTCTCGTCCGCCACGCCCGGTCCGTTATCCTCGACCGTCAGGTCCAGCATCCCGTCTTGGGTGGATTTACGCAGGCAGACCAGAATCCGTCCGTTCTCGATTTCCGCATTTTCAATCGACTGGACACTGTTGGTAACCAGATTCACCACCACGCGGATGAGCTGGGGCTTGGGCCCGTGAATGACGGTGTCCTTGAGCCCGATGTACGAGATGTCGATATGCTCTTTGTTGTCGAACAGGGAAATCTGGTCGGCCAGGGTGCGGTCCAGGTCGAATTCCACCGGCTCCTGGGTGTAGAGTTTGGCAAAGGAGGAGAAGTCGTTGGCGGTCTCGGTCAGCACGTCGATATTTTCCAGAATCACGCGGGAGAGTTCGTCGAACTTCGTTTCCCACTCTGGCTTC
Source organism: uncultured Bacteroidia bacterium (assembly GCA_902784785.1). Lineage (GTDB taxonomy): Bacteria > Bacteroidota > Bacteroidia > Bacteroidales > UBA932 > Cryptobacteroides. The sequence continues at coordinate 10,987 of CACZWF010000105.1, forward strand.
CCGCTGGCTTTCAGCCGGATCAGTCGCTGGAGGTCGAGCTTGATCGGGGTGAGGGGGTTCTTGATCTCGTGGGCCACCTGACGGGCCATTTCGCTCCAGGCCTTGTCCCTTTCTTTCCCGGCCATTACCTTGGCGCTGCTCTCGATCATATCCACCATTCGGTTGTAGGCCTTGATGAGAGCCGCAATCTCGTCGTCGGCTTCGTGTTCGATATGCTCCAGCCCGGTCAGGTCCGTGCGTTCCATCTTCTCGCTGATTTGGCGGATGGGTTCGAAAATCGTGTCGGTGAATTTATAAATCAGGGCCTGGCAGATAATCAGCAGGAGCAGGGAGACGGCAATCAGCAGCACGGCGTGCGGGACGGCGTCGGAGATGAAGTCCCGGGTGTAGGGGAAGGGGGCGGACACCATCAGAATCATTTCTCCGAAACGGTTGAAAACCGGGGCGGAGATGACGGTATACTGCAGGCCTTCGAAGTTCTTTTCTTTTCGGCAGAAACGGCGATGGAGATAGCAGATTTCGTAGTAGGTCTTGTCGTCCATCCGTGAACTGAGGCGCATCTCGTCGTACAGGTTCGGGATGGTGGTGAGAAACAGGCTGCCGTACGGGGTGTAGAGGGACAGGTCACATTTGCTCATTTCGGCCGTCTCGGCCAGCACATCCTTGAAATGGGCCGTCTGCAGTTCTTTGACGGTGGAGACGTTGGCACATTCTTTTTCCAGCATGGTTTGCACCGTATTGATGCGGTCGCTGTAGTTCTTTTCCTGTTCTTCCGCCCCCGAGTCCAGCACATAGCGCAG
>CACZWF010000106.1 GCA_902784785.1 uncultured Bacteroidia bacterium
CAACTACGAAGAGATCATCTACGAGGGCTACGGCCCCGCGGGCGTGGCCGTGGTAGTGGAGGCGCTGACCGACAACCGCAACCGCACCGCCGGCGACGTGCGCCACTACTTCGATAAATACGGCGGCAACATGGGCCAGCAGGGCTCGGTCATGTTCATGTTCTCCCGGCAGGGCGTGGTCCGCGTGGCGGATGAGGACGTCGATGTTGTCTTTCTTCTTGTTGCCGAAGGTGAAAGGATTGACGATGCTCATCGTGTTCGTGTACTGAGGGGCGGTCTGAGGATCATAGCTCCAGCTCCAGGGCTCCTCGGTGATCCGGTAGACCACGTTCTTTTGCTCGGTCGTGGCACTTTCTCCCTCTCCTTCCGTCACGTCAATGTTGGCGGGCAATCCGATGACCTTCACGATGGGATCTCCGGTAGAACCCTTCCGCTTGGTAACGAAGACGGTGGAGACATAATGCCAACCTGTCAAGGTAGAGACATTGACGTCATCCTCGGGGAGAATGGCTCTCTCGATCTTGAACTTGGCGCTCTCGCCGTCACTCAGTCCCGTCTTCGTGATGTGGATGTTCACCGGGAGGCTGACGGTAGGGCTGATGTAAGGAACCAGGGCATTCTGGTCACCGTCGGTGATGAAGATACCGGAACCACTCGCATTCGTCGCCACGTTCGGGCCGCCCACGGCGTCGGGATTCATCTTGATGGGGATCATGATGATGAGCTTGTAGCCCTGGTAGCCCTTGATATTGGCAGGATCCGCATTCTCCGCGGCGGTGTGCTGGGACGGATCATAATTGTCTTTATAGATCGGGCCGCAGAAGCAGCTGCGGTAGTCGAAGCCTTTCACCTTGATTTCCCGGGTTCCGGAAAGGGTGACATTGACGTTCGCATCCACCTTGATGGGATCTCCGGTCGGCGTGCCGTTGGCATTAAGCACCTTGTAGGTATAGTCGGCAGGCGTATGACCCTTCAGGTATTCCTCGTAGAACTTGTACTCGCCGTTCTCGATCTTCTCGAGTTTTGCGAAGAAAAGCTTGACGACGCTGGAAATGTTGTCGGTATCCGTATCATCAGGAAGGATGAAGCTGTTGGAGACGACGTCCACGTTCGCTGACGCGGCGCTGAGGGCCGTGGAGGAACCGCCGGACTGCTCGGCGATTTCCTTGAATACGGCCGTCAGGTCTACCGTGTCGCTGGTCGCATCCTTGTAGAATTTCAGATTCTTGTCGAAATCGCTTCCGGGAGAACTCATGCTCTCGGCGCTGGGGGCGTTGGAAGACATATAATTCATGAACTTCCAGACGTCGGAATTCTCACCATGGGTCGAGGAGAACAATCCCACCGTGAACACCGTGGCGCCATACCCCTCGACGGTAGAGGTCGTGGGATTGTCCGCGGTCTTTGCCTTCTTCGCCTGGGTGATGCCATTATTATAAAGCGTAGTCGTGCTTGTGTTCGAATAATAGGGCTCACCATCGGTGAAAAGCACGACCGTCCTGGTAGATCCGGCCTGGGCATAAGACCCAAACTGCGAGTTGGCTTGCTCGAGTCCCCGATCCTGACGGGTACTGCCTGCCAGGACAATCTTATTCACTTTGTCTTTCAGTTCGGCAGCCTTCCCACTTCCCAGGTCTCCCACATTCAGGGCATTCACCACAGAAGCGGTGCCGGCGAACGTGACGATGGAGATGCGGTTGCCCAGGCGACCTCCCTCCCTCGGGTGATCATTGGTTGAATCCTCGTACTGGTCATTGTGGTCGATCACGTCGATGAAAGCGTTGACGGCGGTTTTTAACGCATCAATTCTCTCCTTCTGACGATAGTGGATGAGAGTGCCAGTGTAAAGAGTGGTGGTGTTACCTGTAACTCCGGAGGGCCGGTCGGTGCCGGCTACGGTGCCATTGGGATTAAGGTAGTACTTGGTACCACCGTCTGTGTAATAAAGGTAATACCTCGTGTTGTTACCACCTCCAGTGGTCTCTGTACCGATCTGCTTCCGGTTGGCGGCATTGTTCTCAGCGCCCGGGGCCAGATAATAGAGATCGTTCTTGTAGGTGTTGATGTATTTGTACGAGAAAGGTTTGGCCTCGCCGGCACCATTGGACGAGTTTATGTGGTTGAACACATAATTGACATCCAGGAAATAGCCCATGTCGGAACCTCTGTAGCTGCACATGGAACTCGAAATGTCCAGTACCAGCACGATGTCCGCAGGAACGGAAGTCTGGACAAAGGTGGCGTCACCCGTTGCGAAAGACTCCAACTTGATCCAATAGGTACCGTCCGACTGAGGCGAGGAGATGTTCTTGCTGTATCCGAAGCTGGCGCCGTCGTCGATATGGACGCCGTTGTCCTTGGGCCAGTCGAGAATCGTTCCATACTTGTGATCTTTGATCTGTCCGTTGATGGAGTATTCCCCGTATGTGGCATCTCTGTTCTGGGCGCCGGCCATCGGAGAAATGGCGAGCAGCGCCGTGGCGGTGAGAATGATGCTATATAACTGTTTCATTGTGTTTCCTCCTTAATTTGCAGATTTGATGACAGGCGTTTCGCCGAGGGCGCGATACCAAGCTTCGGTCCAAGTATATTCGGTACCATCGAGCTTGACGGCCGAGATGGCCTGCGTGGCAATCTCCAGTTCGAAGTGCATTTCTTCCGCATCCATTTCATCACCGGCTATCGCAGCCCCAGGGACTATCGCTGTTTCATAGGACGTGAAGAGCGCGGAACCGGTAGCGGCGCCAGGGGCGACCACGCTGGTATAATAATAGTAGCCGTCTTCGCATAACTGCCAACCATTGAGCGGATTGTCGCCTCCGGTCTTGCTGTACCCCGGAAGGCCCACGAAAAATCCATGTTTGCGCTCTTTGTTCACGAACTGGTCTTCATACCAGCTCTCGACCACGTACAACTTGTTGATCTCGTCGGTAAAACCGAAGACGGGGTTGTTGTTCTTGTCGAGCCACTGGCCCACGATAGCGGCGCGGATGAACGCCTTGGTGTTGCCCGTGTTCGTGATGGTGACACCGGTCTTAGTGGCACCCTTAAAACCATTTTCCGGGGTGGCGCTTTGAGGAATCGTGACCGTATCGGAGATCTTCACGTTCACCTCGTCCAGCTTGAAGGTATAGGTACGGAGCTGGCCGGCCTGCCAGTTGGAGGCGTGGAGGCTGGTGAGAGGAATCTCCATGGTCTCATCCTTTTCGTTCATCGTATATTCGATCTTGAGGATGGCGCTGGAATCCTCCGTGCCCTGGGGAATGAGCCAGAAAGTATAGGAGGCATCGGCCTTGTTCAGGTTCTGGCTGACGCCGGCGCCGAAGAAGGAGTTGGCGAAGTTGTTGCCGGCGTGGGTCGTGGCGTCATAGGTGACCAGATCGCCCTCCTGGTAGGTCTGGTAGATGGTGTTCGGCACCTGGACGGTCGTGGCTTCATCGCCTTCCCCGACGGGGGTTTCGACTTTCGTGACATCCAGGTTGCTCCAAGCCACCGTGCTGGGGCTCGTGAAGGTGAGGGTGCCGGTGTTCTTCAGGCCGATGAAGGAGATCTTGTGGATCTGGATGTTGGCCAGTTCGGCCGTCGTGTTCTTGATGGCGAACTTGATGCCCGTGAGCGCGTGGTACAGCTTGACCGGAGCGCCCTGCGGGTAATATTTGCCCAGATACTGCTTATGGTTCATCTTGATGCCGCCGAAGATGATGTCTTGCTGCGCGGCCGCGGTGGTGGGAGAGGTGTAGCTCGCAGTCACCACGCCTGCGTTGTAGCTCAGGTTGCTCACGCCGTTGGCCGTCATGTTCGCAGGCATATAAAGGTAGAACTGGACGTCGGTCGTCTCGTCCTCCCAGATATTCACGTCATAGCGGTGCTGGTAGGCCCAGCCGTCGGCGCTCGGTTTATCGTCCAGGCGTGCGTAGGAGGCGTCGACACCGCCGGCAGCGTCCGTATGGACACCCAGCTGGTCCTTATAAAGGTAACCGACATTCTCCGTATAGACAGGCGTACCCCGGGTTTCCGGGGCGTTGGAATCAAGGTCCACAATCGTTTCTTCCAGGAAGAGGTTGAGATCGTTCACTGTGCCGAGCGGGATGGACACTCCCTGTTTCTCGGGGCTGACGCCCTCGGAGCGAGTCTCAGCGCCCTGAAGGGTAAAGGCAATCTCATTTCTGTCAGCGGATCCTCCCCGGAAAGACTGTTCCTGCTGGCAGGAAACCAGGGTGACGGCGGCCAGCGCCGCCAGGTATGCTTGCTTTCTCATAGGTAGGCTCTGTTAGTATTCGAAATACATTTCGCCGCCGGGCTGGTCGGCGCCGGTGACTTCGGCATTGATGTTTCGCGTTTCATCCACCTGCAGGAGCAGGCGTGCTGTTGATACCAGCAGCGCTTTTTCGATCGCCACATCCGTCGGAACCGACCGAGGAGCGTCGTAATTTCGCTTTGTCTCGTTTCGTTTCATAAAAATATTATTAGCGATGCAAAGGTAGCTCAGGAATTTCAAAAAATTCTTAAAAAAAATTATTAAAAATAGACCACGCTTTCGCTAATCCGCTAAAGTGCCCACTGGAGGCGCCTAGAACGCGATTTCGGCCTAAACGCCTTGCTCCAAGGATGATACATTATGAACGGTATTTGAAATTGCACTCGAACCCCAATTTTGAAAGGCTCAAAAGAAAGGGAAAACTGCTAAAAAACGGCCAATTTGCAATCGCGCGTCACGGCGATCAAATAATGACCAATACGACGACCTGTCGACCAAAGGCTCGCAAAGGGCGTCCGGAGGCCTACCGGAAGATCGTTTCCTTTATATAATTAAGGTGTAGGATTGACAAGAGTACGCAATGGAGCGTGTTCAGAGCCGGAAATCCAGGGTATTATCGCACGCAAGTGCGTGAAGATGAAAGAGGTGTATAAAATTTTTTAACAAAGAGAAATCGGTCATTTTTTACAAATTTTCTTGCAAGAAAACTTTAAAAGCAGTAATTTTGTCAGTTGAATATTGTGTAGAAACGGGTATGAGCGGGCGATTCATGTGCACTTCGCATAACAGGCATTATGCGTAGGGGCTCATAACCTGTTGATACACAAATTTATGCAGAAAATATACGAAAACAAAATAACAGACAAATGAAACATCGGAACCAAATGAAAAGGACCTACAGTTCCCCTCTGTCTTCCCCGACGGAGGTAGCGTTCGAGCAGGCTCTGCTCGTGACGACGACCCGTCTCACGGAGTATGTTGACGAGACAGAGAAC
>CACZWF010000107.1 GCA_902784785.1 uncultured Bacteroidia bacterium
CGTTCCCGCTGGGCTGTCTGACGGTCGTCACCGGAGTCAGCGGCAGCGGTAAATCGAGCCTGGTGGGCGATATTCTGTACCCTGCGCTGCAACGCCGCATCAACGAAAGCGGTGAACTCCCCGGCACCTTCCGCGGACTGGAAGGCCCTGTGGAGCGCATCACACGGGTGGAATATGTCGACCAGTCCCCCTTCGGAAAGAGCAGCCGTTCCAATGCCGTCACGGCCCTCAAAGTCTATGACGACATCCGGAAACTGCTTTCCCTGCAACCCTACGCGAAAATCAACGGCTTCACCCCTTCGCATTTCTCCTTCAACCAGGAAGGCGGACGCTGCCCCGAGTGCCAGGGCGACGGCTTTGTGAGAATCAGCATGCAATTTATGTCGGACGTCACGATGGTCTGCGAGAGTTGCGGCGGAAAACGCTTCAAACCGGACATTCTGGAAGTGCGATACCGCGAAAAGAACGTGGACGACATCCTCAATATGAGCGTGGAGGAAGCCATCGCCTTTTTCAAAGCCGACAAGGACGATCTGGCCCAGCGCATCGCCCGAAGACTGCAGCCATTGGTGGACGTGGGCCTCTCCTACATCAAACTGGGACAGCAGAGCAGCACCTTCAGCGGTGGTGAAAGTCAGCGGCTCAAACTCGCTTATTTCCTTTCTATTACAGGAGAAGAAAACGAAAAGAAGCAACACATTCTTTTCATCTTTGACGAGCCAACGACGGGGCTGCACTTCTTCGACATCGACAAACTGCTGATCAGCTTTGACCGCCTGCTGGAAAAGGGACACAGCATCATCGTGGTGGAACACAACCCCATCGTCATCAAGTCCGCCGACTACCTCATCGACCTGGGCCCGGAAGCGGGCGACAAAGGCGGAGAACTGGTATTCGCCGGGACGGTGGAGGAAATGCTCCGCTCCGGCAAAGGATTCACCGCCGACTATTTGCGGAAGTCCCATTCCCCCAAACATTAAAAGCATAATACCCTAAGCCCGATAGCGACCATGACCGATAAGAACCTGTATATCATCGACGGACACGCCCTCGTTTTCAAAATGTACTACGCCCTGCTCGGAAGACCGATGATCACCAGCAGGGGCATGGACACATCCATCTTGTTCGGATTTACCAAATACCTGTTCGAACTGCGGGCCAAACGCCAGCCGGACTATATGGTGATGTGCTTCGATCCGGCCGGGGGCACCTTCCGCAACGAGCTGTACCCCGAATACAAGGCCAACCGGGGAGAAACCCCGCAATTGGTCATCGACGCGCTGGAGCCCCTCTGCAAGATTTGCACGGCCCTGCGCATTCCCGTATTGATGGAAAAGGGCTATGAAGCGGACGACGTGGCCGGCACGATCGCCAAAGCGGCGGAAAAAGAGGGATTCACCGTCTATCTGGTCACCCCCGACAAAGACTACGGCCAACTCATCAGTCCGAAGATTTTCCAATACAAACCGGGCAAGAAAGGAAATGATGACGAAATCCTGGGCGTCCGCGAGGTCTGCGAGAAGTACGGCATCGACTCTCCATCCCAGGTCATCGAGATTCTGACCATTTGCGGAGACGCATCCGACAATGTCCCCGGAGTTAAAGGAGTTGGTGAAGTGGGAGCATCTAAACTATTGAAAAACTATGGTTCAGTAGAAAACATCTATGCCCACTTGGATGAGCTGACACCCCGACAGAGAGAGCTCTTCGAGCAGGCCCGGGGCCATATCGAACTCAGCCACCAGCTCGTCACCATCAAGACGGACGTTCCTGTCAAGCTCGACTTCGAGCAAATGAAAGTGACCGACCGCTATGACCCGGAAATCGTCGCATTATTCGACGAATACGAGTTTCATTCGCTCAAGAAACACATCTGCCACATACACGCGGATGAGCAAATCTGCCGTTCCCAGGAAGTGGATGCCTCCTATACGACCATAGATGCGGGCTCCCTGGCAACGGAAGCACGAAAAACGGGCCTGGTAGCCGTGGCAGGTTCGGCGGACAGCGGTTTGGCCTTTGCCACTACCACTCCCAAGGGTACCCTATGCTGCTTTATCCCGCAAAAGGACGATTCTGAAACCCTGCTGCAGGCGGCCGAGGTCGGCATCGAATTGCCCGCTCCCCTGTCCGCTTTGCTAGCCGACCCGGCGGTGGCCGTGGCCGGATTCGACTTGAAAGCCTTGATGCACGAGGGATTGACCATCTCCGGAAAGCTCTACGACATCGAGTTGATGCACTACCTCATCAACCCGGAAAGAAGCCATAAGGTGGATATCTTGAGCCTGGAATACCTGGGAATTGACCTGCAGGACCAGCCCGAAGCCCAGACCGGAGATCTTTTCGCCGAAGAAGAGAGCGAAGGAGCCTCCCGGGAAAAAAGGCTGAGCCTGGAAGCCGTCGTCAGTTTGCTCTTGAAAGAAAAAATGCAGCAGGCGCTCGCAGAAAACCAGTGCGAAGCCCTCTACAACGATATCGAAGAGCCGCTTGTCCCCGTTCTGGCGGATATGGAGCGTACCGGTGTGAAAGTAGAACTCGGCCCCCTGCAGGCGTTTGCGCAGGAATTGCGCGAAGAAGCCGTCCGGCACGAACAGAAGGCCCGGGAAATGACCGGAGAGCCCGAACTGAACTGCGCCTCCCCCAAGCAAGTGGCCCTCGTGTTGTACGAAAAGGTTAAAATCAACCCCAAGGCACGTCCCAGCAACGGACGCTACAGTTACCCGACCGACGAAGAGACCCTCAGCCAATACGCGGACAAGTTCCCCGTCATCAATGAAATCCTCGAATTCCGGGCCGTCAAGAAGCTGCTTTCCTCGTACATCGAGCCGCTTCCCAGTTTTATCTCTGCTAAAGACGGACGCATTCACACCACTTTCAATCAAGCGCTTACAGCAACAGGACGCCTCTCTTCTTCCAAGCCCAACCTGCAAAACATCCCCATCCGGACGGAACGGGGCCAGAACATACGCAAAGCTTTCATTTCCGACCGACCGGACGGACTGATCGTATCGGCGGACTATTCCCAGATCGAATTGCGCATCATGGCGCATCTATGTGGGGATGAACACTTGCGCAAAGCCTTCAACGCGGGAGAGGACGTGCACCGGGCCACGGCCGCCAAAATCTTCGGCATTCCCGTCGAGGCGGTCACCGACACCCAGCGCCGACTCGCCAAGACCGCCAATTTCGGCATTATGTACGGCATTTCCGGCTTCGGACTCGCCCAACGCCTGGGAATCAGCCGTTCGGAAGCCCAGAAACTCATCAGCGATTACTTCGCCACCTTCCCCTCCATTGCCGAATATATGGAAAAGGCCAAGCAGGAGGCGGCCGAAAAAGGCTATGTGCAGACGATATTTGGCCGTAGACGCTATTTACCCGAACTGAAGTCCCGTAATGCCTCCGCCCGCGGAATGGCCGAAAGAAACGCCATTAACGCGCCCATACAGGGATCCAGCGCCGACATCATCAAGTTGGCAATGATCAAAGTGGACGAAATTCTTCGGACGGAAGGGTTCAAAAGCAAAATGATTCTGCAAATCCACGACGAATTGCTCTTTGACGCCTATCCGGACGAAGTGGAAGCCCTGCAAGCCAGAGTGAAGGACGCCATGGAGAACATTGTACGGCTTTCCGTCCCCCTGGAGGTGGAATGCGGCGTGGGCGTCAACTGGTTCGAAGCACACTAATCCCTTACCGATATGGCAAGAAAGAAAAACAAGGAAGAGGAAAAAATCACGCTGAGCGAGTTTTTGCGCTTGTACAACAGCATTTATCAAGGATGCCTGCTGTACATTGCCCGCAACTTCCCCCAGATTGACGACGAGCAGACCCGCGACATCTGCTCCGACACGATGACCAAGGCCTTCTCCCGCTTCCATACCTACGATGCGTCCAAAGGCGCGTTCACGACCTGGCTATATACCATCGCCAGCAACACCGCCATCGACTTCATCAACGACAGCAAGAAGCAGCCTTCGACCAGCGCTCCCCTTCCGCTGGCCGGCGGGGATGAAAATGACGAGGAATATCACATCGACATCGAGGACGAGGACAGCAAGAATCCGATGGATGAGATTCTGGAAAAAGAAAGGGAGGAAAAGAAACAAACTTACTTTGCCAAACTGGAGTTGATCGACCAGAAAATCCTTTCGATGCGGGAAGAAGGACGTCAATTCAACGAGATTGCAGAGCAGCTGGGCATCCCTTCTACGACGGCTCGCACCCGTTGCCGCCGGGCGACGCTCAAACTCAAGAAATGGATGGAAATGTCAGACGAAATTGCTTAGAAAATGGACTTCAAGACCTTTGAGACGATTATAACAAAAAAGTTTCTTTCGCTAACAAACAAGCAATTAGAGCAATTTAAGGCGATCGAAAGCCTGTATCGGGAATGGAATGAAAAAATCAACGTGATTTCCCGAAAAGACACCGAAGGAATCTTCTCGCACCACCTTTTGCATAGTCTGAGCATCGCCGGATACGCCCAAAACCGCCTTTCCGGAAAGGAAATTCTGGACGTCGGAACGGGCGGCGGATTCCCGGGTATACCCCTGGCCATCCTCTACCCCGAAAGCCGTTTCACCCTCTGTGATTCCATCGGGAAAAAGACCCTGGTCGCCCGCAGCATCGCCGAAAGTCTGGGGCTGGAAAATGTGACGGTCGTCCAAGCCAGGGCTGAAAGCCTGCCGGGAGAATTTGATTTTGTCGTGTCACGGGCGGTCGCCTCATTGGAGGACTTCCTCCCCTGGGTGAAGGGCAAGTATCGCGAAAGCGTACTCCTACTCAAAGGCGGAGACATCAATCCGGAAATCGCAGCGGCCTGCGGGCGGTTCCGACTCTCGCCCGGGAGTATCCGCAGTTGGAAAGTCCAGTCCTGGCTTCAGGCGGAGGATTTCCCCGGCGCTTCCGCGGAGGATTACGCTTGGTTTCAAGAGAAATTCGTTATAGAATTATGAAGAAAATATTGTCAATACTCATCGTAGTACTGCTGCTGGTGGTTATGGGGCAGCGGGCGGAGGCGTGCTCGAACGTGATTGTGACGAAGGGAGCGAGCGCCGACGGTTCTTGTATGATCTCCTACACGGCAGATTCGCACCAATTGTACGGGGAA
>CACZWF010000108.1 GCA_902784785.1 uncultured Bacteroidia bacterium
AAGCGAACGAAGTGAGCGGAGTCCTCGAAGAGGCAAGCTGCCGCCGCAGCGGAGCCTGGCGAAAACAAAAAGAGGCCGACCCTTTTTAGTCGACCTCTTATAATGTAATTTTTAGTTCTTATTTCACGCGCTGGCCGTAGGAGCGGTCCTGGGTGTTGACCGTGATGCGCTCGCCCTGCTGGATGAAGAGGGGAACCATGATGATGGCGCCGGTCTCGATCGTAGCCTCCTTGAGGGCGGAGGTGGAGGCGGTGTCGCCCTTGACGGCAGGCTCGGTGTAGGTCACTTCCATTTCCACATAGGTAGGAAGCTCGCAAGTGAGGCATTTCTCCTCCTCACCGTCCACCCAGAACATCATTTCCACATGCTGGCCTTCTTTCATCAGGTCGGCGTTCTCCACGACGTCGGTGTCGAGGTGAATCTGCTCGTAAGTCTCTTCGTGCATGAAGTTGAACCCGTCCTCATCCTTGTACAGGAACTGGTAGGGACGACGCTCGACGGCAATGACGTCGATGCGGGCACCGGCCGTGAAGGTGTTCTCCAGGATGCGGCCGTTCTCGAGGTTGCGCAATTTGGTCTTGACAAAAGCGGGGCCTTTGCCGGGTTTGACGTGCTGGAACCACACAATCGAGCAAGGTTTGCCGTTGTAGTTCAGATAAAGTCCGTTCTTAAAATCAGCTGTTGTTGCCATATAATTAATAGTTATTAGTTAAAATCTCATTTTTAATATTCTCCAACAACCATTTGGGAGTGGAAGTCGCCCCGCATACCCCCACGCGGTCTCCCTCGCGGAACCAGCTTGCCTCCAAGCCGCTGCCGGACGAAAGGGCGTAACACCGGGGATTGTACGAACGACACAGGTCGAACAGGACCTTCCCGTTGGAAGAGGATTTTCCGGACACAAAGATAATAATATCGTGCGAAATAGCAAAGTCCGCGAGCGATTTATGGCGGGAAGACACCTGTTTGCAGATGGTATCGTGCACCGTCAGGCGGCCTTCCCCCACCCTTTCACGTAATTTTTGACAAAGGGCGGCGTACTCGACCGGGCTTTTGGTGGTCTGGGAAAAGATTTCCACGTCGCGATCCGAGGGGATTTCCAGGTCCTCCAGTTGCGCCGCATTCTCGACAATCAAAGCCTTGCCGTCGGTCTGGCCGAGCAGTCCCAGCACTTCTGCGTGACCCTTTTTCCCGAAAATCAACAGCGTCCCCTGCTTGGGTTCGAGCCGCTCCCAAGCCTCTCGTATGCTTTTCTGCAGTCGAATCACTACGGGACAGGTGCAGTCGATGATCAAGTCGGGGATGACGAGAGGGGATGACGGTCGAGGGCGCGGAAGAGAGGTCCGAGAGACGATCGATACGCTCAAGGCCCATCGCGCTCAGACGCGCCAGTTCCTCGTCATTGTGAACGACAGCCCCCAGCGAATAGAGTTTATCGTGTGTGGAAAGATATTGTTCAGCGGTGGAAATCGCCTTGATGACACCGGCGCAAAAACCGGACGAAGGATCGATATCCACCGTCAGTCTCATCGGGCAAAACGCTCTTTGAGAATACCCTCCAGCCAGTCCATCTGCTGTTCGAACGTCATATTCGTATTGTCGAGCACAATGGCGTCGGGCGCCTGACGGAGCGGAGAGGCGGCCCGGTGAGAATCGATATAGTCGCGCTGCTCAAGATTATCCAGAATCTCCTGGAATTCCACCGGTTCTCCTTTGGCAATGAGTTCATCCATCCGTCGCTGCGCCCGGACCTTCTTGTCCGCCGTCATAAAGATTTTGAGTTCGGCGTCGGGAAAAACGGTCGTCCCGATATCCCGGCCGTCCATCACCACGCGACGGTTACGCGCCAATTCGTGCAAACGACGGTCCACATATCGGCGGACTTCGGGAATCGCCGCCACCGGGCTGACCAGGGCGGACACTTTCATCGAACGGATTTGCCGCTCGATGCAGCGGGCTCCCATATAGGTCCTGACTCCCTTGCCGTGGTCTTCGAAATGCAGGTCAAGCGCATTCAAAGCGGGCGCCAGTTTGTCCGTATCGATACGGTCACCGTTATGCCAGCCGTTTTCCAGCACAAGCAAGGTAACGCCCCGGTACAAAGCGCCAGAATCCAAGTAAAGGAAACCCAATTCCTTGGCTATCAGTTTGGCAAATGAACTCTTTCCGGTCGAGGAATAGCCGTCGATGGCTATGATGATATCCCGGACTTCTAGATCCACAGATTTGCCTGTAAGTACGCGTTGATGGCCGTAGCGACGAAGAGGAAGATCAACAGACTGGCGACAACGGTACCGATGACTTTGAGGCGTTTGAGCCAGATCATATTGTTCCAACCCACCGTCTGGAACATGCTCCAGAAACCGTGGTTGAGGTGCAACCAAATAACCGCGAACCAAGCCATATAGAGGAGAAGCAGCCACCAGCGACCGAAAGTGCCGGTCAACAGATCATAGGGATTCTCCGCCTCGTGCCCAAGGAACTCTTGGAGTTGCATCTTGGCCCAGAAATCACCCAGGTGACAGGCGATACCGAGCAACACCAGCATACCGAGCACAAACATATTCTTGGCGGACCAACTGTCAGCCTGCGCCTTGCTGGGCACGGCATAGCGGGTCAGACCACCGCGGGCTTTGATATTGCCGTAGGTCAGCCACATGCCCCAGAGGATGTGAACCACAAAACCGAGCGCCAGCACCGGAACCATAATGGTCACGATGGGGAGCGCCATAAAATCACAACCCATCTGGTAGAGGCCGCTGGGAGAACCGAACTTGCCGGTGAACGTGTCGATCACCGAGAAAAAGTTAATCGTTCCGTGCAAGGCCAAAAACAGAATCAAAAATGCGCCGGAAATGCTCTGGATAAGCTTTTTCCCAATCGAAGATACAAAAATAGTCGCCATATCGTTTATTTTAACAGACAAAGGTACACTCTTTTTTTTGAAATATCAAACTTACTTGGTAGACCCGCCGAGGGCGATGTACAAAGCAACCACAGCCTGTGCGCCCTTATACAGATTCATCGCCTCGTTAAGTTGCGCGTTCAGGTAGGTCTCCTGCGCGGTGAGCACTTCAATGTAACTGGCCTTGCCGCTTTCCATCAAAGCGTGCGTGCCGGTATATGCCTCTTGCAACACCTCCACCTGACGATGGTAAAACGCGTGCTTTTCAAGGGCGGTCTGGTAGTCGGCCAGGGCTTCGTTCACCTGGTTGCCGGCATTGATGACCGTCTGCACATACTTCTGCTTCATATCCTCCTCGTTGAGCGAGGCAATCTTCTTGTTGGCGATGATTTTGCCGCGGGCGAAGATGGGTTGCATCAGGGAAGCCGCCGCATTCAGCAGCAAAGCCCCGGGGTTGAAGATGACGCCGCCCGCATTGTTGGTCCAACCGACCAATCCGGAAAGGGAAAGTTTGGGATAGAAGGCCTGACGGGCTTCCTGCGTGTTGTAGAACGCCTCGGCCATCACGAAGTCGGCAATGCGGATGTCGGGGCGGCGCCGGAGCATCCCGGCCGGCACGCCATAGGCGATATTGTCGGGCAGCACGCAACTCCCCCACGGACTGCGCGGAATGTTCCGGGAAGGAATGGCCAGCAGGCGGCAAAGGGAATTCTCCACACTCCGGATATTGCGGCGCACATCCACTATCTGTGTCTTGACATTGATATAGGAAGACTCCATCTGATTGACGGCCGTAGAGTAGGACTTACCGTTCTCCCACAGGGCCTTCTGCGTCTCCAGAGAGGCATTCCAGAGGCTGTCCGTCATCGTCAGGATTTCAAGTTGGCGGTCGAGCACCTGCAGCATCATATACTGCCGGGCCACCGTGCTGATGAGGTTTGCCCGAACACTCTCTTCGCGATAGCGGGCCTGCATCATCAGGGCCTCGGCTTTGCGTTTCTGCGTAGTGATGTTGCCGAAGATCTCGATATCCCAGGACATTTGCAGCGGAAGGCTGTAGGTCCAGGAAGCGGGGCTCCCATTGAAACTGCCGACTCCGCCTTGCGGGGCGAAACTGAAGGACGGCAGGTAACCCAGCCGGGCCGCCTTGAGCGAAGCCTCCGATTTCTCAATCGCCAGACGGGCGGATTTCAAGTCGGTGTTGCGCACCAGCGCCGTGTCGATGAGATCTTGCAGCATCGGGTCGGCAAAGAACTCCCGCCAGGAGATATCCGCCAAAGAGTTTTCGCCTCCCAACGCCACATCCGTTCCGAAAGCGTCGGCGGGCGCCGTTCCTTTCGACTCGTACTTATTGTAAATGCCGCAACTCGTGAGCAGTAAGCCCACGATAGCGGCAGCGAGCATATTTTTGGTATTCATAATCATACAATCTCTTTTTTCACTTCCCCCTGGAACCGCTCGTGCAGTTTCTGGAACACGATGAAGAAAGCGGGAACAACGAACAACAAGGCGAGCGTACCCACGGCCATACCGGCGGTGACTCCCAACGCCAAAGCGCGGTTGCCGTTGGCACCGGCGCCGCCCGCGATAATCAGCGGAATCATACCGGCAATCATCGTGACGACCGTCATCAGAATCGGACGCAGACGCTCCTCACAAGCCGCAAAGGCGGCATCCCGGATGCTCATTCCCTGCGCGCGGCGCTCGGAAGCGTACTCCGTAATCAGGATGGCGGTCTTGGCCAGCAAACCGATCAGCATAATGACACCCGTCTGCAAATAAATGTTGTTCTCCATACCCGGCAACATCAGCGCCGCAGCAGCCCAGGTGGCTCCGAACGAGCCCATCAGGCCGAAAGGAAGGCTAAGCAGCACCGCCCAGGGCGTAAACCAGGAATTGTACAGCGAAGCCAGAATCAAGTAGATGAGAATGGCACAGATCACATAGATGAGCGCCGTAGCATTGGAACCGCTGGTCTCCTCCACCTCCCGGGACATTCCGCTGTACTCGTAACTGTAGCCGGACGGCATCGTCTCCTTGAAGACTTCCGCGATGGCTTTGTGCGCGTCACCCTCCGAAAAACCGCCTGCAGTCATAATGCTGCAAGTAATGCTCTGGAAGAGGTTGAAATGCTCGACGGATGCGGAGCCCACGACTTCTTTCAGGGAAACAAACTGCGAAATCGGCGACATTTTGCCTCCGCGGACCCGGACAAAAATATTGTTGAGCGACGAAGGGTCGAGCCTGTACTCGGGAGAGGCGTTGGCCATAATACGATAGACCTTGCCGAACTGGTTGTAATTGCCTACATACGAGGCGCCGCAATAGGCGCCGAGGGTATTGAGTACATCCGCCGGAGAGACGCCGGAACGGTCGCACTGGGTCGCATCGACACTGACCTGATATTTCGGGAAGCGCTCGGAATAAGTGGACAGGCCCATCATAATTTCCGGCCGTTCGTTCAACTTGGCCAGGAAACGGGTGGCGTCCTCGTTGAACTCCGACATCGGACGGTCTTTGGTATCCTGCAGCACGAGACTCACGCTGCTGCTGGTACCGTAGCCCGGCACCTGCGGCATCTGGAAGGGAATGACCGTCGCATTCTTGATTTCCATACAATCCATCGCGAAACGGGTATATACCAGTTCAATGTTGTGGTTCATCCCGGGCCGGTCGTTCCAGTTTTTCAAACGGACGATCAGCGTTGCATAGCAACTGGCTGAACTGTTGGCAATCATACCGAAGCCGCTGACGGCGGCATAACTTTCCAACTCGGGAATTTTCTTGATTTTTTCCTCGATCTTCTTCACGATCTTGTCCGTCTCGTGGAGCGTGCTTCCCTCCGGAGCGCGGACCTCGACAAAGAAGACACCCTGGTCTTCCTGCGGTACAAGTCCGCCGGGCAGATTGCGCATAAAGAAGACCAGCAGGACAGCCGCCGCGACCAGGAGAGCGCCGGACAGGACAGGACGCTTGATAAACCCGCTGACGCTCTTCTTGTATTTGCCCAGAATGGCGTTGTCAGAATGGCGCAGAGGGCGGGACAGAGCGTCAAGGCGCAGACGCAGGACAGACCGACGGCCGAGGCCAGCGTGACACCGAACTGCGTAAAGAACGAACCGGAGGTTCCCGGCATAAAGGCCACAGGGATAAAAACGGCCATAAAGACTAGTGTACAGGAAATGACGGCGACCGAGACCTCGCTCATCGCCTCCCGGGTCGCGCGTTTGGCATCGGTGATGCCGCTTTCCATCTTGGCCATCACAGCCTCGACCACGACGATGGCGTCATCCACCACCGTTCCGATGGCCAGCACCAGAGCAAAGAGCGTGAGGATATTCAGCGAAAAGCCTGCGACGGTGACGATGGCGAAGGTACCCATCAACGAAACGATGATGGACAGGGAAGGAATCAGGGTCGCCTTGAAACTCTGGAGGAAGAAATACACCACCAGAATCACCAGCAGGACAGCCGCCGCGACCAGGAGAGCGCCGGACAGGACAGGACGCTTGATAAACCCGCTGACGCTCTTCTTGTATTTGCCCAGAATGGCGTTG
>CACZWF010000109.1 GCA_902784785.1 uncultured Bacteroidia bacterium
CGATGAGTTGGGCGGTACCGAAACCGAACTCTCCGGCGCCGAGCAAAGCCATCGCGATGACATCGCGGCCGGTCTTGAGTTGGCCGTCCACCTGCACTTCCACCTGCTGACGCAAGCCGTTGAGCACGAGGGTCTGCTGGGTTTCGGACAGACCGATTTCCGGAGAAATGCCGGCATAACGGATGGAAGAGGCCGGGGATGCGCCCGTACCGCCTTCCGCGCCCGAAATGACGATGAGGTCGGCTTTTGCCTTGGCTACGCCGGCGGCAATGGTGCCCACGCCGCTCTCCGCGACCAGTTTGACGCTGATTTTGGCGGAAGGATTGACATTCTTAAGATCGAAAATCAATTGGGCGAGGTCCTCGATGGAATAAATATCGTGGTGGGGCGGAGGGGAAATCAGGGAGATGCCCGGAATGGCGTTGCGGGTCTTGGCGATAATCTCGTTGACCTTGTAGCCGGGCAACTGACCGCCTTCTCCGGGCTTGGCGCCCTGGGCCACTTTGATTTGGATTTCCTGGGCGTTGACCAGGTATTCCGTGGTCACGCCGAAACGGCCGGAAGCCACTTGCTTGATGGCGCTGGACAGCGAAACACCGTCCACTTTCTCATAGAAACGACGGTTGTCCTCACCGCCCTCGCCCGTATTGCTGCGGCCGCCCAGTTTGTTGAGCGCCAAGGCGATGGTTTCGTGTACTTCCTTGCTCATCGCGCCGAAGGACATCGCCGCGCCGACAAAACGCTTGACGATGCTCTCGAGAGGCTCCACTTCCTCGATGGGAATGGGATTGCTGCGGAATTGGAAATAGTCGCGCAGGAACAGCGGATCGGCCTTGCCGTCCACCAGACGCGTGAACTCTTTGAATTTGGCGTAACTGCCCAAGCGGGTCGCCAGTTGCAAGGTCGAAATGGCCTCGGGGGTCCAGGCGTGCTTGATACCGTCTTTGCGGAAATTGTACTGGCCGACGAAAGGCAGCAACGCGTCCGGCTCGGCCGGGGCATAACCCTGGTCGTGCATACGGATGGCGTCGCGGGCCACATCTTTCAGATGGATGCCGCCGATGGTGGAAGAATCCGTACCGAAATAACGGGACAGCAGTTCGCGGCTTACACCGAGGGCTTCGAAAATCTTGGCGCCGCGGTAGGAACGGATGGTGCTGATGCCCATCTTGCTCATAATTTTG
Source organism: uncultured Bacteroidia bacterium (assembly GCA_902784785.1). Taxonomy (GTDB): domain Bacteria; phylum Bacteroidota; class Bacteroidia; order Bacteroidales; family UBA932; genus Cryptobacteroides. Next base: position 1,185 of record CACZWF010000109.1, read on the forward strand.
AGCAGGCCTTTGTCGAGCGCCTTGATGTAGTTGTGGCGGGCGGTCTGGCCGTCGAGTTGGACCTTCCCCTGCTTGACCAAGTCGTCGATGACGGCGAAGGCCATATAAGGGTTGATGGCGCTGGCGCCGTAGCCCAGCAGCAGGGCCGCGTGCATCACTTCACGGATTTCACCGCTTTCCACAATCAGAGCGGTCTGCACGCGTTTTTTGACCGACACCAGATGATGGTGCACGGCGCTAACCGCGAGCAGCGAAGGGATGGCGGCGTGCGTGGCGTCCACGCCACGGTCGGTCAAAATAATGTAGTTGATGCCTTCGTGCACCGAGGCCTCGGCTTGGGCGCAGAGCGCGTCGAGCGCCTTTTTCATTCCGGCTTCCCCTTCGGCGGGGTCGAAGAGCATCGAAAGTTTTTCGGTATTGAAACCTTTGTAACGAATGTTGCACAGGATATCCAATTCCGTGTTGGTCAGGACCGGCTGGGGCAGACGCACCATCTTGCAATGGCCCGCGCTCGGCGTGAGAATGTTCACGCCCACGGCGCCGATGTATTCAGTCAAGGACATCACCAATTCCTCGCGGATGGGGTCGATGGGCGGGTTGGTCACCTGGGCGAACTGCTGCCGGAAATAGTTGAAGAGCAACTGCGGCCGGTCGGAGAGCACCGCCAACTGGGTGTCGTTACCCATAGAAGAGAGAGGTTCCTGCGCGGTGGTGCACATCGGAACGATGGTCCGCTCGACATCCTCACGGGTGAAATCGAAAGCCCGCAGCCGGCGCTGGAAATCGGGAATGGTGTAGTCACCCTTGTGGCCGCTGTGGAGTTTGGCCAGTTCAATCCGGCCTTCCTGCAGCCACTGGCCGTAAGGGAGTTCTTCGGCCAATTGTTTCTTGATTTCGTCGTTGCTGTAGATGCGGCCCGTCTCACTGTCCACCATCAGGATTTTCCCGGGCTGGAGACGGCCTTTGGCCTTGACGAGCGCGGCATCCACCTTCAGGCAGCCCGCCTCGGAGGCCATCACCAACATCTTGTCGGTGAGCAGGTAACGGGAAGGACGCAACCCGTTGCGGTCGAGCATACCGCCGGCGTAGCGGCCGTCGGTGAAGAGCAGGGCGGCGGGACCGTCCCACGGCTCCATCAGGATGGAATGATATTCGTAGAAATCCTTCAGCCTGCGGTCGATGGGGTTCTTTTCGTTGAACGATTCCGGGACCATCATCGCCATCGCGTGCGGAAGGCTCAAGCCGGAACGCACGAAAAACTCCAGGGCGTTGTCGAAGGAGGCGCTGTCGCTCATATCCGGCTGGATAATCGGATGCACATTCTTCACATCCCCGAGCGCCTCGGACGAGAGCACGCTTTCGCGGGCCTCCATCCAGCCCCGGTTACCCCGGATGGTGTTGATTTCCCCGTTGTGGGCTATCATACGGAATGGCTGGGCCAGCGACCAGGTCGGGAAGGTGTTGGTACTGAAACGAGAGTGGACCATCGCCAGCGCGCTGGTGAAGAAAGGACTTCCGAGGTCGGGATAGTATTCCCGCAACTGGGAGGAAGTCAACATTCCCTTATAAATAATCACGCGGTTGGACAGGGATACGATGTAGAAATCCCGGTCGCTGATGCGCTGTTCAATGTGCTTGCGGAGCAAGTACAACTCGGTCTCGAAGCGGGAGACATCCTGGGTTCCGGTCACAAAAATCTGGACCGTGTGGGGTTCGGTGGCCCCGGACGCCTCTCCCAAAATCTCCGAGTGCACAGGCACCTCGCGGATATGGGAAAGTTCCAGCCCGGCTTTCTCGGTCTCCTCGCGGATGATGGCCAGATACGCCTCCCCTTTCGCCTTGTCCTTCGGCAGGAACACCAGACCGGTGCCGTATTTCAGGCGCTCCGGCACCGGAATTCCTTGCAAAAGGATGAATTCGTGGGGAATCTGCAGCAAGATGCCGGCCCCGTCGCCGGACTTGTTGTCGGCTCCTTCCGCACCGCGGTGCTGCATATTTTCCAGCACGGTCAGGGCGTCGTCGACCAACTGGTGACTCTTGTCGCCCTCCAGGCTGACCAGCATTCCGACACCGCAGGCATCGTGCTCATAAGCGGGGTTGTATAGTCCTGTATTTTTCATTTTTACCCGTTTTTATCCGGACCGGCCTATCATAAGACCGGTCCGATTGCAACAAAATTTTAGACCTAATTAGTTGATAAAGAGAATCTCGCGATACTTAGGCAAGGGCCACAGGTCGTTGTCGGTGATTTCTTCCAGGTCGTCGATGGCCTTGCGGATGCCGAAGAGCGATTCGGCGATGGCGTGGTAGGCTTCAGCCTGCTCGTAAATGTCCGCAATGGCGTTGGCTTTCTCGCAGGCCAGGCTCATCGCCTTGACCTTGCTGTCGATGTCGCCAATCAGTTTGGAAACCTTCGGCGTCGCCGGCGAAGTTCTGACGCATCAGGTCCACATTCTCCAACAGGCGGCGTTGGTATTCCAGACCGGCGGGAATGATGTGGTTGGTGGCCATACGAGCGGTCATGCGCGCCTCAATCTGCACTTTCTTGGTGTAGGTCTCCCACTTGACATCGTTGCGGGCTTCCAATTCTTTCTCGCTGTAGATGCCGAGGCGGGTGAACAATTCGACCGATTGTTTCTCCGTGAAACTCTTGAACATCTTGGGCACGCTGGTCTCGGTGTCCAGGCCGCGGCGTTTGGCTTCCTTCTGCCAGGCCTCGCTGTAACCGTTGCCGTCGAAGCAGACGGTGTCGATGATGGAGGCGATGATGGGCTTGAGGGTGTCCATAATGGCGACATTCAGGGCTTTTCCGGCGGCCAGTTCCTTGTCAACGGCGACCTTGAAATCCAACAATTGCTCGGCGACGGCGGCGTTGAGCGTGGTCATCGCGCTGGCGCAGTTGGCGCTCGAACCCACGGCACGGAACTCGAAACGGTTGCCCGTGAACGCGAAGGGAGAGGTGCGGTTGCGGTCGGTGTTGTCAATGAAAATCTGAGGAATTTCCACCAGTCCGACGGATTTGCCTTTCTTGCCGGCAATCTCGATGGGGGTGTCGGAAGGCACGGTCAGCAACTTGCGGAGGACATCGGTCATCGTCTGGCCGAGGAACGCGGACACGATGGCGGGCGGAGCCTCGTTGGCACCGAGCCGGTGGGCGTTGGTCGCGGAAGCGATGCTGGCCTTGAGCAGGGCGTTGTGCTTCTGCACGGCAGCGAGCACGTTCACGAAGAAGGTGACGAATTGCAGGTTGCCTTTGGCATCTTTGCCGGGGGCCAGCAACTGCGTGCCGGTGTCCGTACCGAGCGACCAGTTGTTGTGCTTGCCGGAACCATTGATGCCGTCGAAGGGTTTCTCGTGGAAGAGCACCACAAAGCCGTGTTTGCGGGCGATGCGGGTCATCACGTTCATAATCATCTGGTTCTGGTCGTTGGCCAGGTTGGTCTCTCCGTAGATGGGAGCGAGTTCGAACTGGTTGGGGGCCACTTCGTTGTGACGGGTTTTGAGGGGAATGCCCAGTTTGTAACCGGCAATCTCGACATCGCGCATGAAGGCGGCGACGCGGGAAGGAATGGCGCCGAAATAGTGGTCGTCCAACTGCTGGTTCTTCGAAGAAGAGTGGCCCATCAGGGTGCGGCCGGTGAGCATCAGGTCAGGACGGGCGGCGAAAAGGTCCTCATCCACGAGGAAATATTCCTGCTCCCAACCGAGGTAGGAAAATACTTTCTCCACCTTCGGGTCGAAGAGGCGGCAGACGGGCACGGCGGCGTCGCTGACGGCCTTCAGGGCTTTCTTGAGCGGAGTTTTGTAGTCCAGGGCTTCACCGGTATAGGAAATGAAGACCGTCGGGATGCAGAGGGTGTCGTCCTCGATGAAAACGGGAGAGGTCGGGTCCCAGGCCGTGTAGCCGCGGGCTTCGAAGGTGGCGCGGATACCGCCGCTGGGGAAGGACGAGGCGTCCGGCTCCTGTTGCACGAGCGATTTGCCTTCAAAGGCTTCGATCATACCGCCTTTGTGGTCGTACTCCATAAAGGAGTCGTGTTTTTCGGCCGTTCCTTCGGTAAGGGGTTGGAACCAGTGGGTGACGTGGGTCACGCCGTGCTCCATCGCCCAGGTCTTCATACCGGCGGCAACTTTGTCGGCAATGGCCAGGTCCAGGGAACCGCCCTTGTCGATGCACTCCACCAACTGGTTGAAGGTATCGACATCCAGGTATTTCCGCATGTTGCTGCGGTTGAAAACGAGGGAGCCGAAATACTCGGAGGGTCTCTCTTTCGGAGTTTGGACCGTGGCGGCTTTCTTCTTGAAAGCATCTTGTACCACATCAAATCTTAGGTTGCTCATAATGGTAAGGTTTTATGTGTTATTAATATTATTTCAAAGCATCGTGATGCACGTCGCGGACGGCCCGTCCGCTGGGGTCGTTGACACCCTGGAAGGCTTTGTCCCAGGCAAGGGCCTCTGCGCTCGAACAGGCGACGCTGGGCACGCTGGGCACGCTCAGGGCGGCGCTGTTGCTCGGGAACAGTTCCTCGAAAATGCAACGATAGTAGTATTCTTCTTTGTTCATCGGGGTGTGGATGGGGAAACGCAGGGCCGCGTGCTCCATCTGGGAATCGCTGACCGCCTTGGCCGTCAATTCTTTGAGGGAATCAATCCAGCCGTAGCCCACGCCATCGCTGAACTGCTCTTTCTGGCGCCAGGCGACACTTTCGGGCAGCAGGTCGGCAAAGGCTTCGCGGACAATGCGTTTTTCCATTTCCTGGCCGGGGCAGAGTTTGACGGCCGGGTCGAGGGACATCGCGACATCGAGGAATTCTTTGTCAAGAAAAGGCACGCGGCCTTCCACGCCCCAAGCAGCCAGCGATTTGTTGGCCCGCAGGCAGTCGTACAAGTGGAGTTTGCCGAGTTTGCGCACGGTTTCTTCGTGGAAAGCCTGCGCGTCGGGGGCTTTGTGGAAATAGAGGTAGCCGCCGAAAATTTCGTCCGCGCCTTCTCCGCTCAGCACCATCTTGATGCCCATGCTCTTGATGAAACGGGCCAGCAGATACATCGGCGTGCTGGCGCGCACCGTGGTCACATCGTAAGTTTCAATATGATAAATCACATCACGCAGGGCGTCCAAGCCTTCTTGGATGGTATAATGCACTTCGTGGTGGACGGTGCCGAGGTGTTCAGCCACCACCCGCGCTTTGGCCAGGTCGGGCGAGCCTTCCAGACCGACGGCGAAGGAGTGAAGACGGGGCCACCAGGCGTGGTCTTTTCCTTCCGTTTCGATGCGGCGGGCGGAGTATTTGGCGACGATGGCGGAAATCACCGAACTGTCGAGGCCGCCGGAGAGCAGCACGCCGTAAGGGACGTCGCTCATCATCTGGCGTTGAACGGCCGCTTCCAGGGCGGTCCGCACCCGGGCGATTTCGTCAGCCCAGCGGGCTTTGAAGGCGCTGTCGCTGCCGGCGACGGGGGCGGCGGTTGTGCTTGTGAGGCTCGCTTCGGCCCTCACAGACTCGCCGGTTTCGCCCGTGGCCTTGGATGCGACGGCCGCATAGTCCTTCCAGTCGCGATGGTACCAGCGGCGGATTTTCCCTTCGTGGCTGTCCAGGCAATGTCCGGGCAGGAAAGGCTCGTAACGCTCGCAAAAACCTTCCAGCGCCTTGAGTTCGCTGGCCACATAGACCGTTCCGTCCTCATCGTATCCTATATATAAAGGAATCACGCCGATGGGGTCGCGGGCAATCAGATAACTGTCATCCGTCTCATCATAGAGGGCAAACGCGAAAATGCCGCTGATGTCTTCGAGGAAGTCCGCGCCTTTTTCCCGGTACAGGGCCAGAATGACCTCGCAGTCGGAACCGGTGGCGAAGGGGTAAATGCCGTCGAGGCGTTTGCGGATGTCACGGTGGTTATAGATCTCGCCGTTGACGGCCAGCACTTGCTTGCGGTCGGGCGAGAACAAGGGCTGTCCTCCCGATAACGGGTCGACGATGGCCAGCCGTTCGTGGGCCAATGTGCAGGAGGCGCTGCTGTAGACGCCGCTCCAGTCGGGTCCGCGATGCCGGATCTTGGCTGACATACGCAAAGCTTTTTCCCGGATTTCTTTTTCAGGCGCTTTGCTACCAAAAATACCTATAAAACCACACATAATTTTGTAATTTTACATCAAAAAAAAGGCTGATTCATCTGAACCAGCCTTAATTTTGAACTATTTTTTAGAAATTGTCTCTTCTTTTGTGCACCCGCAAATGACTGGCGGAAAACAGGCACGCAAAGCGAAGACCCCGGGAATTCTTCTGGTTCTTCTGATTCTGCTGCTTGTTATTTTTCCAAGTCATCATTGACGTTGTTACCACAATCCGGGATGCAAAGTTAAACATTTTTTATAAACAAACAAATTTTTTTGCAAAAATTTTTCATTTTTTTGCCGACAAATTCAAAAGACGGAGGAGAGTTGCATCGCTATAGCACGGATGCCGTCTTGGATTCTGCGCTGCATAGCCGGGCGGGGCTTACGTTGTCCGTTGGCATAATGGCTCAATTGCTGTTCGTTAATTCCGGTTTGGATGGACAAGAGATGAAATACCGGCGTCCATTCGCCTTTCAAGTCTTCAGGAACAGATTCACCGTCTTCCATCAAACCTTCTACGTGAAACTTCAAAGCATCGACAATGTTCTTTTCAACATCAGCGAGCGTATGTCCCGTGGCTACGCAGGCGATTTCCTCATTGACTGGGGCTGCCGAGAAATTGTTCGGCACCCAATCGACATAAATATCTAATTGTTTCATCATCTTTTTCATTTTATTTCCAACCGGCTTGTTTCCAAATGCTATTCAAAAGAAACTGATCCAAGTTGTCGCTCATTTTCCCATTTACCGTAACTGTTCCTGCTTTGTTCAAATGTTTGAATTGTCTGTGGTCGCCCCGTGTTCTGACCATCTTCCATCCATCATTTTCTAGTAATTCAATGACTTGTCTAACCTTATAACGTTTCATTATTTTGTACAAAGATATAGAATTTTATACTTTTCTGCAAATTTTTTGCTATCCATATCGGTATTTTGAACTTGTGCATTATCTGCACAGGTTTATGAACATCGGATTCCCGCACTTGGGAACCCCTGTTCATAAAATATCCATACCGTAGATACCGACTTTCCAGAATCGGAAAGCTAAACTATATATATAAATATTACCGGCCGATTCCACGACCGTCTTGCTTGTCGCACAAAGATACGGGCAAGCCGAGAGAAAAGCAAAAAAAATTTTGCTTTTCCGAGGCGGAAGTATCTACCCGCAAAGCGGGAACATACGGGCAAGCCGAGAGAAAAGCAAAGGTTTTTCAAAATTATTATTTAACTTTGCTTCAAATATCTAATAATGTATAACACCATGAAAAAAGTTTCTCTTTTGCTGGCAATGGTGAGCATCGTATGTGCGATTTCATGCAAAAAAGACAATGCTCCTGCCCCCCCCCGTTCCTGACCCGACTCCGGCCGGCCCCACCGATTTGTCCGCAGCCGGATCGGCCAACTGTTACATTGTTTCGAAGGCGGGAAGTTACTCGTTCAAGGCCGTCAAAGGCAATTCCACCGAATCGGTCGGAGATGTCGCTTTGGCGACGGTTCTTTGGGAATCGTTTGGAACAAGCGTCCAGCCTACCGTTGGAAGCCTCATTGCAGAAGTCTCGGTTTCTACGGAGACGGGCTTCGTCACTTTTTCCACTCCGGAGACGCTGGAGAATGGCAATGCGCTGATTGCCGTCAAGGACGCTTACAACAAGATTCTTTGGTCCTGGCATATCTGGCTTTGCAACGGCTATGATGCCCTAGCCAGCGCGCAGGTTTACTTCAACGAAGCCGGAACGATGATGGACCGCAACCTGGGAGCCACCTCCGCCACGCCCGGCACTGTCGGCGCCCTCGGTCTGCTGTACCAATGGGGGCGGAAAGACCCCTTTATCGGCAGTTCTAACATCAACGATCTCAGGAGGGCCGAATCCACTTCGGAGTTCTCCCACACCGCTTCAACCGCGACGACGGGGACGCTGGAGTACGCCACCCAGCACCCCGAAACATTCCTGACTTCCAATGCTGACTGGCTCAACACCGCCAATGACAATCTGTGGAAATCCGTCAAAACCATCTATGATCCCTGCCCTCCCAGCTGGTGCGTGCCTAGTGGAGAGGGCTACAATCAATCGATTTGGATGAAAGCCAAAGATACCAGCAAGCCCATCTATGAATTTGACATGGATTTGAAGGGCATCGATTTCACCCAAAAATTCGGAAATGCCGCTTCGATCTGGTATCCTTGTGCCGGTTGTATGAATAACACCTCCGGAGATTTGAACTATGTCGGCGAGGTCGGTTGTTGGTGGTCTTACACCTTAAGCGGAACATTCTCAGCCTGCGCACAAATCGACTATGAATATCTCGGCAGTGACATGATAATCATTCCCGACAAAAGAGCGTCCGGCCTGTCCGTCCGCTGCTGCCGGGAATAAAAACGTATCGATAAAATTCCCGACACTGTCGAAGGTCCCCCGTCAACGAGGGACCTTCAGCGTTATGAATAAGTTGTGCGAAAGCGTTGAGAGGCCTAACTGTTGTACGCGGTTTCGCCGTGCTCGTAGATATCGAGCCCTTCTTCTTCGATGCGCGGGTCGACGCGGATGCCCATCGTCTTGTCAAGGACTTTCATCGTGATCCACCCCAGGCAGAAAGCCCAGGCGATGATGGCGAGCACACCCAACGTTTGCACCCCGAGGAAATGAAAGCCGCCGCCGTAGAAAAGGCCGCCGTCCGTAGCGAAGAGCCCGACACCGAGCGTCCCGAGGATACCGCACACCCCGTGCACCGAAATGGCGCCGACCGGGTCGTCGATGCGGAACACGTGGTCAAAGAGGGTGACGGAACCCGTCATCGCCAGACCGCAGAAAACACCGATGATGGCCGCTCCGGGCATCGAAACCAGGTCACACCCGGCCGTAATGCCCACCAAACCGGCCAGAATGCCGTTGCAGACCAAAGATAAGGACGGTTTACCATAGAGTATCCAAGTGAAGAAGAGCGTGGTGATACCCGCCGTCGCCGCCGCCATGTTGGTCGTACAGAACACGTGCGAAATAGCCGTGGCGTTGACCGTACCCTCCGCCGCGAGTTGCGAACCGGGGTTGAAACCAAACCAGCCCATCCAAAGGATGAACACACCCAGCGCGCCCAAGGCAAGGTTGTGACCGGGGATGGCCAGCGAACGACCGTTCTTGGCATATTTCCCGATACGAGGACCCAGCACCATAGCGCCCGCCAAAGCGATGCTGCCGCCGCAGGTGTGCACCACCGCCGAGCCCGCGAAGTCGTGGAAGCCCATTTGGCTGAGCCAGCCGCCGCCCCACGCCCAATGTCCCTCGATGGGATAAATCAGCACCGAGATGATGATGGAGATGACGATATAGGTGGAGAATTTGGTCCGCTCCGCCATCGCGCCCGACACAATGGTCGCAGCCGTCGCGCAGAACATCGTTTGGAAAATCAGGAAACACTCTTTCGGAATGTTGGTATCGGGATAGAAACTGAAATCAAAAAGGTTCCAACTGCCGATGAAGCCGTTGCCGCTGCCGTGCATCAAGGCGAAGCCGAGCATCCAGAACAGCACCGTGCCTACCATAAAATCCACAAAGTTTTTCATCAGGATGTTGGCGCTGTTTTTTGAACGGGTGAAGCCCGCCTCCACCAGCGCAAATCCAGGTTGCATAAAAAAGACCAGCATAGAAGCCAGAAGGACCCATACGGTGTCCAAACCACTAATCGTTATCATTTTTGCTTACTGTTTTAAATGTTTTACTTCTTGTTCGCCAAAACGGTGTCCCCGTGCTCGCCCGTACGAATCGACCAGGTGTCGTCTACCGGGCTCACGAAAATCCGTCCGTCCCCTACCTCACCGGTATGGGCGGCCGCCAGAATGGCGTCGATGGCCGGCTGGACGAACTGCTCGCGGCAGATGATGGTGATTTCGATGCGGGAGATGATGTCCGTGGAGTACATCACACCCCTGTAAATCCGGTCTTGCCGGTCTTGACCGATGGCCTTCACCTCCGAATAAGAGAACCAGTTGATGTCGGCCGCGAAGAGCGCCTGTTTGACCTCTTCGAAGTGCGTCTTACGCACGATTGCTTCAATTTTTTTCATTGGTAAGCATTTTTATTGGGTTAAACATAATTTCGCTTGGCTCCGGGTTTACACGAAAAAGGCCGGTCCTTTCGAACCAGCCTTACTCATTTTATCCCGTAATAATCTATTTATCTTTGATTTTGTGTTCTGCGACGACTGGCGGAAAACAGGCACACACAAACGGGAACCAGATTATTGCTCTGGTTCTGCTGCTTGCGGTTATTCTTGGAGAAATTCCCGGAAATATGAGCCTTGACTTTCATAATTGTCGTCGTTCCGGGATGCAAAGATAAATAGCATTTTTGAAAAAGCAAACAAAAATCAAAAAAAATTGCTAACTTTATCGGTTATTCATTATGGCAATGAAAGAAAGACCGCAAACCACCCGCCTCTCGCTGACCGTCATCGTCGCGGCAGCCGTGCTGCTGGGCCTGACGATGGGCGTAATGTTCTACACCGCACACAATATGCTCCAGCAGACAGTAGAACAGTTGGTTTCCAGAGAGATGAACGCCATCTACTTGTGCATACGCAACAAACTGGCCAAGGTAGAGGTGACGATGGACAATATGGCCTGGGTCACCTATGAGAACCTCGACTACCCCGATGACTTTTTTACAACCACCCGCCGTCTGGTCAAGAACAATCCGGACTTTCTGAGCAGCGGCGTCGCTTTCACCCCCTATTTTTATAAGGATAAAGGGAAATGGTTCGAACCCTTCGCCGTCCGCAGGGAAGACGGGACCATAGAAGTGATGCAATTGGGATCGGCCGAGCACGACTACACCCAGATGGATTTCTTCAATATCCCCCTGGAACGGAAAAAGAGTTACTGGACCAAACCCTATGTGGATAATGAGGGGGCCCATACGACGGTGACCACCTATAGCGTTCCGGTTTACCGGCGCCCAGGAGAATATGTCGCTGTCGTAGCCGCTGATTTGGACGCCAACTGGATC
>CACZWF010000110.1 GCA_902784785.1 uncultured Bacteroidia bacterium
GAAAGAAGAGGCGGAAGCCGCTACCCGCTATTACGAGAATGCGAAAATCAACGGAAAATGCAAGTTCGTACCTGCCTCCGGAGCCGCGTCCCGTATGTTCAAAGACCTGTTCAGCGGTCTTTCCACACTGGAAAACGGCAACGGTCCCCTGCCCGAGGATACACCGGCCGCCCGTTTCGTCCGCAACATCGCGTCCTTCGCTTTCTATGACGAAGCCCTGTTCGGCCAGCCGGAAGCCACGGCGGAGAGCCAGAAGGACATTCTTTCCAAGACCCTCACCGACAAGGGACTGGGCTATGGGAGCAAACCCAAAGGCGTTTTGAAATTCCACAAATATGCTGACGGAGAAATCCGCACGGCCATCGCCGAACACCTGGTGGAGGCGCAGAACTATATGCGCGGTGCCGATGACAGCGCCAATTTGGTCGTGACCATTTCTCCCGAACACAAAGTCCTTTTCGAGAAAGCGGTCGAGGAAGTCAAGAGCGCCTATGAGAAACGTTACGGAGTGCATTACAACATCCGTTTCACCTACCAGAACAAGGCTACCGATACCATCGCCGTGGATGCCCAGAACGAGCCTTTCCGCACCAAAGAAGGCAAACTGCTGTTCCGTCCCGCCGGTCACGGCGCCTTGATTTACAACCTCAACGCCCTGCCCGAAGAAGTCGTTTCCATCAAGAATATCGACAATGTCGCCTGCGAGCGTCTGCTGCCCACCACCGCCTTCTACAAGAAAGTGCTGCTGGGCAAATGCATGGAAATGCGCGACCGCATCTTCGGCTACCTGAAAGCCCTGGACAAGGGCGCGGACGAAGCGCTCTGTGCTGAAATCGAGGCCTTCCTGCGCAATGTCCTCTGCATCGAACTGCCTGCCACTCCTGACTTTGAGAGCCGCGTGGCCATGCTGCGCCGCAAACTCGACCGTCCTATTCGCGTCTGCGGTATGGTGCGCAACGAGGGCGAACCGGGCGGCGGTCCGTTCATCATTGCTGAAAAAGACGGCAGCACCTCCCTGCAAATCCTGGAAAGCGTGCAAATCAACAAAGGCGAAAAGGAAGCCTCCGCGTCCGACACCGTGGGAGCGGCCGTGTTCAAGGCCACCCACTTCAACCCGGTGGATTTGATTTGCTGCCTGCACAACTACAAGGGCGAGAAATTCGACTTGCTCAAGTATGTGGATGAGGAAGCCGGTTTCATCAGCAGCAAGAGTTACGAGGGCAGCGAGCTCAAGGCGCTCGAACTGCCCGGTCTGTGGAACGGTGCGATGAGCGACTGGAACACCCTCTTCGTAGAGGTTCCGCTCGAGACTTTCAACCCGGTCAAGACGGTGCTCGACTTGCTGCGCAGCACGCATCAGGGGTAAGAAACTGTGTTGAAACAGCGGTTGAGGAACTTGTATTTTATACAAAAAAACACTACCTTTGCCCGATTGTTTCGCAAACTATTAAAATAAATACTTGTTATGGCTAAAGAAAACATTGAAAAAGCCCGGGAACAGGCAGCGGCAGAAGCCGTCTCTAAGACCGACCAGTTCTTCAAGGAAAACGGGAAAACGATAACCATCATCGCGGTTTGCGCCGTCGTGATCACCCTCTGCATTTTGGGTTATGAGCGCTTTATCCGCGCCCCGAAAGTGGCGGAATACCGCGCCAAAGCCTACCCTGCAGAAAATGCCTTCAAGGCCGGCGAATTTGAGAAAGCCTTTGCCGGAGATGAGGACATCATCGGTTTCGAGGAATTGATCGAAACCTACGGAAGAGCCGCTGACAACAGCGCCTGGATGTACGCCGGCGTCTGCCAGTTGCAGTTGGGCAACTATGACAGCGCGATTTCTTATTTGAAAAAATACAAGGGTTCGGAGCCCATCCTGGCCGCCCGCGCCTTCGCCTGCATCGGCGACGCGTATGTCGGACTGAACCAGTTGAGCGACGCTCTCGCCTGGTATCGCAAGGCCATTGCCGAGGCTGACAATATGTTTGCCGCGACCTATATGCTCAAAGCCGGTATCGTCTGCGAGGAAATGGGTGACAATGCCGCCGCCCTCGCCTTCTACAAAGGCATCAAGGACAAATATCCGCAGAGCATCGAAGGCTACGAGATTGACAAGTATATTTCCAGAATTGACAAATAAGAGTACCTATGGGAAGAGCGTTTGAGTTCCGCAAGGAAAGAAAATTCAAGAGATGGGGCCACATGGCCAAGACCTTTACCAAGATTGGTAAGGAAATCACGATTGCCGTCAAGGCCGGCGGTCCGGATGTGACGGGCAACCCGCGTCTTCGTGCGTTGCTGCAGACGGCCCGGAGTGAGAATATGCCCAAGGAGAACATCGAACGCGCCATCAAACGCGCCTCCGAAAAGGACCAGGCCGATTACAAGGAAGTCATCCTCGAGGGACGTGCCCCGCACGGCATCGCCATCCTCGTGGAGTGCGCGACGGACAACAACAACCGCACGGTGGCCAATGTCCGCTCCTACTTCAACAAGTTCGGCGGCAGCCTCGGTACTTCCGGCAGCGTGGATTATATGTTCGACCGCAAGAGCGTGTTCCATTTCAAGAGCGACAAGCCCTACGACTTGGAAGAGCTGGAGCTGGAAATGATCGATTACGGTGTGGAGGAAATCTTCGAGGAAGAGGATGAGGACGGCAACAAGACCATCTGCGTCTATGGCGAGTTCACCTCGTTCAACGAGATTCAGAAATACATCGAGGAAAACGGTTTCGAACTGGTTTCCGCCGAGTTCACCCGCCTGCCCAACACCGAACTGGTGGACCTCACGCCCGAGCAGCGCGCCGAGGTGGACAAACTCGTCGAGAAAATCGAAGAGGACGACGACGTCCAAAACGTCTACACCAACCTCAAACCCGCTGAATAACAGCGCGAGTAACAAAGCCCTCACGCGGAGGCAAAAAGTTTGCGGGACCCGGAAAAAGGGATCCCGCAATTTTTTTACCTCCGCCCCCCCCGACGCCCGCGCACATAAAGAAAAAATTATTATCTTTGTGGGTTATATATGGATTATAGTGCAATGATGCGAAAATTTGCTTGGCTTATAACCGTTTGGCTGCTGATGGGCGGGCTGTCGCTCGCGGCCCAGGATATGCGTACGGTGCGCGGTATGGTCGCCGCGCCGGACGGACACGCCATCCCGAACGCCACGCTCAAGGCGGACGGCGTCGATACCCCGTTCAAGGCGAACCGGGTGGGACAGTTTGAAATCAAGGTTCCTTTCTCCTGCCAGAAACTCACGGCGTATGTGGACGGCTACTCTCCCCTGACCCTGGATGTGGTGGCGGGCTTTCTGCTGTTCAAGATGAAACCGGTCTCGCAGAGCGAAGAGGCGACGGCAGGTATCGCGGCAAGCGGAGCGGCGGCGACCCAAGCCGGGGCAACAGCCAGCCAAGCCCGGGCGGGAAGCGCCGCAGCCCAAGGCCCGGCCACAGCCCAGGACCAGGCTGAACGGGAAGCCCTCGCCAAGGCGAAAGCCGAACGTGAGCAGGCCGAGCGCGAAAAAGCGGAAGCGAAAGCCAAGGCCCGCCAACGGTCCGACGCCGAAAAAGGGAAACTGATGGCCGAGCGACGCAAGAACACCTTTGCGAAAAAAGGCATGGCGCAGCAGGTGGAACTCTCCTACGCCTATCAGCTCTATCCCGGCGAAATCGTCTATGCCAACAGCGGTTCCCGCCCATACGCCGCCCTGCATCCGCTCCAACTCACCTACGCCATCGGCTGGCGCTTCAATTCCCTCTTCACCCTGACGGGCGGCGTGGGATGCCTCTTCAACATCCAGTCCCTGGAGCGCACCGGAGACAGTATTGAAAGCGAGCTCTACGGCAACAACACGCCCCGCCGTTTCGACGTCCCCGTGTTTGTCAACGCCCGCTTCCACTTCCTCCATAGCGCGGTCCAGCCCTACGTCAGCCTCACCGGCGGCATTTACGCCCTGAGCCTGGCCCCCCTGGCGGACCTCGGCGTCGGCGCCTATTTCCACCTGAACGGCAAACTCTCCCTGAGCCTGGCCGTCTCCGCCCGCAACACCCCCTGGCCCTTGTTCACCGCAACGGGCTTCGAGGGGTATCCTTTCCGTATCGTTCCCGCCGTCACGGCCGGGATCCAATTCTAATCCGACAGTATGAAACAGCAACGTATATCGATTCTGGCGTGGGCGGTCTTGATGCTGCTCCCCCTTTCCTGCACGCAGAAGGAAAATGAGCCCTATGCTCCCCTTCCCGCGGACATTATGGGTATGTGGATGCCGACCTCGGAAGCAACCATTTCGGGCACGGACCGCTATGTGGAATTTGCCGACGGGCAGTGCTACTCCTATGTGTCTTATGACAACCACAGCGTCCGGAACGGTTACATTGTCACCACCACATCTCCGTTCTCCCTGGTCAACTCCCGTTACTGCCACCTGGCCGCCAACGGGAACCTGATCATCGGCAACAAAGATATGGGCAAACTCACCTTCATCAATGA
>CACZWF010000111.1 GCA_902784785.1 uncultured Bacteroidia bacterium
TCCTTTCTTGCAGCAAGGAATTGCAAGAAAGCACCGCTGCGGAGGATAGAATCGACGGCGCGGCGCCCGTTCCGTGTGAGTTTACGGTCGTCCTTCCCTGTGAGGAATCTCCCTCCGGAGAGCCTTCCGTCAAAACGGCTTTGGCCCCCAAATCCGGAAATGCCTGGCCCAACTATTGGGCGGCGGGTGATGCGGTCTTTGTCAATGGCTCTGTTTCCAATTCTTTGGCGGAAAATTCGCCTTATATCGGTACCAACACCGCGGTGTTTTCCATTCCGGAAACACCGGCGGCTCCTTATTGCTATGCCTATCCGGCGTCCAGTTTTTCGCAATACAGCGAGGGGAGCGCGACTTTTATCCTGCCTTCCGTCCAGTCCTGGTCCGCCGACACCTACGACGCTTCGGCCTTTGTGATGATTGGCAGCGGCAACCTGAGCACCTTGCAGTTGAATCCGATGATGGCCGCCATCCGGCTGACCGTCCCCGGAACTTATTCCGCCCGCTGGGCTTCGGTCCGTTTCGAGAGTCTGGGCAGCGAAAAAGTGAGCGGGGCCTTCCGTACGGATTTCTCCGAGATAGAAGGGGATGTGTCCGCCGCCAATTCCGTGCTGGCGAACGCGCCCGAGGGAGGAGCCGTCTGGGGGACTTCCGTCTTTCTGTTGATTCCGGCGCAGACCTATGCGAGTGGCCTTCGCTTTATCATCACGGCAAAGGACGGAACGAAGATGACCTATCCCACTTCATCGTCTTTCACCGCCGAGGCAGGTAAAGTCTATCCGCTGACGACCACTGCTTACAACCCCGATCCTGCGGAGGCGGAAGACATCACGCTGACCGCCACGGCCCACAGTTCTTCCACCCTCGCGTTCACGTGGACGGAAGGAGGGACGGTCGCTGAAGATACCGCCCGGCCCTACAGGTTGGAATTGTTCCGCGACGCGGCTTGTTCAGACCGTGTGGTCGCTTTTGAAATCGAGGCCTCGCACAGTTGCTGGAACAACAAACGGCCGGCTTTCGTTTTCTCGGGTCTGGCATCCGGCGCCACTTATTGGTGCAAGGTCCACGACACGCAGGCGGGAAAAGTGTCGGCGGCTGTCAGCGCCACGACCGATGCCTTTACGCCGGTGGATGCGACAACCGTATTCAACGCCGGGGTAGGAGATGTCATTTTGGCGGAAGACTTCAGTGAAATCGGATGGTCGACGGATGAGTTTGCGGTAGCGGCCGGTTTCCATCCCGGCATCCGACGTTTGGAGCCGTTGTCGGGCACCCATACTTCCGTGAACGACGGCACGTTCCGTGAGTACAATAGCACCGCTGTGCGCCTGTACGGCGTTACGACGGTCGCTTCTGACAAACGCCTCTACCATTGGGGCTTCTTTGGCAACAGCGCCGTCTATGCCTTTGCGGGTTATGTCCGGGTGGGCTCCACTTCTTCCGGCGCCCGCACTCATATTGTCTCTCCGGCGCTGGCGGGCATTCCGGCCGGCCAATATGCGACCGTGGATGTGACCGTGACCTCCTGTAAAAATGAGAATAACAACAATGATGTGGCGGTGTTCATTCAGGACCACAGGAACCTGACGCTCAAACTGGCGCCCGACCAGACGACCTCCACTTCTCCCGCTTTCTCCAGCAACGGCGGCAAGTACACGGGAGCCACGCTCACAAATGGCTACGGGCTCGATGCGTTGTCGCGCGAGTGGACGACCCGTACCCTCCGCATTACCGGCGTCACCAGCAACGATTGCCTGATTATCGGCTCCCTCAATAATGTGGACACCAAAAACCGTTTCTGTCTGAATGATGTGACGGTGCGTATTGTGTCCCTTTCCACGGAGGCTCCGGTCATCGCTTCTTTGGGCAGGGCCTCATCCTCCACGCTTTCATTCACTTGGACGAAAGGTGGCTCGGCGGCGGACGATGTCGCTTGTCCTTATACCATCGGGCTTTATCGCGACGCAGCCTGCACCGATGCCGTGGTGACTTACGATATTCCCGCCGGAGACGCTTGCTGGAACAACAAACAGCCTCGTTTCGTGTTCGGCGGACTGAATCCTTCGACCACTTATTATTGTAAGGTGGTGGATACGAGGAACGGGGGACAGAATGTCTCCAACACCGCCTCCGGAACGACTTCCGCTTTCCAGACGGTCACACTTCCTTCCAGCGTGACCGGTACGGGCGTGATTCTCGCCGAGGATTTCGGTGAAGTGCTGTGGGACTTCGACTATGTGGACGGGGCGGCCGGTTTCCGTCCTTCCTCCAAGAGCAGTTTCTCCAACCGGGGAGCCGCCTCCTTCGCCAAAACGGGTTCCAGCGGAGAGATCACCTTCGCCGGGCAGACCGACGCGCTTCCTTCCAGCCGATTGTCCGGCTGGGCGACGGACTCCAATGTGTATCTGCATCCCGGTTTCCTGAAATTGGGCACGGCATCCGCAAAGGGTTGGATTCTCACGCCCCAGATTCCTGTTCCCACCGGGAAAGTGGCGACCGTCCGCGTCACCCTGACCGGAGCCCGCTATTCCGGAGCCTCGGACACTTGGGCGGTGGCCGTGCTGACTCCCGAACAAGCCAATGTGAGCGGCTATAAGGCTGATTTTTCCTGGCCGGCAAAAGAGAACGACGTCCACGTCTCCACCCATTACCAGACCGTCACTTTCTCGAGCAACACCTCCTGGGCGACGCAGACCATTTCCGGTTTGCAAGTCTATCCCGGCGACCGTATCGTCTTCGGATGCACGGATGGAGGGGATGCGTCTAAGAGCCGCTGCTTCCTCTCCGACATCACCATCGAGGTCTTGGCGGTCGGCGATGCTGTGCGCACCCAAAAAGTGAGCATCCTCGGAGACTCCATTTCGACCTTCAAGGGCTGGTGCGATGTGACGACGGTGGATGGCAAGACCAGTTCGATGCACTATCCCAAGCCTGGCGTGGAAAAATACGATGTAAATACCGTAGGCGACACCTGGTGGTACAAAGTCATCTATGACAAGATGTCCACCGGTATTTTTGAGAAAAACATTTCCGCCGGCAATACGACGGTCGTCCAAAATACGACGGGAGATTCGTCCGCCGCTTGGTATGGCTGGGACTTCGGAACCCGCATCCAGAAACTGGGACTGGGCAATCCCGACATCGTCTTCATCTTCGGCGGCACCAATGACTATGGTCACACCTTGTACAACAGCACGAGCGAAGAATTGATTGACGGCGTGGCGATGGGGGCTGAATCTTTCCCGTCATCCTCTGTGAGCCGTCTCAACACCCTTCTTGCAACCGCCGATGCGGCCACTACGGTCTCGGCGGCCGACGCGCTGGACGGCACCACTTTCTGTTCCGCCTATATCCGCCTCATCCAGATGATCCGGGTACGCTATCCGTCGGTCAAAATTGTATGTATCATAGGCGATTATGTGTATACTGGAATGGGTGACGCCATCCGTCGGATCGTGGCCCATTATGATGCGTCGCAGGTGCGGGCCGTCGATATTTTGGGAGCCGTGGGATTCCACGCCAACACGGTCATTCCCAAAGCGCAATACGCCCACCCCACGGCGGCGGGTATGGAATATATGGCGACCTTTATTTATAATAGTGTGGGCGAGTGGTTGGATGAATAAAAGATTGATATGATAATGAAAAGAATGTTGTTGGCGGCGTTGACCGTGATTCTGTGGATGGGACACTCCCGAGCGGCTGAGCCCGAGTTGACGTTTGATGAGAACCTGGTTATCCTCATTTCGGATTTGCATATCAATCCCGAAGGCTATCAGCCGGAGCGTTGCGAGCGAATCATCAATGACATTCTGGCGATGCGTCCCTTGCCGAGGAACGTCCTCGCGTTGGGGGATGTCGCATACCTGTGCGGAAAAGTCGAGGAGTATGTCTTGGCGAAGCAGATTCTGGAGCCGCTGGAAAAGGCCGGCATCACCCTGACGATGGCGATGGGCAACCACGACCGGCGCAACAATTTCGCCTTGATTTTTCCCGAGCACGCCGCCAACACGCTGCTGCCCGGATTTTATGTCAATGTAGTTTCCACGCCCCGGGCGGATTTTGTCTTGATGGATTCCCTGCAAGAAAGCCCCAATCCCGAGAAGTGGATCACCCCCGGCGCCATTGATGAGAACCAGAAATCCTGGCTGAAGGAGTACTTGAAAAACCACACGGACAAACCTCTGTTTGTAATGTCCCATCACTCCTATGCTGAAACGGGCCTCAAAGAATTGCTGGTGAAGACCCCCAACTGCTGCGGCTATATTTACGGCCACGAACACGTCTGGAAGCCCGGTTGGACCCATCACAAATACAAAGACCGCAATATCCTCCGTACCTTGATCGTCCCTTCTACCGGACACTGGGGCGACATCGGATATGTCAAGTTGAACCTGTTGGAAGACCGCGCCGTCGCCGAATTGGTCGAATTGGAATTTTTC
>CACZWF010000112.1 GCA_902784785.1 uncultured Bacteroidia bacterium
TCAGCGGAATCAGCAATCCCAACGATGACACGGTCCTGTATTTCATGTATACTTACACCGCCTATCTGATCATTCTCCCCATAACGCGGTATATGTATGCTCACGCCACCCTGGAGGAACTGATAGAAGCTACTGCAGGTAGCCCGCAAACGTTGACCTTCTCCCACTATTAGTAGATAGTGTCAGAAAACACCCCAAAAAAGGCCGGAGCAGTCTCACCACTGCCCGGCCCTTTTATCATCGGCCCGACACTCTTTCGGCCAATCCTTCCCCCTCGTAAGCATGCAATGGTCTTATGGGTGTTAAAAATTGCCTCTTGGTCGAAAGTATTTTGGGTGATCTGTCAAGTCACATTTGTTGCAAAGACAATCCTTCGTATGAAACCTTGTAGTCATTGAATTGGTAGGTTGCACGCAGGAAGGCTTCGGCCTTTTGTTTCAATACGCCGATGCTGATTTCTTCCTGCTGACGCTTTATCTCGAAGAAGGTCACGCTCTCTGACAGTTCATCGGCCGCAATCATATCAATCTCGTTTTCTCCCTTGCGGTCCCACCATCGGCTAATTCTGGTATATTTGCCGGTCTCCATGGACACACGGTGGAAATAGCGTTCCAACATCAGGCCGCTGAACGTGTCGTAGTCGCGCTCGATGATTTCCTGCAACTTGGCGTAATTCTCAATCTCCAGGATATAGTTGTATTTGTATATGAACCTGAACCAGAAGGTATAGAATACATCGTCCAGTTCATATCGGACATTTTTGGTGGAACTCTTCTCGAACATGGGCTGCCGTTTGGTAATAAGCTCGTATTCCTTTTCCAGGTTGGTGAGATACCCGCCTATTTCCTTGCCGATAATATCCTCTATCTCGCTGCGGGTATTCTTTCCCCGTGCGATGCAAGAAAGGATGGAGAAGTAAATTCCGTAATCCTTGCCGAATTCCTCAATCAGGTTGTTCTTCCCCTCAGACAGGAAGGTAGAGTTAGGGCTGATGATTTGCTGGATCATGGCCTCCCTGTTCAGTGCGCCGGCATCGACCAGTTGATTGACATATCTGGCGACGCCGCCGGTGAATGTAAATAGTGCCAGAAGGTCCTCATGGGTATAACCGGGATTATAGTCGGCCATAATTTGTTTGAGAACGGAGGGCCGAAAGGGCTTCACCCTCAGTTCACCGGTGTTGCGACCGTATAAGGGCTCTTTCTTGTCTTTGAACAGCTTCTGCATCATGGAATAGATACTGCCGCAGACGATGAGGTTGATATGAGCGCTCTTTTCGTAGGTATCCCAGATGTCCTGCATTTCGCTGAATACCGCCTTGTTCACGCGGTAGAACTCCTGGAACTCGTCAATGACAAGCGTGAAACTCCTTGTCTGCGACAGCCGCATCAAGTATCGGAAAATCTCGCTGAAGCTTCTGCTGCTGCCCAGCGTTGGAATGCCGAGCTTGTCCGTAATTTCCTCCATATAGGCCTCGCAGAGTTCCGATTCAGCCTTTCTGGCCACAAAGAAATAGACGAATGGCGTATCATTGTAAGCCGTCTTAATTAGCGTTGTCTTTCCGATACGCCGCCGCCCCGTGACAACCGTAAACTTGGCGGTAGTTTTCGCTGTCTCTCTTGTTTCCTTGAGGAAGGCTATTTCTTGTTCTCTGTCGTAGAATTTCATAGTACGTTCAATTTAATCCGAAATAGTTATTTCCGAAACCTTCGTTTCGCAACTGCAAATATATATCGAGAAAATGACATTTACAACTCCAAGGCTATAATAATTTGTGTGTAAGGTCGATTAACTGTCCTTAGCCTGGGGCCGGGCAGGGACGAAAAAACGGAAATCGGTTGAAACACGACATTATTCGTAAAAAACAAATAAAGCAACAAACCGATTCCAGGAAATACCATTTCCCTCCCGGCAGCCGTTCGCTGACTTTATCGGCCCTCCTCTTTCACCTGAAGAAAAAAAGACTTATATTTGTAAGGATACGGATCTGTCCTATGGCAGAAGAAATTGAGATATTATATCACGGCAGTAATACCGTCGTTGAAAAACCGATGATTCAGATATCCCACGCATCAGATTGTGTTCTGCACGGGGAAAGCATTAAGAACCCTTGAATATAAAGAATGCAAGAGTTATGACTAATAAGTATTTCCCGAAAGAGAGCGTAACCGAAAACGATTTGTACTTTGTGTGCTATATGATAGAACGCGTGGCGCGAAAACTTCATCAGCACAACCGATATGTCGTGAATGCATTGGGGTACGATGAACTATATCGACAGTTGAGCCTCGCTTCGGTGCTGCATAGTGACAATCCGGAAAGGGTTGAGAATGACTGGATTACCGATAACCATCTGGTGCCGGGGAACTTTGACATTACCGCGGTCAGGGCGGATCTTGATATCCGGGTTCCTTCTGCAACGCAGATGGGAAAAGTCTACAAAAGACTTATCCTCAGCACATTGACAAAAGATGAAGATTGGATTCAAGCACTCATCCGTGTCTATTCCAGTCCATTTTGCGACATCCTGGACAACTATAATTGCAGTGCCTATTACGAGCCTTCGCCCATAATAACACGTGCTTACCTCAACGGAGGTTTTTGATTTTACCATCTAACCCCCGAACGGCTGCCCTCCCGGCAGCCGTTCGCTGTAATTAATCCCCGGTGCTATTGCGGGTATCATTTTTGTTACTTATCTTTGCAAAAAGAAAATGTTATGCCAGAATTATTCAGACAATATGGTTTTATCTTCATGTTCTTCTCCCGTGAACATGAACCAATTCACGTCCACGTGCGTGGACACAACGGTGACGCCAAGTATAATTGGGACGGAGAAGGGTTTGTGATGGAGTATGCACATAACATAAAGACTAATGACCTCAAGCGCATTGAAAGGATGATTGCGGAGAACACCGACATTATCATCAATCGCTGGTATGAGCTTTTCAAAGATGAAGACGATAAGTAAAATATGGTTTGACGGAGACTGGCTCTATGGCCTGGGAGACGATGGGAGGACCTACCGTCAGTCCCTGCTATGGTATTCCCACCTGCGGACGGCCACTGATGAGCAGCGTGCACAGTACGAAATCAGCACTATCGGCATCCATTGGCACATTCTTGACGAGGACGTCAGTTTCGAGAGTTTCCTTTATGACGATGCGGAACTCACCCGCCTCCAACATTTCTTCCTGACGCATCCAGAAATCAACGTCAGCGGATTTGCACACAAGTATGGCTTCAATGCATCACTTCTCCGCAGTTACATCAATGGCTTCAAGACCCCTTCTGCAGAGCGGGAACAGGAAATCTTGACTTGCATAGGAAAGCTTGGAAAGGAGTATTTATCCATAGTGAATTGGGTTTAGTTATAATAAGTTTTCTTGCCGCCGGATACCTTTTTGCGCAAAAAACCGTTTATTATCCGGGAAATCTACCAACACTCTTTTATCGTCCCTCGGCAGCCGTTCGCTGTATTTTTCAAAATTTTCGCGCTTAAAATTTTGAATTCCAAAATTAAGCATTATCTTCGCACAAAGAAACGTGAGTTATGAGAATTGTGTCACACAGGAAGCTCCGGGAGTTTTATCAAACGCCAGGCAGGGAAGACTCGGAGGTAGCATTGGAGAGGTGGTATCAGACGGTAGAGGCGGCCCAGTGGACATCGTTTTCGGATATAAGGGAAGACTTCGGATCGGCAGACAGCGTCGGGAATCAGCATTATGTGTTCAATATAAGGGGAAACAAATACAGGCTGGTTGTTGTTGTAAAATTCCTGATGGGCTATGTCTTTATAAGATTCGTGGGCACGCATGAAGAGTATGACAAAATAGATGCAAAAACAATATGCTGAAGGATTTGAACCAGATGAGGTACGAATACGCCTTGAGCAGGGTGGAAGAACTCCTTCCGCTAGTGAATGATGCCATGCCAGCCTCAGCACCGGAATCCATGGAACTTGCCATCATGTCGGAATTCGTGATAGCTTATGAAAAAGAACACTTTCCCATTGGGAAGCCAACGGTTTCTGAGCTCATTCAGGACACCCTGGAGGAGAAGGGCATGACACAGAAACAACTGGCCGCTATGATAGGCGTAAGTCCTTCACGCGTGAGCGACTATGTTTCCGGCAGGGCAGAACCCACTCTACGCATAGCAAAGGCCCTCTGCGCCGTCCTGGGCATCTCCCCCGTCCTCATGCT
>CACZWF010000113.1 GCA_902784785.1 uncultured Bacteroidia bacterium
CCTCTACACCGGCGCCCTGTACGGAAAACGGAGCGTCAGCGGCATCAAAGACGCACTCGCTTCCCTCGCGGCGAAAGGAAAAAATATCAAAATGATCTTCGTGGGAGACGTCGCTCCTGCTTTTGAAGAAGAATTGAAGCCCCTCACGGAACAAGGAATCGTCGAGATTCATCCGTTCCAAGACAACATCGACGACTATTACACCCACGCCGACATCCTGCTGGACATCGGAGCGGATATGGATTACGACATCTTCCTGTCGAGCAAGATTATTTCCTACCTGCCCATCAGCCGGCCCATCCTGGGTATCAGCGGGATTCCTTCCCCGGCACGCGACGTGATGAAAGATTGCCCCGGCATGGTCCACTGCCGCAACATAGGAGACGAAATCGAAGCCGGCATCCTGCAATGCGAGCAGATGCTGACCGACGGATTTGAAAGCCGCGCCTCCTTCCTGGAGCAGTTCAAGCCCGAGACCGTCGCCCTCAAACTTTATAACGATATGGTGCAATGAACATTCTCTGGACGGTCAATATTCTGTTCCCCGAAGCCAAAAGCCTGTTGGAGCACAGCAACACCCCCTTCGCCTCATCGGGCGGGTGGCTGATCGGTGCGGCCCAGGCGCTCGCCGCCACGGAAGGGATTCAGCTCCATATCGCCTGCCCGGCCAAAGTATCCTCCCTGCAGGTACTGCAAGGCGAACGCATCCGCTACTACCTATTCCCCGTCATCGAACGGACTGGAGAACCCATCTACGAGGACTATCCGCCGTTGGATACCGTCTTCCGGGAAATCATCCGGCTTGCCCGACCCGATCTGGTGGACATCCACGGGACGGAATACGCCCACGCGCTTTCCTGCTTCCGCGCCTCCGTCGGCATTCCCCAAGTCGTCACCATCCAAGGCTTCATCGACTCGGTTGCCCGGCACTATCGGGACGGACTCGACCTGGCGACGATTTTGCTCAACAAAAGACCTTTCCATCATGGGATCCTCCGCGAACAACGCCATTATGCCCGGCGGGGACGCATCGAGAACCAGTGGCTGTCGCAAGTCGATTGTTTCATCGGAAGAACGGACTGGGATCGCGAACACGTACTGTCCCTCAACCCCCGTGCGCGCTACTTCACCTGTCAGGAGACCCTGCGGGATGCGTTCTACGAAGGGAAATGGACCTGGGAGGGCTGTGAAAAACACAGTATTTTCCTCAGTCAGGGAAGTTACCCCCTCAAAGGACTGCACCAGGTGTTGCGGGCGCTGCCGGCCGTGCTGGAAAAATATCCCGACGCCCGCCTCTACATCGGCGGCGGAAACATTCTGGCAGAACGTCACCGCGGCAATTACGGCCGCATCATCGCCGCCATGCGGCGAAAACATCACATGAAAGACAAGGTGATTTTCGTCGGCAACCTGGACGCCGAGGCCATGAAAGAGCGCTTCTTAAAGTCCCATGTCTTTCTTTGCCCGTCAACGGTCGAAAACAGCTCCAACTCCCTGGGAGAGGCCCAATGTCTGGGTGTGCCCTGCATTGCCGCCGCCACCGGTGGAACGCCGTCCATGATACCGGACGAGCGCTGCGGCTACCTCTATCCTTTTGCAGACACTCAGAAACTGGCCCGGCTCATTTGTGACGTTTTTGCGCAAGAAGAGGCGTTTGACAACAGTGCGATGCGGGAAATGGCCCATCGCCGGCACGATCCCGCACGCAACGCGGAAAACCTTTTGGGCATCTATCAAACGATCATGCATCAAAGCGTCATACGGGAAAAGCATTATCTGGTCGTGTCTTTGGACGTGGCCAATACGGCCCCCGGCATCGTATTCAAGTTGCTGATCCGCTCCCTGGCCGCCTCCAGCCGGATCACCCTGCTGGGCCAGGAAGTCGCCCCCTCGGTCCTGTCGGACAAAATCCGGCTCATTCCCCTGCACGACGGAGTGGAAAAATGGCGCAGGGCCAGCCGGAAATGGAAACGATGCGGCTCCAACCCCCGCGATGAACGCTGGGCGCAGCAGACCTTCCGGAAATACCAAAAAGAGATTTTCAAGGAGCGTTACGACGCCCTCATCGTCCTCACCTCCAACGGATACTATTCTTCCCTCAACCTGGGACGCATCCTCAAAAACAAGCTGGACTGCCCCTATATTATCTATAGCGTGGACGGTATGCCCTCTCCCCTTCCCTGGCTGGACGGAGACCGGAAGCTGCACGAAAACATCAGCGCCGAATTGAACCGTCTGTGCGCGGGAGCAGACCTCTTTCTGCTGTCCAACCCCCAGATGACGGGCTACCAACAGCACATACTCCCCTCCTTCCAAGGAAAATGGGATTACTTGTTCACCCCCTTCCGCCCGTTATCCGCCCAATTCGCCCGCCAAGCGCACGAAGGATTCAACATCCTCTACGCCGGAAGCCTATACGGACTGCGGAAAATCGAAAGCCTGGTGGATGCATTCCGCCGTTTTCTGGAAGAACGGCCCGACGCCCGCCTGTACTTTGTCGGAGATGTCTGGAAACAATACAAAGCCTACGGAAAAGATCTCGTAGAGGCCGGAAAACTCCTTTTCAAGGACGCTACGGAGCACATCGACGAATATTATGCCCGGGCCGACTGCCTGATTGACATCGCGGCAGACATTCCCGACGACGTATTTCTCTCCAGCAAGGTGATTTGTTACCTGCCCTACGAGATGCCCATCATCGCCATCTCCGGAGAAAACTCCCCCGTCTCCAACTTGATGGACGTCCCCTCCATCCTGCAATGCCATCACAACGAAGAAGAGATTTTGGACGCGCTCCGGGCCGCACAAACGATGCAGGATTTCTCCGACCGCAGCGAATTGCTGGAATGTTTCCATCCGGACACCATCTGCCGGCGTTTCCGGACACTCGTCGAAAAGCAGTTGGGGAAAGAGACCCTCATCGTCACCCTGACCACCTGGAAAGCCCGCTTCGGAAATATTCCCGCCGTGCTGGATTCCATCTTCCGTCAGACCATGCCCCCCGACAAGGTCGTTCTGAACCTGGCTTTCGACGAAGTCCTTCCGGAATCTTTGCAGGCTTACCTGGACGCACATCAGGTGGAAGTCAACCGCGTCCCGGACAACAAGGTGTACAAGAAATTGCTTCCCACCCTTCAAAAATATCCCGATGCATGCGTCGTGAATATCGACGATGATTTCCTCTACCCGCCGGGCATGCTGGAAGAGTTCATGCGCATCCATCAGCAGCATCCCCATGCGCCCATCAGCGGCAACCGGGAACGGGCGTTCCACCTGGACTGCCACTGCGGCTGCGCCTCCCTGACCAAACGGGAGTTCCTGGGAGAATACCTGGACTGGATTGACGAAGACGTGATGCGGAACTGTCCCAGCGACGATCTGGTCTATACCTACTTTACCCAAAAGAATGGTTATTCCTATCTCCGCACCGATACGCTGTATTTCGACAACATGACGCCCTACCATCCCACCGAGGCCTATTCCGAACCGGACGGCACGGCGGTCTATCAGAGCTGGGACTATTTAATGAAGCGCTTCGGTCCGCTGGACGTCCAACGCGTTTCCTCCCGCCTGTACCGGGTGGGCAACTGGTTCTTCGAACTGAACCGCGACATGAAGAACAAGAAGTATTTACGGCTGTTCGGCATAAAGATTTATCTCGAAAAATAGCCGATGCTACTATCATAGAATCAATGAAACGGATTGCAGCAATTACAATGGTCAGAAACGACGATTTCTACCTCAAGAAATGGACGGCCTGGTACGGCTCCCAAATCGGGGAGGAAAACCTCTATATCTTTCTGGACGGCACGGACCAGCCCATCCCGGATTGGTGCCCCGCCGCCCATATCACCCCTGTCGAGAAAATTCCCGGTCAGGTGGTCC
>CACZWF010000114.1 GCA_902784785.1 uncultured Bacteroidia bacterium
GGAGCGGATATCGCCAATGTCTGCAATGAGGCTGCGCTGAATGCCGCCCGCAACAACAAGACGGCTGTGGACAAGCAATCCTTTACTGAGGCGGTAGACCGCATCATCGGTGGTCTGGAGCGCAAGAAGAAACTGATTACCGAAAAGGAAAAGATTTCCATCGCCCACCACGAGGCTGGTCACGCTACCGTCAGCTGGCTCTTGCCCTATGCCCATCCGCTCTTTAAGGTGACGATCGTCCCGCGCGGTCAGGCCTTGGGTGCTGCCTGGTATTTGCCGGAAGAGCGTTCCCTGGTGACGCGCAATCAGATGATGGATGAGATGTGTTCATTGATCGGCGGCCGCGTGGCGGAAGAAATCGTCAACGGCGAGCCTTCCACGGGTGCTTTGAATGACTTGGAGCGCCTGACGACGATGGCTTATGCGATGGTCAAGTACTATGGTATGAGTGATGCGGTCGGTACGCTTTCTTATTACGACAGTACGGGTTCGCGCGGCTATGAACTGACGCCTCCATACAGCGACAAGACGGCTGAACTGATCGATGAAGAAGTGAAGAAACTGATCAATGATATTCATGAAAAGACGCGCAACCTCCTGTTGGAAAACAAAGAAGGATTCCTGCGTCTTGCGCAGCTGCTGATTGACCGAGAGGTGATTTTGGCAGAAGATGTAGAAGCCATATTCGGACCGAAAGTTACGGATAAGACCGCTGCGGCTGTAAGTGAAAGTGAACCTGAACCCTCGATTGCCTGATGAATTCCCTTGTAAAACGAACCCTTTCCGGGATTGTCTTCCTGGCCATTATGGTCGGAGGACTGCTTTTCAACAAGTACTCCTTTGCCGTACTGATGTTGTTGATTTTGATTGTGAGCATGATTGAGTTTTACCAGATGACGATGAAGGACCGCTTCGGCATTTCCCGCAGTTGGGCCATCATCTCATCGGTCTTTCTCTTCTGTCTGGCTTTCGGCGTGTGCGCCTATGGATGGCCCGGGAGCGTGCTGGGGCTGGCTTTCGTGCCGGTATTGCTGGTGATGATCGGCTCTCTATACACCAAGGACCGTCAAGATTTCGGCGAATTTGCCAACCTTTACACCGGCATTCTTTATATCGCCTTCCCTATGGCGTTGACCAACTTTGCCGCCTTTAATGCCGAACACGTGTACAGCGGACGTCTGATGCTCTCTTTCTTTATTATTATCTGGGCGTCAGATGTGGGTGCGTACTGCTTCGGAATGGCGCTTGGGCAGAAATATGGCAAGAAACTCTTTCCGTCCATTTCGCCGAAGAAGTCTTGGATCGGTGCCATCGGCGGCTTTGCCATGACGGTGCTGACGGCCTGGCTGATGTCGGTATTCGGCTGGATGGACATTCCCTGGTATCACGCTCTTGCGCTGGGTGCCGTGATGGATGTCTTCGGTGTCTATGGTGACCTCTTCGAGTCCCAGTGGAAACGCCACTTCGAGGTGAAGGACAGCGGCAATATCATTCCCGGACACGGCGGTTTCCTGGATCGCTTCGACAGCGCCCTTTTTGCCATTCCTGCCGGCGTTATCTACTTGTCTATCTTCGGATTGTTGTAGAAGACCTTCCCAGTATAAAAAACGGAGTGCTTGATCACTCCGTTATTTTATCGATGTACAGTACGCCGTCGAGGTGGTCGCATTCGTGCTGGAAAATGACGGCGGTGTATCCTTGCACGCGCTCGGTCGTATCCTTGAATGTTCTGGGAGAGCTATATTGGATATCAATATCCTGATAACGCAATACATCACCTCTGCGATGGGGGACGGACAGGCAGCCTTCCGGACCATATTCCGGCGTTCCCCGGTGGGAGGTGATCTGAATGTTCGGATAGACCTCGTAGGGGGCTCCGTCTTTGTCAAAACGCTGCACGACCACGATGCGCCGGAAAATCCCTACTTGCGGCGCGGCAATGCCCACTCCTTCGTATTCCGGACTGGTAACCGTGGTCATCAGCCCTTGGGCCAGACGGGAAAAGTAGGGGGAGGTCAAGGCTCTGTGGGATAGGCGATAGGACTTTTTCCGAAGCGCGATAGAGTCTTTGGGATTGTCGATGGACAAAACCCGCATGACGCCGGGCTGGCTGTTGATCAGGTGCCTTTCGGAGCGTCTCCAGAAGCTGACGTGACAAGAGGACAGAATGACAGTGGCAAGAAGGAAACAGAGCGTTTTTTTCATATTCAGTTTTCTTTTTTCATTTCTTTGACGGCGCTCTGACCGGCCAGATAACCGGTGCAGAAAGCGATTTGAAGGTTGTATCCGCCGGTGTCTGCGTCCAAATCCAGCATTTCGCCGGCCAGGTACAATCCCGGGATGCTTTTGACTCCCATCGATTTGGGAGAAATTTCATCGGTGCTCACTCCGCCGGCGGTCACGACACTGCGTTCGTAGCCGACATAGCCGGCGATAGGGAAACTCCAATGCTTCAGCAGAAAGGCGAGGCGTTCTTTTTCTGTCAGGCCTTTGGGAGCGGCCGAGGCGTTGTTGCGATTCAGGGCCGTTGTGCGGAATGCCCGGACGATGTCTCCCGGCAGAAGTTCCGCCAAGTCCTTTTGCTCTCGGGCGAGTTTCTCTTCGCTGACCCCCGGCTTGAGGTCGATTTCTACGCGGATATGCGCCCCGTTGCGCATAGCATGGACGCATTGGCGGCTGAAGCGGAAGCCCAGCGGCCCTTCCAATCCTCCGTCCGTAAAGTCCAGGTCACCGGTTTCTTCCCGTACGTGCGTATTATCTATATATAAGGTAAGACCCACATTTTTCAGGCTCAGTCCACGGAACAGTTGACCGAGTTCCGAAAGGGGGGTGTCGCGTTCGATGATGCATCCCGTCTTGCTATTGTCGGGAACGCTCTTGTAGCCATTCGGCACCAGGGCGGTCAGGGACGGGAAGGTCGGTTTGACGGCCAGTCCGAGTTCCCGGGCCCAGCGCAGGCCGTCGCCGGAGGAACCGGTCATCGGGTAAGCCAGCCCGCCGGTTGCGATGATCAGGCTGCTGCATTGCCAGCGGCTGCCGTCCGAGCAACAGATTTCAAAACGAGGAGCCGCAACCTTGTCCGGACTCAGGTTCTCGTCCGCAGGCAATCGTTGGATGCCGGTCACTTCTTTTCCGCAGAAAAACTGTGCTCCCTGGTTGCGAACCATTTTCTGTAAAGTATCTACGACGTCCACGGCGCGATGCGAGGCGGGGAAGGCGCGGTCGCCTCGTTCCACCACCGTCTCCAATCCTTCTTCCGTCATCAGTTGCAACAACTTCTCCGGGGAAAGTTCGTAAAAGGCGGGACGCAGCGGCCGGGGATTGGGATGGACGTGCGCTTGGAAATCTTCCCAGTTTTTGAGATTGGTCAGATTGCAGCGCCCTTTGCCCGTGAGCATCAGTTTCCGTCCGGGACGGGGCATTTTCTCCAGGATGGCCACACGGATTTTACGAGCCGTATTACTTTCTGTCTGCCCGGCGGTTTTGGCCGAAGCATAGGCTGCCATCAGTCCTGCAGCCCCGCCTCCAATGACGATAAGCTCGTAAAAATTCATAATTTTTTCTATTTCTTCGCAAATATCGTAAATTTTGTCTATATTTGCAGTCCTTTGGCGCGAAAAGCTGTCAAAGAGTTTCGCAAAGCCAGTTTAGCTCAGTCGGTAGAGCATCGCATTCGTAACGCGAAGGTCGTGAGTTCGAATCTCATAGCTGGCTCGAAAAGAGGGTGACTAAAAAGTCGAAAGGCTGATAGTTACCCTCTTTTTATGTCTGTTGGCCAGGGTTTGAGCAGCCTGAAACTGCTTCAAAAAAATAGCTACTCCTCTGATGTACAAAAGAATAGCTATTGCTTTTGTCAATCT
>CACZWF010000115.1 GCA_902784785.1 uncultured Bacteroidia bacterium
ACGGATCCTTGCGGCGCACGTCCTGCAGGGCGGCCACCATGGCCGCGGTGAGAAATTCCGTCACCGTGGCGTCGCGCCGCTTGGCCTCCGCGTGCACCTGCGCCATCGGCATTTTGATGCGCACGTCGCGCAGCACCTTGGGCGCAAGCACGCGGCCACGGATGTGGTAGGCCGCGTCGTTCTGCTCCAGCGCGCCGCGCTTGCCGCTGAAGTCGTCGAAGGAGTCGACGAGTTCGGAGGCGCTGGGCGCGTCCGAGGGGTCGAGGATGCGGCCGCCGTACGTCGGCGCGATGCCGTAGCGCAGCCGGAGGTATTCCGCGGTCAGCGTGAGCAGGAAGGTCATGCCCCCGTTTCCGTCCGTCAGGACGTGGAAGATGTCTTCAACGATGCGGCAGCCGTCCGCGGACACGCGGAAGAGGAAGCCGTCGTTGCCGGCAATGCTGAACTGGTGCAGCGGCTGCATCGGCAGCACGCGCACCGGGCGGTCCAGCTTGCGCAGGTACCACCACAGGGCGCCGCCCGTGAGGGTGTAGCCGAAGGTCGGGATGCGGGAGACGGTGTTCTCCAGCGCACGCTGGAGGGTCTCTTCGTCCACGGGCTCGGAGAGCGTCACGGACATGCGGTACAGCGAAGCGTATTTCTTCGAAAGGCTGGCGGGATATATGAACGAGGCGTTGTCGAGCCTCAACAGTTTCTGCTGTGTCATGGCGAAATCGTTTGTTTTCGAAGGCAAAGTTATGGGTCCGCGACGCGTCCGCAAAAGCATTCTGATCGAAACAGGCAAAAAGGTGACGAACAGCCCGTTTGGCGGGGAATTTAGACAGTTTCAGGGACGAAACGCAACGTTTTGAAGATTTATCCCAAGCCGATTCGGGACGAAAATACGCACTTATCAACCACTTTTTGGCGTGGTTAAATGACATGTTGATAACTTTTTTCGGGAAAGCGAATCAGGAATGGAAATAATTTCTATTTTTGCGCGAAATTAAAAAGTACGACTATGTATTGGACACTCGAACTTGCCAGCGCTCTGGACGATGCTCCGTGGCCTGCAACCAAAGAAGAATTGATAGATTATGCGAACCGTTCCGGTGCTCCGGAAGAGGTGATTGAGAACCTGGAAGAGCTCGAAGAAGAGGGCGAGATCTACGAGACCATCGAGGACATCTGGCCCGACTACCCCACCAAGGAGGACTTCTTCTTTAACGAGGAAGAATATTAGGCAATTAGACTACTGAAAATAAGCAACTTACATCCATCGGGTACGATTTTCAAGAATCGTACCCGATGGCTTTTTAAGGCATTCTAGGGCATACTGAGGAACTATAAGTGAACGCATAACTGAACGCAAAAACAGACGCATTTTTGCAAGAGGAATTATGTGAGACTTGAAAATAGTCCAGCTTTTCATATTTAATTATCATTTGTCAATATTTTAGTTTATATTTGCGGTAAATATTACCGCGATGGCTACAAAAATAAAGAAGATACTTGATCTTACTCCCCGAGATTCAGTGCAGTTTTCCTCCTGGTTGGCCGCACAGGGAATAGACCGGAAGGAGCAGTCACTGTATGTGCGCAGCGGCTGGCTGGAAAGGGTGGCCCAAGGCGTTTACAAGATAGCTGGGAGCAGCCCCACGCTATTTGGCGCTGTTGCCTCATACAACAACCAACTGGGCAAGGCCTGCCACGTTGGGGCGTCCTCCGCGCTGGACCTCCG
Organism: uncultured Bacteroidia bacterium; assembly: GCA_902784785.1. Classification (GTDB taxonomy): domain Bacteria; phylum Bacteroidota; class Bacteroidia; order Bacteroidales; family UBA932; genus Cryptobacteroides. The sequence goes on from CACZWF010000115.1 coordinate 1,721, forward strand.
AGGATACTCTCATTTCGTTTCCATGGGCAAACCCTCTGCCTATCTTTTTACGGATAAGGAATCCCGCTTGCCGGGCTGGTTCGGCTCCGTGGAGTGGGACATGACGGTAAAGTACTTCACCACATCTATTTTCGGCGGAGATACAGGGCTGGAATTATATGACTACAACGGCGCTCAACTGCTCATATCCGGTCCGGAACGAGCGTTCATGGAATGCCTGCACCTATCCCCGGAGCAGTTCTCCCTGCTAGACAGCTATTATGTCATGGAAATGATGACAACACTCCGTCCCGCTCTGGTCCAGCAACTGCTGGAAAAATGCACTTCTATCAAGGTGAAACGCCTGTTCCTATACATGGCAGAAAAGGCCGGCCACAACTGGATCCATTCCCTTGACCTCTCCAAAGTGAACCTCGGCAAAGGCATTAGGAACATATCCGCCACCGGGCGTTTCGACAGCAAATATCAGATAATCATCCCAACAGAACTGGCCAACTATGAATAAAGAATACGCAGAGAAAGTGGAAGTCCTCCTTAGGCTTCTTCCTATCGTGATGGACGAGAAGGTCTTCGCCGTCCACGGAGGATCGGCCATCAATCTTTTTGTCCGGGACCTACCACGGTACTCAGTCGATATAGACCTTACCTATATCCCCCTAGAGGGAAGGGAGGAGAGCCTGGAGCACATCAATAACCATCTCATGAGCATTGTCGACAAGGCTAAACGTGCTTTCCACGGCATGCACATCGTTCCAAAGTTGAATACCAGTAAACTTCTCTGCGAATACCAGGGAAAACAGGTCAAAGTCGAAGTCAACCAGACTAAGCGCGGCATCATCGGCGGCAACGTGCAGATGCTTCCGCTATGCAAAAAAGCTCAGGATGAATTCGGTATGTACTGCGAGGCCGAAATTGTGCCTATGACTCTCCTCTACGGCGGCAAGATTGCAGCAGCCCTTTCCCGCCAGCATCCCCGGGACCTATTTGATGTCAAATATATGGAATACCCACTAGCGGAAACTCGTGAGGGCCTTCTGTTCTGCCTCCTTGGAAGCGACCGCCCCCTCCACGAATCCTTCGCCCCCAACCTCATTGATCAGCACGACGCTCTAGCCAATCAGTTCGACGGAATGACCGACGTCCCCTTCACATACGAAGAATTCGAGCAGACTCGCGCCCAACTCATCCAAGACGTTTTCGCCCTGATGACCGCGGCCGACAAATCCTTCCTCGTCAGTTTCGAACAAGGAGAGCCCGACTGGGACAACTTCGACTTCAGCTATTTCAAGGATTACCCTTCCGTACAATGGAAACTGCAGAATCTCCAAAAACTGAAGAAACAGAATCCAATCAAATTAACTGCGGAAGCATCAAAGTTACAGTCAGTCTTTGGATAACGCTTTATACTACAGGTGATTAGAGTATAGCTATAAATCCTTGGAAAGGAGGAAGAATATTAAAAAGATAACCGAGGACGAATGAGTCCCCGGTTTTTTTGTGGGTTGCGGTGAGGGCGCGCTGGGGCCTTCGGGCTGGCAGCAGGAGTTCACAATTTACGAAGGTTATCGTAATTCGTCATTATTTGGTAACTTTGCAGGACGAAACCTCATAAGGAAACTATGACAGAGATAACCATAAGCGTTGGATTGAACGATGCTACTACAATGCAGCAGAGGTATCAGACAGAGATGTATGTTGACATCATGAAGTACGTATGTCAAAGCTACCATGTTGCTTTTTCTTATATTGTCTCTGACGGTGGCTACTTCCACGAAAATGGTGACTTTACCAAGGAGAAAACGCTTGTTCTTTGCCTGCTAGATCCTCAGGAAGGAATTGTGAATGCCATAGCGAGAGACCTGTGTGTGTTTTTCCATCAAGAATCTGTACTCATCACCGAGAGCCAGGTCCGGTCTTATTTCATAAAAGAAAAATTGATTATCAAATAGTCACAAAGGAATCCCGCAGCTTTCGCCGCGGGATTTCTTTTTCTCCGCCGGCAGCGGCAGCAACGTTTTTTGTCTAATCGGAAAATCGGGAATTATTTCACAATTACCCCCTGACAATTCTTACAGGTTCTTGGAAAAGTAAAATCCATCGTCCATCTTCACAGCAAAAAAGATC
>CACZWF010000116.1 GCA_902784785.1 uncultured Bacteroidia bacterium
TCACAGGAATGGCTTCCAGCAGGTGCTCGCTCTTGTCGCCGTCCATAATCACGCCCCGCTCGGTCTCCAGTTTCCACGCGCCCTGGTTGACATCCAGCACGATGACGTTCATTCCCAGATTGAGACCGGCTTTCTGCGTGCTCAGACGCGTGCGCAGGCTATTGTTGAAAAAGACCAGCAGCAGGGTCTTGTTTTCTCCCAGGGCCTTGTCGGCGAAGGGGTTCTCTTTAACCATCTTGGCGGCGGCGAAGGCGTCTTTGAGGTCGCCCAGTTGGGTTACGCTTGTAAAATGTTTCATTTCGTCAATTCTTTCCAGGCTTGTACAAAAGCGGCGGCGGTCGCTTCGCTCACGCACAGGGCGGGGAGGATGCGAATCACTTTGGCGCCGGCGGCTCCCGTGAAGAAATGCTTCTCGAAGAGCAGGCGGTCGCGCAAGCCCACGTATTCGTCTTTGAGTTCCAGACCGATCATCAGGCCACGGCCCCGATATTCCTGGATGGCTTTGTCGCCCGCGAACGCCTTCTCGAAATATTCTCCCACTTTCGCGGCGTTTTCAATCAGGTGCTCGTTCTCAATCACGTCCAACACGGCCAGCGCGGCGGTGCAGGCGAGGTGATTGCCTCCGAAGGTGGTGCCGAGCATACCGTACTGCGCGTGGAAATCGGGCGCGATGAGCACGCCGGCCATCGGGAAACCGTTGCCTATGCCTTTGGCCACGGTAATCAGGTCGGGACGGATGCCGGAACGCTGGTGGGCGAAGAACTGTCCGCTGCGGCCGTATCCGGATTGAATCTCATCCAAAATCAGTTTGGTCCCGTATTTCTGGCATAATGCGCTGAGCGTGCGGAAGAACTCGTCCGTGGGCTCGTAGATGCCCGCCACGCCCTGGATGCCTTCTATGATGACGGCGGCGAACTCCCGGGTGGCGAGGGCCTTTTCCACGGCGGCCACATCGTTCAAGGGGACGAACACCACATTGGGCGTCGCGTTGAACGGGGACTGGATCTTCGGGTTGTCCGTGGCGGCGACGGCTCCGCTGGTCCTTCCGTGGAAGGCTTTGGAGAAAGCCAGCACTTTGGCGCGGCCCGTCTCGAAGGAGGCGAGTTTCATCGCGTTCTCATTAGCTTCCGCCCCGCTGTTGCAGAGGAAGAACTTGTAGTCCTCATAACCGGAGGCTTTGCCCAAACGGCGGGCGAGTTCCTTCTGCAGGCTGTTCTGCACGGCGTTGGAATAGAAACCCAACTTGTTCAACTGCTCGCTGAGCATCTGGACATAGTGCGGATGGCAGTGGCCGATGCTGATGACGGCGTGACCGCCGTACAGGTCGGTGTATTCCACCCCGTTCTTGTCCCACAATGTGGTTCCGAGTCCGCGAACCGGCTCGATGTCCCACAATTTATATACTTCAAACAAATCCATTTTATACCCTTATTAAAATGCGGAGGCTTTCAATTGCAGGCCCATTGTCTCGGGCAGGCCGCAGATGATGTTCATATTTTGGAGCGCCTGTCCGCTGGCTCCTTTCAGCAAGTTGTCGATGACCGAACTGATGACCAATTTGCCATCGTGTTTCTCCACCTGGACGAGGGCCTTGTTGGTATTGACCACTTGTTTGAGGTCGAGGTTCTTGTCCGTGACAAAGGTGAAGGCCGCATCTTTATAGAAATCCTGATAGAGGGCGACGGCTTCTTCCTGGGACAGGGGACAGTCCACGTGGGAGCAGGTGTAGATGCCCCGGGTGAAGTCGCCCCGCACCGGAACGAAGTTGATGGGCGCGTCGAAACCGGGCTGCAGAAGGCCGAGGTCGCGGCGGATTTCAATCAGATGCTGGTGGGTGAACACCTTGTAGGTGGAGATATTGTTGTTGCGCCAACTGAAATGTCCGGTGGCGGAAGGCTTGACGCCCGCGCCGGTCGAACCCGTGATAGCGGTGGTGTTGATTTCGCTCTGGAGCAGGCCGGCCTTCGCAAGGGGCAGCAGACCCAATTGGATGCAGGTGGCGAAGCAGCCGGGATTGGCGATGAGCGTGGCTCCGGCGATTTTTTCGCGCTGCATTTCAGGCAGGCCGTAGACATAGCCTTCGCTCTCGTCCCGGAAATCCTGCGCGAGGTCGATGACCTTGAGTCCTTCCGGACGCGGGTTGGCCGCCCAGAACTCCCGGCTCTTGCCGTGCGCCCCGCAAAGGAAGAGCACGTCGACGGCGTTGAGGTCGAAAGAATCGCTGAAACGGATTTCCGTGTCGCCGATCAGTCCCTCGTGCACATCGTAGAGGCGGTTGCCGGCGTTGCTTTCAGAGTGGACGAACACAATTTCGGCTTGCGGGTGATGGACGAGCAGGCGCAAAAGTTCGCCCGCCGTGTAGCCCGCTCCGCCGATGATGCCGATTTTAACCATAGTCCTTATTCTTTGGTTTCCAACTCGTCCTTGTGGATGCCGTAATAGACCCGCAGGGGAGTGGAGGTGAGTTTGATGAAGCCCTTGGCTTCGTCGCCCGTCCAGCCTTTCTGGCCTTCGCCGTACTCGCCGAGCTTACTCTTGAGCAGGTCGTCGGGGGAATCCACGCCGACCGTGGAGAATCCGTAGGGGCGAAGTTCGAGGGTGACCGTGCCGTTGACATTGCGCTGGCTGCTTTCCAACATCGCCTCGATATCCTTCATCACGGGCTCCAGATACTGACTCTCGTGGAGGAACATTCCGTACCAGTCGGCCGTCTGGCCTTTCCAGTACTGCTGCCATTTGGACAGGGTGAATTTCTCGAGGAACTTGTGCGCGGCGATGATCAGCATAGGGGCGGCGGCTTCGAAGCCCACGCGTCCTTTGATGCCGATGATGGTGTCGCCCACGTGCATATCGCGGCCGATGCCGTACGCGGAGCCGATTTTTTCAATCTCCTGGATGGCGGCCACCTTGTCGCTGTAGGCTTTTCCGTTGACGGAGACAATCTCGCCTTTCTCGAAGCCGATGGACAGGGTCTCGCTGCCGGTTTTGCTGACCTGTTTGAGATACGCGCTCTCGGGCAGGCCCTGACGGGAGTCCAAAATCTCGCCGCCGCAGATGGAGGTGCCCCAAAGTCCCACGTTGTAGGAGTATTTGAGTTTGGCGAAATCCGCCTTGAAGCCGTGGGCGTTGAGGTAATCGACCTCTTCTTTGCGGCTGAGGTTGCCGTCGCGGGTGAGGGTGATGATTTCCATATCGGGGCACATCACCAGGAAGGTCATATCGAAACGGACCTGGTCGTTGCCGGCACCGGTGGAGCCGTGGGCGATGGCGCTCGCGCCGATCTCGTTAGCATAGCGGGCGATGGCCATACCCTGGAAGATACGCTCGGAAGAGACGCTGATGGGGTAGGTGCCGTTGCGGAGCACATTGCCGAAAATCATATATTTCAAACTCTTCTCGTAGTACTCCTTGGTGACATCGATGGTCACATATTTCGTGGCGCCCAACTTGTAGGCGTTTTCTTCATTGGTTTTGAGTTGCTGCTCGCTGAATCCGCCCGTGTTGGCGCAAACCGCGTGCACCTCATAGCCTTTTTCCCGGGCAAGGTACATCACCGTGTAGGAGGTGTCCAATCCGCCGCTGAACGCGACGACCACTTTCTTCTTATTTTCCATTTTGGTCTAACTTTTCGTCGGGATGGTGATTCTCCAGGTGCTCCTTCGGGTCGTAAAGCAGGCCCGTGCAGATGCACATCTTATAATTGTGGCTCTCCAGAATGTCGAAGTGACGGCATCCCTGACAGCCTTTCCAGAACTCGGGGTCGTCGGTCAGTTCGCTGAAGGGGACGGGCCGGAAGCCGAATTCATAGTTCATTTTCATCACCGCGGCGCCCGTA
>CACZWF010000117.1 GCA_902784785.1 uncultured Bacteroidia bacterium
TTTTACGATTTGAGAGTCTACATTTGCGGCGTGACCAAAACACGTAAAAACAATGAAAACGCGATGGACAGCCCCAACGGCAGACCCGGCAAACACAGTGTCAAAATCGGAAGTTTCCACTGGCTTCCTATCAAAAGGAGAGGCATCTCCCCTCCGAGACTTTGCCGATATACCGTCTGATTCCCTATTTTGTTATTTGCTTGCTATACTTCTCCTGGCTGCATCGCTCTGCCTTTGCGGCTGCCGGAAAGCAGCGCCCGTGACGGGTCCTGACTTCGAGGCAGCCACGAAGTGCAGTTGTCTGCTGTGTGTTGACGGCCCGGCTTCCCTGACGGAAGGCGTGAAAGGCGGTGAGGCAGCAGACAGTGTGGACATTTTCGCGTACAATCCCGCCAACGGCTATCGCATCGATTCCTATTCGCGCATCGCATACGCACCGGAAATACAGCTTACCTTGACCACCGGCCCCAAACGGCTCGTCGTCCTCTACGGGTTCGACGTATCCCGGCTCAGTTATACGGACATCGTGAGCATGGAGCAATTGCAGCAAGTATGCGGATACCTGGAAGCAGAAGACCCCGCAAATCCCCTGCTCAGCGGGACGGCCGACATCGATGCGGGCGTCAACCCCCGGGCGACGGTCGCGCTGGAGCCCCTGCTGACGCGCATCCGTGTCTCCCGCCTGGCCGCCGACTTTTCGGGCTGCAGTTATGAAGGCGCCGTAGTGGACAGCGTACGCATCTACCTGACCAATGTCAGTTGCCGCTGTTCCCTGCTGGCCCAAGACGGCGTCCGCGCGCAAGCGTTTGTCAATTACGGCCGCTGGAGCGAAGCAGATCTCAGGTCTTTCTCTTCGCCTGAAATGCTCTGCGACACTCTGGACGGAAATCTGGGCGCCACGCCCCGCAGTCTCTCGACCTGCTTGTACTGCTATCCCAACCAAAATCCCGATGAAATGGCCGGAAGCCCGTTCACGCGCCTGGTGGTAGAATGCCGCATCAACGGGGAACGTTTCTACTACCCCATCAACATCGGGCGCGGAACGTGGAAAGCGGCAGGCCTGGCCGAAGGGTTGGCCCGGGGCAAGACTTATGACTTTACCATCACGTTGCGTCATTTGGGCAGCCGTGACCCGGACACGGTCGTCGAATGGGTTTCCGCCGGCCTATTCGTCAAAATTGAAAAATGGGAGGAACTCGATGAACAATATGAAAAATACTGATTACAGATTGAGGCGCTGTACCTTGTTGACAGCATGGACAGGGCTTCTGGTGCTCCTGCTTGCGTCCGCCTGTGCGCGGGAGCCGTTACCGAAGAATGGGGATGGTGAGAGTAAAAGCGCCCGGATCTACATTCATTTCCACGAAGACGGCAACAAGGCCTATCTCCCCGATGAAAACAAGATGACAGACCTCAATCTGTTTATTTTCAACGGCAGTGTCGTTGAGCAGGCGCTGTATATCCAGGGGGCCTGGCTGCAGCAGATCATGGTCGGAGAGCCTATCCGGCTGAATCTGGTCAGCGGTTGCCGCTACCGTTTCATGGCCTGCGCCAACCTCGGCTACGATTTGCGCCCCGCCACCTTGGAACACCTTGGAACAGCTGATGCGCTATCAGTACTATCTCGCCTATCCCGATGAATACGGACCCGGCATGGTGATGAGTTGTGTTTGCGACACCCAGGTGGAGGGAGATATGTCCGTACAGTTGTCGCTGCGGCGGTTGATGGCCAAAGTCAGCGTCAGCATAGACCGCAGCGAACTCAATCCGGATGTCGAATTGCAATGCCGGGAGCTGCGGGTATGCAATTGTCCGCAATGGGCGACGTTGTTCTCCCAGAGTGCCGTACGGGGCAAAGACGACCTGTTCCGCACCGGATTCACGCTGTCGCGCACCCAATGCAACGTGCTCAACCCTTATGACAATCGTCCGCTGAGCGAGGAAGCGCCGCTCTATGTGCTGGAAAACCTGCAAGGCGACAAGTCCGATCTGGGGACCTATGTCGAAGCACGGTTCGACTATACGAGTGATTCACTGTGGACCACGGCAGACCAATACCTCATCTACCGCTTCCGTCTGGAGGAAGAAGGACGCTGGGACATCCGGCGGGGCTGCCATGCGCACATTCGCATCTGTCCCGTGGGAGACGGACTGAGCACCGACGGGTGGCGGACAGACCGCACAGCCGTCGATTACCGGGACGACATCAGTTGGTACAAAGTCTATCCCGCCGATTACATCGAGTGGAGCGTAGGCGAGGAAGTGACCCTCCGCGCGGAATGTTTCCCGGAAAGAACCCTTTGCACCTTTCGTCAGGAAAGCCTCTTCACCCAAAGCGTGGAACGTGGGATGTTCAGTTACCGGCTGGGAGAGGACGGCCACTCCATCACCCTCAAGGCCCTCAAGAAAGGCAGTTCGATGGTCGATATCGATTTCGGGCCTCCCATCAACGACACCCATTGGGTGCTGCTGGTCTGCGACCCCTGAGTTCTCCTTGATAAAGTTTGTTCGCTCTCCGTAAAAGAACCGGCTTCATAAAAAGCGCGTTCTCCCTAAAAGGGTGCTCGCTCCATGAAAAAATGGCGTGCAAGCCGAGAGAAAAGCAAATTTACTTGCTTTTCCGAGGCGTAGCCGACATTGTCGTGAAACGAAAATGTCCGCTCGCACTTCCTTTTGGGAGAACTTGGTAATTGTTACAAACTCTGAGCAACAAACACAAAAAAAGGAGCAGCAAAAATTGTTTGCGGGGAAATGAAATAATAATTATCTTTGTAGATTATAGGATAAAGTGTATGGCAAACGAAATCGAAGATATCAAACGTCCTGAACAGGAAGTGTATGACGAGAGTAAAATCCGGCACCTCGAGGATATGGAACATATCCGCCTGCGGCCCGGAATGTACATCGGCAAATTAGGTAATGGCGAGAAAGAAGACGACGGAATCTATGTTCTGCTGAAAGAAATCATTGATAACGCCATCGATGAATTCACGATGGGACACGGCAGGATCATCAAGGTCACGGTGGACGAAAAATCCGTCACCGTGCGCGACTATGGCCGCGGCGTCCCCTTCGGCAGCCTCATCGATGTATTCAGCAAGCTCAACACCGGTGCCAAATACGACGATGCCGTATTCAAGAAAGCCGTCGGTCTGAACGGCGTGGGCGCCAAGGCCGCCAATGCCCTCTCAGAAGAGTTCTACGCCGAATCCTTCCGCGACGGAAAGAGTTTCTACGCCCTATTCCGCCGGGGTTCGCTGGTCGAAAGTGGAGAAAAAGACAGCAGTGAACGCAATGGTACGCTCGTGCGTTTCACCCCCGACCCCCTGTTGTTTGCCGGCTATCACTTCCGCGAGGAATATGTGGAGGAAATGCTCAAGAACTACGCGTACCTCAAGAAAGGCCTCACCCTCTCCCTCAACGGAAACTCTTTCAAAAGTGAGAACGGTTTGTTGGACTTCGTCAACGACTCGCTCAATGAGGAACCGCTCTACGCCCCGATTCACCTGACCGGCGATGATATCGAAGTGGTCATCACGCACGGCAACAGTTACGGAGAAAATATCGCCTCCTTCGTCAACGGCCAGAACACCCGCGAGGGAGGTACCCACCTGGCCGCCTTCCGCGAAGCGGTCGCCAAATGCCTCAAGGATTTCTTCAAGACAAATTTCAAAAAAGATTTCGCCCCCGAAGACATCCGCCAAAGCATCATCGGCGCCATCAGTATCCAGATTCAGGAACCCATCTTCGAGTCCCAGACCAAAGTCCGGCTCGGAAGCCCCTACCTCTGGCAGAAAGAAGTGCAGAACCCCGATGGCACGCACACCCTGGACAAAGGCCCCTCCGTGCGTAGTTATGTCAACGACTTCGTAGGCCGTCAGCTGGACGACTACCTGCACATCCACAAGGAAATCGTCCCCATCCTGATGAAAAAAATCTCCGACTCCGAAGCCCAGCGTCGGGAGATTCAAGGCATCCAGAAAAAGAGCCGCGAACGCAACAAGAATGCGGCCACCTATAACCCCAAACTGAGGGACTGCCTCTACCACTACCACGAGAAAACGCCGAAAGGCAAAGAGGAAATGGCCGAATTGAGCAGTATCTTCATCACCGAGGGTGACTCGGCAAGCGGTACGCTGACCCAGGCCCGCAATGCAGACTACCAAGCCGTATTCTCCCTGCGGGGCAAACCCCTCAACTCCGTCAAGGTCAAACACCAGAAAGTGGCCGGCAACGACGAGTTGAACTACCTCATTTCCGCCCTGGGCATCGAAAACGACAACGAAGACCTCCGCTACAACAACATCATCATCGCGACCGATGCGGATGACGACGGTATGCATATCCGTATGCTGGTGGTCTCTTTCTTCCTCAAATACCACCCTGAACTGGTGCGCCGCGGACACCTGCACATTCTCCAGACGCCTTTGTTCCGCGTCAAAAACAAAAAGGAAGTCCGCTACTGCTACGACCAGGAAGAAAAGAACAAGGCGCAAATGGAACTCAAGGACGCCAGCACCACCCGATTCAAAGGTTTGGGTGAAATCTCCCCGCACGAATTCTCAGATTTTATCGGTGAGAACATGCGGCTGGACCCCATCAAAATCGGCGACGAAGAGAACATCACCGGACTGATGGAGTTTTATATGGGTGACAACACTATCGACCGTCAGAACTTCATTCGCAGGAATCTGCGGAGCGAAGTGGAACTGGACGGCGTGGACTTCTGACAAGACTATGCCGGAAACCGCTTCATACGATGCGCTACGCACAAGTCATACTTCCCGTCAAACTGGCCTGGCTGCCTTGGTACGAGGTGCCGGACACAGCACGCGTGGGTATGGCCGCAGCGGTGAGGCTCGCCGGTAAAGACCACATCGGCATCATCCGTCACCTCTCGGACAAAGCCCCGGAAGGCATTGCTCCTGAGAAAATACACGCCATCGACGCTTTACTGGACGCCACGCCCCTCGTGGCGGAACAGACCCTGGACTTCTGGGAGAAAATCGCTGACTACTATCTGTGCAGCGTCGGAGAAGTATTCAAGGCCGGCTTTCACGGACTGAGCAGCGCAGAGCCCCCGAAAAGAAAGACCCGGAGCCACGAAGACGAGAACACCGACACCGCGCTCCACACCCCCACGCTGTCCTCCGAACAGAACAAGGCCCTGGAAGGCATTAAAAAAGCCTTTTCGGCCCGTAAGAACTGCCTGCTCGAGGGCGTGACCGGCTCGGGCAAGACCGAGATTTACCTGGCCCTGGCACG
>CACZWF010000118.1 GCA_902784785.1 uncultured Bacteroidia bacterium
TGAGCAGTTGTCGGTATTCTTCCTGCCACTCATGCCCGTGGGGGGAAGGTGAAAGGTGAGAGGTGAAAGGTGAAAGGTGAGAGGTGTATTTGAGATAGGTTTCCAGGTGCGCCGCCTCGTGGAGGAAGACCCAGAGGAAGAAATATGGATTGAGGTCGCCATTGATGGAAATCTCATGGAAATTGTGGTCAGGTGAAGGGCGGCGGTAATCGCCCAGCTTCGACATCCGTTCGAGGGTGATATGGAAATGTACTTTGTGAAGGTTCAGGTAGTCGTATACCCAATCCACCGCTGAAACAAGACGGTTCACTCCTTGACAGTCGTGCACCTCCTTGTCCGGCGGTAAGTGGTTGGCCAGAATCCTCCTGTATCGTTCCTCGTTGGTCATCCGCTTGATTCGTTCAATTCGCTGTCAAAACGAGGGACAGTCGCAGTCGGAACGCTTGTGTTTGTGCATATTGGCGCTGCTGCCGCAGGCGCCGCAAACCAGTGCCGCCACCAGCAGAACAGCTATCAGTCGGAGTATTTTTTTCTGTCTCATGTCTTCAATAACGCCGAAACTCCTCTTTTATTGTAGGTGGCCAATGCTCTTTTTCTTCTTTCTTCCGCCATTCCGCAAACCACAGCCCGATAACACTTTTCCCTTTTGAAAAATTATCGGAAAAGTTATCCACAGCCCACCCGGGATTATTTGTGTTATTTCCTTAGAATAGTCCGTCGATGGTCACAACGTTCTGGAAGATGCCACTATACTCGTTATAAACCAATCCTTCGGTCGTCACCAGAACCGGCTGCACCACAGTCTTGCGAGGCAGTTGTCCCGTGAGAAGATTCTGTCGATGTACCAGTTTGGCATGATAGGATTTGCTGACGGTAAACTGCTCACTGTAGAATTTCATCTCGCACATATTCACCACGTTATCCTTCCGCTCAATCAGCAAATCGATTTGCCCGCCTTCGGTCTCTTCGTCGCCGCTTACTGCCCAGCCGGATTGTTTGGAAGATACACCCAGGATATTGAGCGCCTGCTTGATTTTGTCAGTGTGGTTGAAGCAGACCTCCTCGAAAGCAAACCCTCGCCAGGAATTAATGCCGGCGGAAGTTACATTATGCATCCAGAATTCAGGATCAAGTTCCTTTTTCGCGTGGACAAACTTCATATAGAACAGGCAGAACGGGTCAACCAGTTTATAATGCACATCCCGGGCTCCTTTCCCAAACGGGACGTACGATCGGATAAAGTCGCTCGCCTCCAGCGCTTTCAGCATCTTGGTCGAAGCGCCACAGTCGTCCAAGCCTGTCTTCTTGAGTATCTCTTTGCGGGTGTATCCCATACGCCGTCCGCCCAGCAGCTGGACGATGCGTCTCATCTGTTCCGGATTGGAGAATACCGACGCAAAGAGCCGGTCATACTCGTCGTGCAGTTTGGCACCTTCGGCGAAGAAAAGCTGGTCGATATTCTGTGCCAAGCTGAGACCTTTCTTCATATATCCGAGGTAGTAGGGAATTCCGCCCACAATCATGTGACTCTGCACCATATCGTAGCGCGACAGGCGGATGCCCTTTTTCTTGTAATATTCTTCGCATTCCGTCAGTGTGAAGGGGTGTAGCTTGATTTCGTAAGTTGTGCGCCCATACAAGCCACCGTGGTTATTGATCAGGTTGTCGAGCATCCACGAACTGGCGGAGCCACACACCACCAGCATCAGGTTGTCACGATGGCAGCCCCAGGTATTCCAAAAGCCCTCGAACGCCGTTGTGAATCCCGAGCGGGGAGTATCCAGCCACGGGAGTTCATCGATAAACACTACCTGCCGTTTGTCGTCTTTTGATTTTTTCTCGAGCAGCTGTGCCAGCATATAGAAAGCCTCCATCCATGACGAGGGGCACTTCCCGCCTTTCATCCCCTGCATCTGCAGAGAGAAGAAGAAGTGGGTGAGCTGTTCTTTCAGATAGTTCTTGTGGTTCTGTTCGTCGACGGGCGACAGCCCTGCATGCCTGAAGGTAATCTTCCCCTTCAGGGCCTCGTCCACAAGAAAAGTCTTCCCGACGCGACGACGCCCATAGACGGCAACAAATTCCGCATTGCTGCTATTATAAAGATTTTGTAATTCTTGCGTTTCTTTCTCTCTACCAATTATATACGACATAACAAGTATTATTTAATTTTTCTGCAAATATACAAAAAATACATTTCGCAGAAAAATTAATTTCAACCAACGGGGAACGGGGAGGGGAACAGGGGACAGACAGGCACTGAAGTGAACCCCGAAAGTTGGACACAACTTAAAGGTTCACATGAAGCATAGATTAAGCTTGGAAGAAAAACTTGCAGCGATTAAAATGGTGGAGGATGGCCAATCGGCACGGTCGGTTTCGGATAAACTTCACTTAGGACACCATCTTCTTTATGAGTGGATTAGCGTTTATAAGGAGAAAGGTGTTGATGGACTAAAAACGGATAATAAACGAAAATCAAAACATCTTTCTCACGAAGAAAAGTGCAAAATTATCCGCGAGTATCAGGAAAATGATTTACCTTTGTATCAAGTTTGCGCTAGGCATGGAATTTCGTTATCCGCTTTAACAAACTGGTTGACAGTAGTTGAGAAAGGAGGGTTTGAATCTCTTGCCTGCCCAAAAAACAAGCGATGCAAATCCGGTATGACAAGGAAGAAACGACAGCCAAAGGGAGATCTCGAGAAAGAATACGAGCGTCTTCTCAAGGAGAATGAGTGCCTGAGAGCGGAGAATCTCCTGCTAAAAAAAGTGAAAGCCTTAGTCGAGGAAAGAGAAGCCCGAAACAGAGCGATTGGGCTTGCGCCATTGAAGAACTAAGGCGTAACGAGCATATTGAGCTTGACCTGCTGTTGAAGCTCAAAAAGATGGCGCGCAGTACGTTTTACTATCATCTGAAGAACCGGAGCAAAGAAGACAAGTACAAGGAAGAGAAAGCAATGATAACAGCCATATTCCATAAGCACAAAGGCCGTTACGGATACCGTCGCATCACGATGGATCTCCATAATAGCAACTGCTCTTTGAATCACAAGACAGTCAAAAAACTTATGGATGAACTCGGGCTTAAAAGTACGGTGAGAAAGGTCAAGTATCACTCCTATAAAGGAGAAATTGGCAAGACGGCAGCAAATGTGATAAGCAGGAATTTCTCTACCGACAGGCCTTACCATAAACTGGCCACAGACGTAAGTCAGATGACCATCAGCGGGCGTAAAATTTATCTTTCGCCAATTCTCGATATGTTTAACGGAGAGGTTTTGACTTACATCATTTCGGAAGCTCCTAACCTTGAAATGGTCACTGAGATGCTCAATAGAATGTACAAGAGAATCGGTGCCACACAAGGGGTAGTGCTGCATTCAGACCAAGGATGGCATTACCAGCATGCTGCCTACCAGAGAAGTCTCAAACGACATGGAATAATCCAAAGTATGTCACGAAAAGGCAATTGCTTGGACAATGCCATGATGGAGAACTTCTTTGGAATTATGAAGACGGAATTGCTTTATCCTGGCAACTACACTTCTGCCGAGATATTCAAAAAGGATTTGGTGGATTACATCGAGTATTACAATAACGAAAGAATAAAACTGAGGCTTAATGGTATGTCACCTGTCCAGTACAGGCAGGCTCACGAATCCTCAATGATTGTTTAACCGTCCAACAATTGGGGTTCACTTCAGT
>CACZWF010000119.1 GCA_902784785.1 uncultured Bacteroidia bacterium
AACAGCCTTGCCAAACTCACCTTTGGCATGTATCTGATGCATATTTTCTTCCTGACTTTTATCGCAGAATGGATCATCAACGGCGATGTGGCCACCCCTATACTGCCCGTATGGC
This sequence comes from uncultured Bacteroidia bacterium, assembly GCA_902784785.1. Classification (GTDB taxonomy): domain Bacteria; phylum Bacteroidota; class Bacteroidia; order Bacteroidales; family UBA932; genus Cryptobacteroides. The sequence goes on from CACZWF010000119.1 coordinate 116, forward strand.
TTGCCATTCCCATTATCGGACTGCTCACGTTCCTATGTTGTGCAGTAACAACGAAACTCATCTCGCAGATTCCTGGCAGTAAATATATAATAGGTTAATTATATAGAAGCATAAAATCTCAATACTGTACAATTTTTGAGCATTTTGTTTTAAAAGACATACAATTTTATAGCAATCACTCAGCAAATATCTGCACCGGACCTTTCAGTCCATTGGCTATTCGCCCTGAGTTGGCAATGGAAGAGAATGTGGTATCTCCCTCACGACCACGCCGAACCTTTGCGTTATAATCTGATGCTTTCACGCGGATTTCCAGAACGTTTTCTCCACTTTGCACATAGTCTGTAATGTCGAACCTGAATGGTTTCCAGATGCGTTTTCCAACAGCCTTGCCATTGATGCTAACTTCAGCGGTGTAGTAGACTTCCCCCAAGTCGATAACATACTTCTTGGCGGTCTTTTCCAATGAGAATCGGGTGGCGTAAACTGCTACGCCGCAGGAATCGGCCAGCTGCGGATTATTCCGCCAATCCTCCAGCTGAGCGTCGTTGATGACTTGCTCTCCGAGTTGCAGTGTCCATTTTCCCAGTTCTATTGAGGATTTTGGAGTGGCGGCAAGAATGGCTGTTTGCGCTTCCGGAATCGGGGTGTTAGTGATGTAAAGGAAGCGAGTGGAAAGCGGAGGAAGCATGCCTTTGATTTCACCGGAAGAAGTCCTTTCAGCGGTTGTCACACTCCCGTCTTCAGCATCGAGCCAATAGGTATAGGGAGCACTGCCTGCCTGAATACTGATTTCCTTCCAACGGTTGTCTACGTTCCAATAGAGTTGAACCAGTTCATTATCGGAAATACGCCGCCGGGCCGTCCTCACCCGTTCTCCTCCAGCCACCGTTGTCAGAGGGGTAGAGACCGCCCAGTCGTGAGCGCTGTTGCAGACATGTTTTCCGGCTGCCACTTTCTTCATCAGTATGGCGGTTTTCTTGTCGTTCTTCGCGTAATCCTTAAAGGAAGGCTGCTTCGCTGGCAAGTTGCCCATAATCAGCAGGTTAGCAGCAGATTGCTGCTGGAGGTTCTGGGCAGTTTGCATTTGTATCCAGGGAAGGTTGAACAGGACAAGTCCGCCGTAGCTGTTGCCGCGGATATGCAAGTGTCCGTCAGGAGTTGCTGTCATTTCTTGTAGCGATTCGTCATTGACCCACGACCAGGTGAGTCCGCGCCTTTCCTGCTCGTTCAAGAGCGGCCAGATGTCGCTCAGCCACTTACTTACAGCATCATCAGGAGCTTTCTGCTCATTGTCAGTCCCGGGTTCCGTCTCTGGGAGCATTCCGTAGTAGAGGATTTCCTCCGGATTCTTAACGCTGCTGCTGTATTCCAGGAAGGGATAATATACAAGGATGTCGGCTTCGGCTTTCCCGCTGCGCATCAGATACTGGGCACGCTGGACATATTGATTCACATCGGAGAGTTCATCCCAGAAGACATTGTCTTCACTTAGGTCAGAGGAAAAGTTAACTCCAATCGTGGAGTTGTAGAAGGGTTGCCAGGGATTGCCTGCGACTTCATATTTGTAGGGGGAACCGTGCCAGATAATCTGGTTGATACCGCTGGAGAGGAGTTTGTCGGCAATGGAACGCAGTTTCTGGGGTGTAACCATCAAGGCACGGTTGATATGGACTCCTGATTCTGCGCTGACGATTGGCCTGTTGTACAGCATAGCCCCTGAGGAGACCATTTTCAGACCTCCTTCGCTTCCTCCGCCGAAAATCATGTTCTCGGTCTCTGGTATATCGGCATCACCGGCAGCCCCCATATAGTCCATGGGCAGTCCATAGGCTTGCGTGCGGTGCAGCAGCCCGTGTTCATGCGCCCACGAAGAAGACCCTTTGAGAAGATGTTTCCGCGCCAGGTCGCTCACCGTCAGGTCGTAGTCGTAGCGGAAGCGCCAGTCTTCGTCGCCAAAGCGAAACTCCGGAGCCGCATGCCCGTTATCGTACATGTTGTTGTAGCCGTACCAGATGTTGGCAGGCATCCAGGGCGTCGGGTCATACCCCCGACGGAGCTGGAATACTTCACTGAAATCGGCCGTGATGTGCCGGTCCACCTTGAATTCGTAGCTGTCGTTGAAGAAGGCACGGAACGGTTTTCCGTAGAACGCATCCAGACCTGTCGCCGCCCCGAAGTAATGGTCGTAATTCTTCCGGAGGACATTTGTGTCGAAATGGTCCATCACATTCCCGGCATCTGCTTTGGCCACAATCATGTTCGTTTCCTGCGAAGGTACGTTCCAAAGCGCAATGAGCACACGCTGGAATCCGGTAGCGGCTTTTCCAGGAGCGAAAGAAGCGCTACTGACCTTCTTCACCTTTTGAATCTTCCGCGAACCGTCGGCAGTTGGTTCAGACACCTCTGCCTCCAGCAACCCCACTAGTTCGGCAAACTTGCTGTCCTGCCGTTCTGACCTTGGAATCTTCAGTGTGCCGCCCTCTGCCGGGATGATGGCCATTCCGTACTGGAGCGAACGGTTTTCTTCTGCCTCCGAGATATGTGAGCCTGAGGCTGGCCATCCGCTGCCATTGGTAAGGTCCACCGTCATGCCATTCCGCTGTGCCGCTTCCATCACTGTCTTCAAATTGGAATAGTAGGCATCGTTGTCAAAACTCATGATCTGTGCTATCCGTTCCATGGGAGGAGGCACGACCAGCGCAAACGACTGGATTTCCACGCCGCCGATGTGATGGCGGGCGAAAAGATTCATCTCCCTTTGAAGCTCATTTGTTTCCACATCATTGCCTGGCCACCACCAGCGCACGAACGGTGCATAGGAGAGGGGCGGATTCTTGAAGGAGGACTGAAAATCGTCCTTTTTCAGATTCAGCGCATGCTGGTCAGAGAAACCTGTGCCTTTTTTTTGTGTAAAGGCATTACTTGCAAAGAGAAATGCAGCCAGAAATAGAGTTACTCTTTTCAAATCAAACATATTCGGTAGAGACTAAAGATTACGAATAACGATGTTGATATTATTGTTCAGAACAACCTTTTTGATTTTTGTGGCAAATATACAAATTAAAACTGATACCACAAATATAAATGGAACAAAAAGGAAACACATCGATGAAATTAGATTACACTCCCCGCCCTATAGGGAGGGGAAGGGGGGAGGGCCTTTTTTGTGTCTTCGTGTCTTTGTGTTAAAAATAATAGCAAAGGCGGACCGATGGGGTCCGCCTTTATTGTTTTCGTAGGGATGGTATTATAGTTTTGTCTTACCGGCTAATGTGTCATAGTTGTTGTTCAGGTTGCGCCAGTCCACCTTGGTCTGGGTGGGAATACCGTTGATGTACTTCTCGATGTTGGTGTAGCCGTCGCCGTTGCAATCACCGTTGGCATCGCTGGGGTCGTTGGGGTTCAGTCCGTTGGCCTTTTCCCATTCGTCGGGCATGCCGTCGCCGTCGGTATCTATGCGGGGCTCACCCTTGTATTCGGGATATCCGCCCATCTGGCGCGGGTCGGTGATGATGCCC
>CACZWF010000120.1 GCA_902784785.1 uncultured Bacteroidia bacterium
TAACCCGGAGGTCGTAGGTTCGAGTCCTGCCTCCGCTACAAAGCTTTGAAAACCAGCCTTTTCGGCTGGTTTTCTGCTTTGTGCGCTTAGGCAGGACCTTTCCCTTACGTTACCCTCACCCCAAACCCCTCTCCTCGGGAGAGGGGCTCCGCCGCAGAAGCGGCGGTGCGGGCCTGAAGGCCCTGTTGCTTCGCTCCTTCAAATCGTGTTACCTTTCGTTCGCTATCCCCGCGTCTCCCGACGGCGCACCTGCCCTCCGGGCCTCGTATTGCAGCAATTATCCGCGATTATTCTCCCATTTCCGATTTGGCTATTCCTGCCATTCTTCTTATCTTCGCACTGATAAATTGGAATTTAACGGAACAATGAGTGGTCGTAAACTCTTTCTCTTAGACTCTCCTATAGAGCAGAGCAACAAAACAAGGTTGATGTATCTCCTTCTTGCATTATCCTGTTTCTGCTTCGGCCTCCTTCTGAATTTCACATACAGACCTTATGTATATAGGAATCATATCAATGACTTACATTTTGCAGATGTCATCGGCAACATAGCGGCTGTACCGGCTGGAGCCTTCTTTTTCTATGCCATGAATGAATCCATCCGTTATAACAAGTTTGCCATTCTCGTGATTGATTTCTTGATTTGGTGTTTCTACGAGGTCGCTATTTCCGCTACTTTTGACTGGTGGGATATCCTAGCATCTTTGATTATGTGCTTTGTGACATATCCGATTCTGCTTGTACTCGAAAAGAGAGTTCCCAACTGAAATCAGCTCCACTAAATTCGGATTTATCGGTGTAAAGCATCAATGAATCGCTGGATTTCCAGCAGCCCTTCCAGGAAGCGGAGGTTCGAGATTCGGAGTGTTTGGTCTACGAAGCAGAAGAAGGTGACTCAAAAGTGAGTTGCCTTCTTCTGCTTTTTAGGTAATGATGTTTTTTACGCCAAACTGGATTACGGTCCATTGATAAATAACCTCTCTACTATCCCATCTTCCAGGTCCAGCATAGCGCGCCAAAAACCATCCCCGCCATCATCAACACGAAGCCAATAACGGCTGAGTGCAAAGCGGGTTGGTGGCGGTGGCGGAGGAGTGTCCATGTCATTCGGATCATAAAAAGGGGCCTCCTTATCTTCCAGGTCGGACCAACGTAGAAGGACAAAGTTCACATAAACGAACTTCTTTCCCTCAGGGCTTTTCATAAAAACATATTGTCGTGCGAAGTTTCTCAGACCGCCCTCTTCAAACAAGTGACCATCTTTGTGATAGGCGTGTTCTTGAACAGACGGATACGCTCGTTGAAGGATCCGTTCAGTCTTTCGAATATCAGATAAGACCGGGGTGTAAACACAGGCACCTTCCACCCAGATTGATACCAACCAATTCACGGCTGAGGTATCCACCAAGGCATAACCGATAATCGTTTTGTCCTTGTCTTCCTTATTGATATCACAATAACGGACAGGAAGATTGGGTCCTGTTGTCTTAGGCGGCCAGGATTCACGCACACTGCATGCCACAAAGAGGATTATAAGACACACAGAAGACAATAGAGACTTATAACTCATGGCCGCAAGTGTTGAATGTTATTCGCAAGAAAACGGGACAAGAAGACATTATAGACTGAGTACCCGGTTCCGTTTTCAGTAGTTGTCGCCAATACCAGCTCCTTGTCTGGTAACCAGCCGGCGGATTTCCTGAAAGCGATCTCTCTCAGAGTCCAGAATCGTTTGGATGGCCGTCACGATATCTTTCCGGCCAATGGCTTCCCCGGATAAGGAAAAGACCTCATTACACAAGCGTTGCGTATAATAAGTATGATCTTTGGTCCATTCAATGATAAAGCCGATGGAATCATCGTCGATGGTTTTCCCTGCCAATGCGAATTTCTCCTTGATGAAAGCCGAATAAACCGGTATAGGCAACTTTGAAAGATATAAAAAGGCAGTACTTTCGTAGAACGGTTTCTTGGCGTTGGTAAACATATCGGTCATCGTGTGTTTCTTGCTTCCGCAAAAAATGAAACGGACATTATGCAGGTGCTGGATATGCTTCCGCAGAATCGCTTCCATATTTACATCTCCGTATTCCCGGATTTGCTGGAACTCGTCGATGGCCAGCACGACCATCTGCGGATAACTCTCAAGGTAGCCCAAGACCTCTTTAAGGGTACTTTGCTTTTGGTTATCATCCGCAAAAGTAAACGACACTTGAGGAGAACCGGTCAGCGGGTCGATGCCAAGCAAAGGACGGACGCTCTTCAGTGTCTTGAAAAAAGCTGTAATCTTCTGCTGTTTTCCGAGTCTGCCGACGACTGCTTCGGAAATCACCTTGATGAACGCTTCGATGGAAAGGGTATCGCTAATGTCGCAATAGATGGTTTCATAGGGCAGTTTTCTTTCTTTCATCTCATCAAACACCCGAAAAATGAGGCCGGTTTTTCCCAGTCTTCGGGGAGAGATAAGCGTCGTATTCCGCCCATTTGTAATATTGCGGATGATTTCCTCCGTTTCTTTCTCTCTGTCGCAGAAATAGGCCTTGGATTTAAAAGGTTCCAAGATGAAGGGATTCTCAAGCATGGCCGTATCTTTTTCGCAAAGATAATTAACAATATGTTAATAACAAAATGTTAATCGCCTTTTTCGCAATAATCTATAAACCTCTGAATCTCCAACGCCCCTTCCAGAAATCGGAGGTTCGAGATTCGGAGTGTTTGGTCTACTAAACAGGCCAGCCTAGGGCCGGCTTTTTTTTTTTTTGTGCCCCTGTTCGTCCTCAAAAATGCATTGTTTTGAGGATGAGATAGTCAATTTGACGGTTTCGTCCTCAAAGAAGGCGTTTTTCGTGGACGAAATGAAGAATCCTCCTTGGAGATATGGATAAATGTATCTATCTTCACATATCTATGCTTAGTTAATCAGAAAACAACAAAATGGGAGCATTGATCAAGGACTTCTTGTCCAATAAACTGAGACCGGTTTTGAAGCCCCGCGGGTATGTGAAGAAGGGTAATTCCTTCTTGCGCCAAAGCGGTGATATCATTTATATTATCAACATTCAGGGAAGTTGTTGGAATTGGGAAGGAGATGAAACGTTTTATGTCAATGTCGGGATTGTATCGGCTGCGGTAGAAAATGCAGTCGGCCACGCTTGCTCAATCAAAGAAACCAGCCCGTCAAAACTTCTATACTCCCAGGTCAATCTCAGGGCAGAGGATATCGTCCCTATTAAAAACAAATCCTACACGATTAGCGAAACCGAAAACGCCGACCAATGCCTTTCAGACATCATCTTGGTGGATGAACAATTCAACCAAATCCAATGCATCGAAGACCTTTATCCGTTGCTCTCCAAAAGCTACGCGAGTAGGCCCATCTGGGAATCAACCTATATGAGGTTTTGGGCGATGCATGGAGACTGGGCTAAATTTGACAAACTCCTTGATGAACACGCCCGATGGTGCAAGGAAAAGGAGATAGGAACTCTGTTGATGAAGGAGGGAAAATCGTTGTGTCAAAAGTATGGGCACAAACATCCGGCTATTCCCTACTAGTTTTTCAACGGTCTTCAACGTTTTCTGCAGTCTTCTCCAGTTTCCGGAGGTCCTCCAAAAGGTTCGAGATTTTACCTATGTAGTCTACTACAGAGGATTTCCGAAAGGAAGTCCTCTTTTTTATTTACCTGCTGAACTTTAGCCAGTTTTTAGTACAGAAAACAAAAATAATATTGGTTTTCTGTGCGATAATTCTTATATTTGCACTGGTTATGGTGCAACAAGTTCCCTATAAGGAGTTGAAGGCTTTGGGCAACTTGCCCATAGGCATAGAAGTCCTGCAAAGCCTGTACAAGGATTATCAGTCGCCCAATATGCATATTTCCATGTTGGAAAAGAAGGGACTGTTAATCCGTTTGAAGCGTGGACTGTATGTGGTCTCTCCAGAAATCAGCGGTAAGGAACTGTCCGTAGGTTTGATTGCCAACCACTTGTATGGTCCTTCTTATGTTTCCCTTCACTGGGCATTGAGGTGGTATGGGCTCATCCCTGAGCGAGTAGAGGCCATAACTTCTGTAACCACCCGGCACACTCGTGAGTTCGAGAATTCTCTGGGGCGGTTCACTTTCCGGGGCGTGTCCCGGGATTATTTCCCCATCGGCATAAAGAGTCAGGAGGATGCCGGGCTACACTTCCTGCTGGCCAGCCCGGAGAAGGCCATCTGCGATATGCTCATGCAGGAAAAGCATGTGCCGGACCAGTCAATCTCCCGGCTGGAAGTCTTCTTTGAGGACGATATGAGGATGGACCTGGAGGACCTTCGGCAGATGGATGGCAGCATCATCCGACAGTGCATGGAGGTGGGGAACAAGAAGCAGGTTTTGGCGAATTTATTGAAACTGATCGAGCGATGACGATATTTGACGAAATGGTGGCGGAACTTGGTCCACAGACTTCTATTGACAAGACGAACGCCCAGCACGAGGTAATGCAGCAGATTGCTTTGTCCGGATTACAGCGGGGCGGTTTCTTCGAGCACGCCGCATTCTATGGCGGGACCTGCCTGCGAATCTTCCACGGGCTGCGCCGGTTCAGTGAAGATATGGATTTCACCCTTACGGAGAAGAATCTGAACGTGCATTTGGAGGACTACTTCCCCGATATTATCGAGGCATTCAAGTTGACGGGACGGGAGGTCGAGATCAAGAAAAAGGAAAAGAAGTCTTTCGGCAAGGTGGAATCGGCCTTTCTGAAGGATAACACGGATGTCTATGATATTTCATTCCGGACAGAAAAGAGTTTGAAGGTGAAAATCGAATTGGATACAGACCCGCCGCTGGATTTTGAAACAGAGCAGAAGTTGCTCCTTAAGCCCTTTTCATTCATGGTGCGCTGCGTCACGCTGCCGGATCTGTTTGCGGGCAAGATGCATGCACTGGTATACCGCAATTGGCAAAACCGTGTAAAGGGGCGTGACTGGTATGATTTCGAGTGGTATGTAGCGAACAAGGTTCCCCTGGATTTCGCCCATCTGCAGAAGCGGATTCAGGAATTCAACGGAAA
>CACZWF010000121.1 GCA_902784785.1 uncultured Bacteroidia bacterium
TCATAGAAATGGAACTGGTCGGCAACCTGGACCTCCACGACGAAGCGCGTCCCGTCCGCGTCCGTGCATTCCACGTCAATCCGTACATCCTTCTTCCCTTCGGAAGGATTCGTATGCTCCGTATTCGCATAAGTCAACTCGACGATCCGATGCTCGGGAATCAGCGCCTCCAGGAAGAGCTGGAGCAAGCGCTTACTGTTCTCCTGCCCGAAAGAGCGTTTGAACCAATCGTCCAGCAAGATGCGGGCGTATCGCCCGATGATGGGTTTGTTCTGCATAACGTCTTTTTTCCGCAAACCTCGGAAAAAGAGCCGTTTCAAAAAAAGATTAAACGTTTAAGTTCCAAAAGCGCCCCAGAAGTGCCTGCGAGGCCGATTTTGCCAAGTCAATGAAACCTTAGAAATGCCGATTTCACGCAAAATTACCGGATTTTTGCATAAAAGCACCCGTCTCACAGCCCTCAGAGGGCGATTCTATGAAAAGCTCGTAAAACGGATAAAAAAGAAAGCCGCCTAGGCTGCGACTTTTCGATGGGGCTCGTATCAAGAACGACTTGAGAGGGTTGTCAACCCTTTCCGAATTCCCCGTGACGATTCCGATGCAAATGTAGACACTAAACACCAAGAATGCAAATATAGTTGTCTGCGGCGTCACTGCCGCAGGCTCCATGACAGCTTTCAGCGGCTCGCGTAGGCGGGAAGGCGCTTGACGTAGAACTCCTCCTTTTACGGGCCCGGCCCGCCGGGACTGTAACGTCATCAAACAATGTCGAGAAAGCAGTCCGTATTCTTAACAATTGTGAAGATGAAAAACGGAGTCTCGATTGAGGCTCCGTTAACTGTCTTATCCATATTGTGCTTACTATCGATAGAAAGCCCAAGCTCGTTCGTCTTGCTTGAACTCTTTCTTCTTTTCGTAGTAAATATAGCCTTTCTTGTGGGTCTTCTTAACGAATTCGCCCACATTTTCCCTCGGTTTGCTTAAGGGCACTTCGCACTCTTTTACGTCATTGTCATGCCAATAGACTCTCATCCCCCCATCAATGACATTTACACCCATAAACAACGCATTGTAGAAATACGTGGATCGCTCATCAACTGTTTGAGTAAAAAGTAAACCAGGAATTGTCTTCACTTCCTCTACCCGGAAAGCGCGAATGAGCACGGATGCACGGTATTCCGGATTCTCTGGATGGCGGTTGTCTTCAAAAGTTATATCAACACCGGAAACATGCGTATGCAGGCTGCCTATTGGGAAAGATGGCAGCGGATTCGGTTTCTTTTGAGGATTATCAGGATTTCGGTGATACACGATGTAATCTTTGACCACATTCCTTTCTTCATGATAATAGAATTCGACCGTGTGCAAATAAACACGTCTAATCACATTGCCATTGCCGTCCAAGACGACGAAATGACCGCCATAAAGCAATTTAGCTGCAATCTGCTTAAAAGGGGGAATTAGAGAATCCTCGCGTTCAGTTTTACCTTCTCCATGTGCTCCATCAAAACCAGAGAGATACTTGTTAAGACTCTCAGAGATGTCAATCGTATTGTTTGCCATATTGGGTGTGTTTTAAGCTTCTTCTAGTGTTACTGGCGCCGGATCGACCTGGATGTTCCAGGTAACACAATGCAGGGCCCCGCCGGCGTGGATGATGTCTTCACAGGGGCCGATGTATTCTATCTGCTTGTCCGGGAAGAGATCGATGAAAAGGGATTGTACATCACGGGACTCTGCAATTGGCAGCCACGGTACAAAGATACAATCTTTTACCTGCAAATAGTTCAAGAAGGCCCAGGAAAACTTGCTGATACGAGGGCCTTTGTAATGCAGTTCTTCAACTTGGAAGTGAGGCGCAAGAGCATCCAGCAGTCGCTTCCGAAGATATGGATCAGTGTCGATGTAGTTGTTCAGGAGAACACGCTCCCCTCCTATGTATCGGACCATACCATCCGCATGGCCAAATATCTCGTAACGATCCCAAGGGATGATGACCAGTTCGGCAAAGAAAAGGTTTTCAAGGGCATTGACAAGCGCTTCCCGGCTGTAATGAGGATTCTCCTTGAAGATCTTGTCTGTCATTATAACTTTGTCTCCACAAGGGACGACATTGCCGCCGTCCATGACGATCTCCGTGGTGATGCAGTTCAGGCCAAGTTCCTTGCAGATTGCTTTGTATTGCGGGATATATCCCGAGTAACCCTGAAGGTAATCCGGATTATACCGATACAAGAGAAAGAGATCCTTCTCCAATTGAATAGGCATATAATCCCGTGCCCAGATATACTTTGAACTCTCTGTCCTCGGCAGCCATTCAAATTCAATCCCCTTACCATGCAGGGCCTGGACAAGCTCCATCGAAACTGGCTGGTAATAACTGAAGCCTTTCGCCAGATAGACTTTATTGGTTTGATTGTCTTGAATCATATTACTTTGTCTTTGTATGTTTTTTCCATCCATGCTCTGCAGCAATTCTATCCAACTCGTCAGCTTTGTCCTTGTCAACCTTGGTTCCGATGCCCTTCCTATAGAAACGAGCCAGGTTGTGCTCGGCGCAGGCTCCAGCCCCGTTTTCTACCGCCTTGGAGACCCATTCAAACGCCTTATCTTCGCAAAGAGGAACGCCATATCCATTTTCATAGCATAACCCAAGTTCATTCATGGCCATTTCGCCGCCTAAATCTGCACCCATCAATGCCAGGAGCACGCCCCGTTCAAGATTATGATACTTGCCCTCACGGAAGAGATAAATGTTAGCCAGATTACCCATAGCGTCCACATTCCCTCTTTTTGCCGCTTTCTCATACCAGTATACTGCCCAACGGAGGCTTTTCCGCAAACCGAGCCCCTGATCATAAGCAAAACCGATATTGTTCATTGCCCCAGAAGATCCCTGTTCAACCAGATTCCAAAGTACAGTCAGATGTGACGGATAATCTCGCTCCCCAAACCATCCAACAGACAAACCGTATGCGAGCGCATTTCCCGCACGCCAACTCCCCATTTCAAATGCATCCTCCAAATAGTTCTTGCCATCCAATGCCCTGCCCTCAGTAATTAGATCCATCGCCTTAGCATACATAACCTCCGCCGGACAGTCAGGGTTGAAGTCTTCAACCTTCCGAGCTGGCGTAAGCATCGCGTGAGAGAAAACAGTAAATTCAATTTCTTGATCTATAATTGCTGGCTTTTTCATTATATTAGCATTTAATTATTTAATAATCAATCACTTGCAAGTTTCGCCAGCAAAGATAGCCAGTTCGTCATGAACAGCCAAACAAAAAAAGTTAAAAAGTGTTAAAGGATAAAAAAGAGTTATTACGATTGATTGTGAATGACTGTATACGTAAAATTGTTCGTATATTTGCATCGGTCAGTAAGACACAACACGACGAGCCATTCAGTTGGAGCAAAAGTCCCCGCCCGTGAAGGCTCACCTTCCGGTAATCTCGTGTTGCGCAGACTGGGGCAAACTTTTAGCGCCACAAGCAATTGTGGCGCAAGCAGGCTAAGGCTATGCAGGAATACGTTGACGTACTCGGTGAACGCATCAAGGACTTGATTGACAACGG
>CACZWF010000122.1 GCA_902784785.1 uncultured Bacteroidia bacterium
ACGATGGCCAGCGCATCGCGTTCCGCAGCCAGAACTCCGGCCGCATCCTGAACGTGCTGATGACAGAACCCGGAATAACCATCACGGCCCTGGCCAAAAATATCGGAATCAACACCTCCGCTATCCAGAAGCACCTGAAGTCAATGACCGATAAGGGTTACATTGCAAGGCGCGAGAAGGATGGTCAGTGGGATGTTTTCATTATCCCTTCGGCATAAAGGTCACTTGCCGATGCAAAACCTTGAGAATATGTTGTTTAGCACGTCTTGGGTGGTGATCTGACCGGTGATGGTCCCCAGATGATGCAGGGCTTCGCGCAGGTCGGTGCAGCAGAGGTCGGTGGGGATGCGGGCGGCGAGGCTGTCGCGGGTGCGGATGAGGGCGCCCGCGGCTTCGCACAAGGCGTTGGCGTGGCGAAGATTGGTGACGAGGGTGTCGGTGCGGTCGGCGAGGGCTTTGAAGCGGGAGCCGAGCAGCCGTTTCAGCGCGAGGAGGTCGTCAATGGCCAGCGGGGCCTGAGCATCTGCAGGGGCTGTTGAGCGTCCGGGCGTGCCAGTTTTGGGCGCAGCGAGGTTGCGCGTGTCGGCCTCACGACTTTCGGACGTTCCCAGCAGGGACATCACTAGCATATCCGCATCGGGGGCAAGGGCTTTGAGCCGGTCTTTGAGGTCGGCAATCCGCACTGCAGAGGGCTCGAGGTCGGCTTTGTTCAGGATGATGACAAGTTCGGGCTTTTCACTTGCGTGCGTTCGGTCGATCCTTGAGCCGACAGACGCAAAGTCAACGCTTGATGGAGACGTTGGGTCGCTTTCCGGAGCGTCGCTCATCCTCTGAATCATCTCCTTCATCCCAATGAGCAGTTCATCGTCGGGACGGCTGAGGTCGAGCACGACCAGGGCGACGCGGGAGTGGGCGAGGGCCTGGTAACTGCGCTCGATGCCGAGTTTTTCGATGGCTTCGTCGCTTTGGCGGATGCCGGCGGTGTCGATGAAGCGGAAAAGCAGGCCGTCGATGACGCAGGTCTCTTCGATGGTGTCGCGGGTGGTGCCTGCGAGGGGGGAGACGATGGCCCGGTCTTGGCCGCACAGGGCGGTGAGCAGGGTGCTTTTGCCGCTGTTGGGGGCGCCGACGATGGCGGTGGGAATGCCGTTTTTGAGGGCGTCTCCCACTCGGAAACTATCGGCCAGCGTCGTACAATGGTCGATGGCTTTGTCCAGCAGGCGGCCCAGATCGCTCCGGTTGGCGAATTCGACATCCTCCTCGCTGAAATCCAGTTCGAGTTCCATCAGGGAAGCCAGGTGGAGCAGTTCGTCCCGGATGCGGCCCAGTTCGGCGGAATAGCCGCCTTTCATCTGGTTCATCGCGAGCCGGTGGGCCGAGCGGGAGCCGGAAGCAATCACATCGGCGACGGCTTCGGCCTGCGACAGGTCCATTTTCCCGTTCAGGAAGGCCCTGCGGGTAAATTCACCGGGTTCGGCAGGGGAGGCGCCCGCCTGGCAGAGCAGGGAGAGGATGCGTTCGACAATGAAGGCGGAGGCGTGGCAGGAAATCTCGACCATATCTTCGCCCGTGTACGAGCGGGGGGCTCGGAATACGCTCACCAGCACTTCGTCAAGCAGACCGTCGTGGGAAGACCTCTCGTCCACGAAGGCCTGACCCTCCATCGGATTCTCGCCTTCAACTTCATTGGCAGGCAGAGTCGCTCCGGTCGAAGTTTCATAGATTTCTCCGAAATGAAGGCTGTAACCCGCCGCTTCTGCCAGCGTGCCTTTGCGCAGGCGAATCACCTGGTCGGCTATCGCCAGGCAGTCGGGGCCGCTGACGCGAAGAAGCGAAATCGCCCCCGTCCCGGGAAGGGTGGCAGGGGCGCAAATCGTCGTATTTTCTTGGATCTTCACGGCAAGAAAGTAGGCCTAATAATCGCCGTGATAGTCCTTGGGACTGACCTTGGACATATTGTCGAGCAGATCTTCGTTGGTCTTGAACTCGTCCATCAACTGCGTCATAAAGTTCATCGCCTCGATGGGGTTCATGTCGGCCAGGAACTTGCGCAGAATCCAGATGCGGTTCTGTTTGTATTTCTCCAGCAGGAGGTCGTCACGACGCGTACCAGAAAGCACGATGTTGACCGAGGGGAAGATGCGGCGGTTGGAGAGGCTGCGGTCGAGTTGCAATTCCAGGTTGCCGGTGCCTTTGAATTCCTCGAAAATCACGTCGTCCATCTTGGATCCGGTTTCGGTAAGGGCCGTGGCCAGAATCGTGAGGGAGCCGCCGTTTTCGATGTTGCGGGCAGCACCGAAGAAGCGTTTGGGCTTGTGGAGGGCGTTGGCATCCACACCGCCGGACAACACTTTGCCGGAAGCGGGCTGCACCGTGTTGTACGCGCGGGCCAGACGGGTGATGGAGTCCAGCAGAATCACGACGTCGTGTCCGCATTCGACCATCCGTTTGGCTTTCTCCAGGACCATATTGGCCACCTTTACGTGGCGCTCGGCGGGTTCGTCGAAGGTGGAGGAAACGACCTCGGCCTTGACGCTGCGGGCCATATCCGTCACCTCTTCCGGACGCTCGTCGATCAGCAGGACGATCATATACACCTCGGGGTGGTTGTCCGCGATGGCGTTGGCGATGCTCTTGAGCAGCATTGTCTTACCGGTCTTCGGCTGGGCGACGATGAGGCCGCGGGAGCCCTTTCCGATGGGGGAGAAGAGGTCCACGATGCGGCAGGACGGATCCTGTGCGTGGCCATTGCCCAGAATATTGAACTTGCTGTCCGGGAAAAGCGGGGTCAGGAAGTCGAACGGAACGCGGTCGCGGATAAATTCGGGACTGCGGCCGTTGATGTAGTCTATCTTAATCAGCGGGAAGTATTTCTCACCCTCGCGCGGGGGACGAATCTCTCCGAAAACGGTGTCACCCGTCGGGAGTTGAGGTAGTTGTAGTCGGAAGAACGCAGGAATCCGTATCCGTCCGGCATAATCTCCAGTACGCCGCTGGCCTTGACCACGCCCTCGAACTGGGGAGCCTGGGGCTTGGGCTGCTGCTGGGGATGATGTTTCTTTTCGTGCCGTTCTCCGCGATGGTCGGTCGCTTGCGAGGCTTCTTCTTCCGACGCAACGGTTTCGGCGGGTTTGGTCTCTTCCGCAGGAGCAACAGGGGACGCTTCCACGGCAGGTGCATTGTCCGCATTCAGTTTGCGGCGACCTCTCTTTTTGCGTCCGGGTGCAGCGGGCTCAGCGGCTTCTGTTTCGGCTTTCGCCGCCGGGGCCTCGATATTCGGCTGGGGCGCTGCGACCTCTTCCGCAGGAGCGGGAGCCGGGGCGGACACTTCTTTTTTCTTGCGGCCTCTTTTCCCTTTCTTCGGGGTTTCGGGGGCCGATTCGGAAGATGCCGGCTTGGTTTCCGGTTCCGGATTCTCAACGGGGGCAGCCGTTACGACAATTCTTTCTTCCGTTTTCGGAGCGGAAGCGCCTTTGCGGGGGCGTTTCAAGCGGGGAGCACGGACCGGTTCATTGCCGGACTCTTGCTCCGCTTCCTTGTCGATAATGCTGTAAATCAAGTCTTGCGGGCTCATCTTCTTGATGCGCGAAATGCCCAGTTGCTCCGCCAATGCTTTCACCGCATCCTCGGACATTGCTTTCAATTGGTCGATGTTGTGCATATAATATATTTAAGGTATGTGAACCGGAAAGAAATAAAGGTTAGCACCGGTTCGGGATGAATCTTAAAGAAACAATCTCGCGATTGCGTTGCAAATATACAAAAATTATTTTACAAAAATGCAAGTATACCGGGCGGAAGCTTAATTATCCCAGTAGCTGCTGCTCTTTCTGTAACGCAGAAGGTCGGCCAAGGCGGAGGCGTTGGCCCGGATGAGGAAGGACCAGCTCTGCCAGGTTCCGAAAGGCACCCAGGAGAAGGAGATGTTGAAACAGTGCAGGTCGTAGGTGGCGGAAACCTGCGAGGTGGTGAGTTTCAACGCCATGATGTCAAAACCGGTGGATGCGTTGATGGACAGGGCTTTGGTAATTTTTACGTTGCCGGAAATTCCCAACGTCTGTGTGTAGCTGTCTTTGGTCATCAAATTACCCGAAGCGTCGCACTGGTAGGAACGGTTCATCGAGAAACTGTAGTTGAAGTTGAGCGACCAGGGGGCGGCTGTGTTGACATAATAAAGCCAACCGCCGGGAATGTACTCGCCGGTCACCGGGTGATAATAGATGCGGGTGTAGCAATCCGCTGCGCCCTGGACATTCTTTTTCCCTTCGTCCCCGCTGGACTTCCCTTCCCCGGAAATCGCGTAGGATAGGGAGGCGCTGGCGTTCGTCAGACGCAAAAGTCCTTTCCCGGTGCTAGCAAACCACTTGTTGACCTTGCGGGCGCTCCAGCTGCTTCCGCTCTTGACGGGCACCATTGCGTAGGGGTCGAAATTGACATTGGCGCTGATGCCGATTTTTTCAAAAACGGAGGTGGACATCGTGATGCCGATGTTGTTCATCCGCAGGGAGTCCGCCAGGAAGTTGTAGCCGCCGCTGATGTTCAACTGGTCGATGAGCTTGATTTTCTTCGACCCGGTTCCCGTCGTGTCCCTGTAGTCTTTGACCTTGGCTTCGAAGTTGTTGCCTATGCTGAAACTGAGGGTTCCGGTCTTGCCTTTGCCCGGGGCGGAGACGGAGTTGTTCGGGGAGATGTTGTAGATGTTGTAATCACTGGGCTCGTGGTAGTAGCCGTTCTTGTCATAATAGCCGTCCAGTGTCCGCCAACCGTTGAAAGCCTTGCCCTTGTCGGGGCTGTAGGAGAGGGACAGAGTCGGGGAAATCACATGCCGGATAGCCTGGAGCGTGCTGTATTTCCCGAAATTGAACAGACCGTAGATACGGGTGTTCAGACTGATGCTTCCCGAATAGTTGTGCGTGGTCCCGAAAGTGCTGAACGCCCCGCCGTCCACTTGCTTGACCTCCTGGGCCTTGACGTTCTGCCCCTCCTTGTCCAGAACGTAGATGGGGTTGCCGTCCTTGTCAACGACGTCCACCAGTTCTTTGGTGCTCTTGGAGAACACCCAGTTCATACCGTAGGAGATGCTGGGCGTCACGTTTATGTACTTGAATAGCGTGAAGTTCGGCAGGCCGATGGAGAAGGAATGCGACATGCCGTTGTTGAGCATCTTCGGCAGTTTGGTCTTGAGGGAGTCGCGGCTGAATTCCCGCTTCGTATATCCCGTCACAGGATCGATTTCAGGCACTCCGGTGTTCGGGTCGATCACGACTCCCATGAAGTCCCGCACTTTGAAATTGACTTTGTTGGAGAAGGACGTGCTGTAGGCTAGGGAGAATTTCTCGTAGAATTTTTCTTTACCCACGCGGTTCTTCTGCTTGAACGGGTAGAACTTCGATACGGAGAAAGTCAGGTTCGGCAGGGTGATGGCGTAGGAGGAGTCCCGGGAGTTCTGGCTGTGCAGGGCGTTGACCGAGAGATTGAATTTTCCGTCCCAGTTCCGGGAGTAGGAAACGGAAGATGAAATCTGGTTCTGCAGGGCTTCCTGTACGCTGCGTGAGTTGTATCGGCTGTTGGACGGGCTGGAGAAGTTGACCGACGCGCTGAAATTGGTGCCCGGGTGGGCTTTCGCATCCTGGCTGTGGCTCCAACGCAAGGAGAAGTTGGTGGTCGAGAAGAAGTCCGCGCTGCCTTTCTCACCGGTCTGGTCGTAGGAATAAGCGATGGCGAAGTTGCCGTTGCACATATAGTTGACCTTATACCGGGAATTGACATTCAAAGCCCAGGAGCCCAAGGTGAAAATATCGCCCGTAATGGAAATGTCGAAATAATCTCCGATGACGAAATACATACCGGCGTCCTTGAGGAAGAAACCGCGGGAGGTCTCCTCGCCGAAGGCCTGGGTATACTGTCCGTTCCGCAGGCACTGGCCCTCCTTCACCATCCGTTCCCGGGGCGTGTCGTGGATGGGATCCACCGGCTGCTGCATATGCTCCAGCCACTCCTGCTTGGGCAGGCCGTACTTGTCCCGCCGCTCGGCCACCACCCGGCAGTGCTTGTTGCCGCAGCCCCGGGCCTGGCACATGTTCAGCGCCACCTCGTTTTCGGTCCCGTTGGAGGAGGCCAGATCAAAGTTGGCGGTGAACATGCTGGTGGTCATGTTGCACAGCTCGCTGCCCACGATGTCCCAGGGGCAGGTGTCCAGCCCCTTCTCCACCCGGTCCCGG
Source organism: uncultured Bacteroidia bacterium (assembly GCA_902784785.1). Lineage (GTDB taxonomy): Bacteria > Bacteroidota > Bacteroidia > Bacteroidales > UBA932 > Cryptobacteroides. The sequence goes on from CACZWF010000122.1 coordinate 6,222, forward strand.
GTGAACTGGATCACGCGCCCGGCCATGTTCTGCCACCCAT
>CACZWF010000123.1 GCA_902784785.1 uncultured Bacteroidia bacterium
CGCCCCTTTCGCGGGGCTTGCGGGTGCTCTGGATGCTCCCGCTCGTGTGCCTGGCCATCGGCCTTCAGGCAAGGACTGTCTACGTCCCAACGGACAAAGATAGTGAAAATTCTCTTATCGGCGAAACCTCGATGCTCTCCGGATCGACATGGAAGGGAGATGAGGGCGTCTTATCGTTTTTCGACAAGACTTTTGAGATTCGCAGTGAAAACTTCGTAATATCCGGGGATTATTCCTTGGAAGGAAGCTCTGTCACGCTTACTTTCAAAAAGGTACGCAATGAAACCACTGGTAAGGAAAAGCAGGGAGAAGATTCCCTCACGGGAGCTATTGAGGGCAACATCTTAACCATCCAGCTCGATAAAACAACAGCGACATTTCGCAGAATTGTTCCCGATGAAACCTCCAATCATGTTCTTCCGGAAGTGACTGTGGTTAAATATGCACCTGCCCATGTGAAACCGGAAGATATCATCCATGCAAGTGATCTGGAGAATTTCAAGGCAACGGGCGAAGCAGATTTTGATATCGCCCCGAAATGCGATGAAAACTTTGCCCTCTGGCTGAACAGCCGGATCAAATATACGGCCGAATGCCTCTGGGAAGGAACGGCTCTGGTACAATTCACGGTAGATAAAAAGGGAAAGGTGCGCGGTGTAAATGTGCTGCACGGTGTTTGCGACGAGCTTGATAACCAGCTAATTAATTTAATCTCTCAGTCTCCGTCCTGGACTCCGGCAAAGAAGGGCGGTAAGCCCGTGGCCACGGTGCTGATCCAGCCTGTGACATTCGTAATCCGGACCGCCAGCAATGCCAATCCGCCTCAGGCATCTCCCGTGGTGTTGAATGTCCGGGCCGATGGCAGCGTCGAAAGCGGCGGCAAGGTCTATACGCCTGCACAGTTGAAAGACCTCATTGCGCCTCACCAGGCCGGTCAGCCGCAGACAACGGTGACCATCATCGCGGCAGACAATGTCCCGATGGGCGTTATCGATGACGTGAAGATGGAACTGCGAAAATTAGAGTCCCTGAAGGTCCGCTATGCATCGGCCTCCGGCAAGGAGGGCGCCACCCGCTATATGCCTCCGCTTCCTCCCAGCCCTACGGCGAAAAAGGCGAACTATCCCGACGAGCTGTTTCCCGGGGTGAAGCGCGAGAACATCTTCGTGGTGCGCATCAATTCGAACGACAAAATCTTCTTCGGGGACAAGCCCCGCCAGGATGATGGGGAGATGCTCCGGGTGGGAAAGGATTTCCTGAAATCGGCCCGGAATAACGCCCGCATGATTGCCTTCCAGGCCGACCGGGGTACCAGCTACGGTGCCTATCTGCACATGCAGGCCTTGCTGAGACAAATATACGAAGAGGTCTGGAACGAAAAGGCGCAGGAATTATACGGTAAGAGCCTGGAAGAATTATCGACCGACGAAAAATCCCAGATTCTTCGTCTGGTTCCCTTCGCAATCTTTGAAACGGACATGAAAGGTTAATCTTTTCTGGACAAGCAACCCGGATTCAAGTATGAAACGTCCACTCATCGCTATCCTTACGGGGCTGCTTCTCTGCATGAACGTGAATGCACAGGAGTTGAAAAAGGCCACCGCAGATTTCTCAGACTACATTTCGCTATTGAAAAAATCTGGTTATGAAATCTATTCGTTTGATATTTCTTCGTTAAAAGATGAGACCTATTTGATTTCGTTTATGGTGAAGGAATATTCAAATGGAGAATTGGTTAAAGATAAGAATAAAGGGGGAGCATTCCTAATCTCCAACAGGGATATGATTGAAGATTTCCCTGAAGAGTCACAAAAAAGAATACTGTCAGAGGGGACCGCTTATGATACAGAGAAAGGCATTTATTCACTTAGTGAGAAACTGGCAATCGGATTCTGTCCGGCTATCGATTCTTTGCGAAAAGTGAATATGTCTGTCGTGAATATGGGAGAGATGGCAAGAAATCTTGCCATGAAGCCATTGAGCGCTCCCGGATATGAAGGCAGATATGTGTATGATATCCGACCTTTTCAATTGGGGAATATTCAGATCGGCGGTTTCACCCCTCTGTTGCTATTCGGCTCTTATTGGTACGATAAACAAAAGCAGGTTGTACGTTTTTGCGGTGAGAATGCATTCTCTCCCGATATGGCCTCTCCGACTCTCAAACTGATACCTCATTACTATGTCATTGGGGTATATGTTATGAAGAAGAACAGATAGTTCTGTCTATTGTTCTTCTCAAGGCTATTCATGGTGATGTATCTGATTTGATAATTACTCTCCGAAGACAAAATAAAGGAGGACATAATTCGAATTCAAAGAGAAAAATAGGCTATCCGAAATCTTAGGTTGAGAAAATCTTATAAGTAAGTAACCTTCGAAGGTGGGGTAAGGTTGGATTTCCTTGTCCCACCTTCGTCGTGTGGTTGCAATCTGTGGTTGGAAGCATGACGGTCGAGGCAGGAGCGAAGCCCCGGAGGGGCGCCAGTCGCTGGCACTTTCGATGAAAAGGAAAGGATGATTGTTGCCAGAATTAAAAGAATTTGTAATTTTGCGATTACAGATTATCACTGATAAATCAGTTTTTTGCGGGTAGATGGTCGTAATTTTACCACCCACAAGCAGGGAGGCAACAAAAAACCGGCCCCTGCGATGGGAGCCGGCGTTGAAGGTTTAGAACCAGAATGCGAATGAACAAAACAGGGTATTGTCTTTCGTAAGTGTCCTGCTGGTTGTGTATCCGGACAGTTCATAACTCAATCGGGCGGAAAAACGGCCAAAGTCGATGCCGCCACCAATATTCACGAAGTTCCCGAATAAATTCCAAAAGCGGACTCCGCTCCGAACTGCTATGAAAGGACTGACTTTGGTGTCGCAAAAATTGTATTTTGCATCCAGAAACGCCGAGGCGACCGGACCGGCGATGCTGGTATCATACATTATACCTACTCCACCTCCGACAAAAGCGCCCGACCCAAAATTGTATCCATGGGTTGTTGCTAGTTGATACCTGGAGCCAAACATATCTTTACCAAAGAGCACCATATTTGCGAACTCTACATTTCCGCTATATCCTTGAACAAAAGCACGATTCTCTTGAGCGAAGGCCGATACGTAAAGCACTGCTAAAAGAGCAGACAGACAAAAACGTTTTAACATAGTGATAATAGTTTTAACATAGTGATAATAGTCGGTTAATTTGATTTGCAAAGATAATGAAAAATAAGAGAACACCGCCATCCTGTATAAGGTTGGCCCCACGTTTACAGCCATCTACGAGTTGTCTCTTGTCCATGCAGTCTTGAGCCTATTTTTATTATAGACTGCAAATTTACGAAATACTGCGTGAGAGGGCAGAAAATAGTGAGTCAAGTGGATACCGATGGCCTGAGTTGGAGGATCAATGTCTAGAAGGAAAACCGGCGAATTTCAATAAATAGGTTGCAAATCTACTAGTTTTTCACACCATACTTGCACCAGAAAAGACCTGTGCAACATGAAGTCTTAAGTTCCTACTTGAGCGGATTAGTAGTGTTGGCGGGGCTTTTTCTTTTTTTATATACCCCTTAACAAAAAACCATGTGTACCAATTTGGTACTTTATGAAATAATAGATATCTTTGCAGAGCTAAAGGAATTGAATTATGGTCGTTGTAAGCAGTAGAGAATTCAGGGCAAACCAGCGGAAATACTTTGATTTGGCCCGCGTAAACGATGTCGTGATAGTCTCAAGGTCTCACGGCAGTTATCGCCTTGTCCCCATCAAGGAACAGGATACGCTCATTGATCAGGCTACTCTTGACGCAAAGATTCGTCAAGGAATTGCGGATTATGAAGCTGGTAAGGTACATCGGATGCACGAGAACGAGAGTTCGGAAGCTTTCCTGGAGAGGATGATCAGCGAGGGGTAATATGTATAGCATCGTATTTTCAGAAGACGCAAAGAAGGACTTGAAATCGCTCCAAAAGAAAGCACCACAAGCCCTCTCTAAACTTGCAAAGTTACTGGATGAACTAAAAGAGCATCCCAGAACCGGAACTGGGCAAGTGGAACAACTCAAGGGTTATGATGGAACGGTTTATTCCAGAAGAATTACTCAGGAGCATCGGCTTGTATACAAGATATACGATGATGTGATTGAGGTCCTGGTACTCTCAGCCTTCGGTCACTACAAATAAGACATGGCGTTCTCCTTAAAATCGGGGGACGTTATTTTATCATAAAATCAATCCGCTGAATTCGTGGGATCGTGACCCACTCCTGCCACCCTCAATACAGGGGGCGCCGCCCCCTCAAACACCCCTGCGGCTCCCGGGCTAGTATGCCCTCCTTTGTCGGACACGCCCTCTGTCGGCGCTTTGCAAAGCGGCGGTGTATGACTCCCACAAATTGTTGTCCGAGTGCTGTCATGGGTCCTTTGAGTGGGACGATAACAGCAAAAACCGGCCAAAACGCTGTCATGGGTCCAGCAAATGGGACGATGACAGCAGTATGGACCTGTGATGAAACAGGTGCTCAATCAGCCACGGTTTTGACGGCGCCGTTCTCTCCTGGAACATTATGGAAGCCCCCGACGCCCACATCGACTGTTTACGCTAATTAGTTTCGCATTTTTGCATATCTTTGTAGGTATGAAACGACTTATCTCTCTGGCCCTTGCGGCGGCCTGCCTGATTTCCGGGATGGAAAAGGCAGATGCCTGCACCAACTTCATCGTTGGAAAGAAGGCTTCCGTGGACGGAAGCGTCATTTGCACGTACAACTGCGACGGTTTTGGCTTTGCTTCGCCGCTCAGCTATTCGGCACCCGGGAAGCACGAGCCCGGCGAGCAGATTGCCGTCCGGGGCTGGGGCCCCAATTCCACCGTGCATTATATCGCGCAGGCACCTTACACTTATTCCGTAGTGGGGCTGATGAACGAAAAGCAGGTTTCCATCGTGGAAACCACCTGGAATGGCCGGAAGGAGCTTCGCAATCCGGAAGGCTGGCTGGGCTATTTCACCCTGATGCACCTGGCCTTGCAGCGGTCGGCATCGGCCCGGGAGGCCATCGCCGTGATGCATCAGCTGGTTCAAGAGTACGGCTACAACGAAACCGGCGAGTCCTTCGCGGTGTGTGACAAGGACGAGGCCTGGATCATGGAACTCATCGGCAAGGGTCCCGGCCGCAAGGGTGCGGTATGGGTGGCCCGCCGCGTACCCGACGAC
>CACZWF010000124.1 GCA_902784785.1 uncultured Bacteroidia bacterium
GCTAACGGAGATTACGGACCATAGTTCTGCCACCCGCAAGGTTTACCTGGTGGAGATGAAGTCCATCGCCGACGGCTTGACAGGCGACCCCGTCACCATTCGCGGCTATTACTGCGAACCCCAGGACGGACAGCAGCATCCCGTGATTATGCACTTCTATGGCTATGATACACAGGGAAGTAAGAGCAAATGTGAGTGTCCCCAAGGCGGTACTTCGCAATACGCCGAGTTCTACCTGTCACATCGCGGACAGTACCTCAACAACCGTCCTGCCTCCACGAAGAACCCGGGTGTTACCGAGGACTGCGTGAACATCTACGGCGACTGGTTTGCATATAATTTCGGCGACAAGGACGGCTACTACTATCGCGGTGCGTTTATGGACTGTGTGCGTGCGGTCGATTTTATGGCTTCACGTCCCACCAGCGACATGACCCGTCTCTTCGCAGAAGGTTCCAGCCAGGGCGGTGCGCTCTCCTATGCAGCAGCTGCGCTCAGCAATTATCCGTTCACAGCTATCGCACCCAATGTGGCTTTCCTGGGCGATTTTCCCGATTACTTCCAGATCGTGGGCTGGCCGGCAGAAACGGCCAAGCAATGTCAGAAGAAACTGGGCATGAGCGACGAGCAGATGTATGCTTTCCTCTCCTACTTCGACACCAAGAATCTGGCTACGCGCATCTCCTGCGCTGTGTTGGCTACCAGCGGACTTCAGGACGGTACCTGCCCTCCGCATACCAACCTCGCACCGTTTAACAACCTCTTGACAAGTCCGGAGGACAAGGAGTATCACTTCTATCCCGAGATGCAACATGACTATCCGAAGAATTGGTATTCCATGATAATGAATTTCTTTAAAGAAAGAATGTAAATTCCCCAACCACCATGAAACAGTTTGATATTATTGCTTTAGGCGAACTCAACGTAGACCTCATCCTCAATCAGATTGAAGGTCAGCCCGAAATAGGCAAGGAGAAGTTTGCCAAACAGATGACCCTCACCCTCGGCAGTTCCACGGCTATCTTTGCCGCCAACGCAGCTGCACTCGGGGCTAAAGTGGCTTTCTGCGGTATGATAGGCAATGACAGCTTTGGCGACCTGGTTGAGACCAGCCTGCAAAAAAAAGGCGTCAACACCGGTTTCCTCATTCGTCAGGACAAGTACGCCACAGGCGCTACTATCTGTATGAGTTACGACGAAGACCGCGCTAACCTCACCTACCAGGGCGCGATGGACTATATGACCTTGGGCGATATCAGCCCCTATGTCTTCACCGAAACCAAGCACATCCATATTTCTTCCATCTTTATGCAGAGCGGCGTCAAACGCGACCTGATGAAGATTCTCACTCTCTGCAAAGAGAACGGCGTCACCACGTCTTTGGACACGCAGTGGGATCCCGTGGAGCAGTGGGACCTCGACTACAAAACAGTTCTCCCGATGCTCACCGTCTTCATGCCTAACGAGACCGAGCTCAAGTTCCTCACCCATAGCGCAACCCTCGAGGAGGCCGTTGAGAAGATTCGTCCGTACGTCAATGCAGCAGTCATCAAGTGCGGCAGCCGAGGCTCGCTTCTGATGCGCAAAGGTATGCCCGACCGCATGCAGGCAGCGCTTCTCAACAAGCATGTGGTGGACTGCATCGGAGCAGGCGACTCCTTCAACTCCGGCTTCATCACCCGTCTGGCTGCTGGCGACCCGCTTGACGTTTGCCAGCGATACGGTAACATGACCGGCGCTGTCAACACTACCGCCGCCGGCGGTACTACGGCTTTCACCTCTCGCGAGGACGTAGAGAAGATAGGACGCGAGAAATTCGGCTGGAGCTAACCTCCTGCCTGTTTCACAGCCCGAAGGATATAAAAATGAAACGTCTCTTTCACATACTGATGTTCTGCGTGGCAGCTACGCTTAGCGCGTCGGCTGCCGCGTGGTACGTCCGTATAGACGGCGAGGACGGCGAGGATGGCAAAAGCTGGGATACGGCCCAAAAAACCATCCGCTTGGGCATCGACAACTGCCGCCCCGGCGACACCCTGTTCGTTGAAGCGGGTATCTACCACGAGGGTATTATCCTCAAAGACGGCGTGACCATCATTGGCGGCTGTACCGCGTTCGAGCCCTTCGACCGCCGCACACGCAGCCATTCCGCCAAGACAATCCTTGACGGCAAGGGCCTGGGCACACGTCTCGTTACTACCGAAACAGACTGCGTCCTGCCTACACTCATCGAGGACTTCATCCTCCAAAACGCGCGCCACGACTTGCAAGGCGGAGCCGCATGGCTGCGTGGCACAATCCGTATGCGCTACTGCATCGTCCGCGGTTGCAGCGGTCTCCAATGCGGCGGGGTTCTTATTAAAGGCGACCTGCCCGAAGCTTCAGCGCTCGGAGCCAAACTGGAAGAGTGCCTCATCTACAACTGCTCCGCCACCGGCCACTACTGGCCCGATGCCGGCGGAGTGGCCAATTTCGACGGGACACTCATCCATTGCACCATAGCCAACAACTACGGCGACCGCTACGGTGGTATTCACTCCGAAAGTTCGGTTTACAACTGCACTATGTGGGGCAACCGCAACGAGTACGGGTTTGTGGATCCCACCAACTACGTGTCCGACGAAAGTACGTCCGGCGAGAGCCGCGCCGACGAAGGCTTCGAGGACCATTTCTTCGAGAAGCCCTGGCTCTCGGCTGACAACGAAGCCGAGGACGGCCCGCATTTCCGCGACCCGTCCACCTTTGCCGGTGTACCTATCACCGAAGCCGAAGAGGCCATCATGCTGGCAGCGGATTATACCATCGGCGCACCTACGCACCGCATCGCCGCTATGCCCCCCGCTTCTCCCCGAAGCGACCAACCGGCCGAGATAATCACGTTCCCCTGTACCCGCACCATTGGAGGAAAGACCTACCATTCCGAAGACGATACCGTGCCCTCGTTCATCGCTTTCCTGCTCGATGAGACCCGTCTGCCGGTAAGCAAAGAGGAGCCTTACTGCCTCGTAGCAAACATCAACGGCGACCCCCGCACACGCATGGCTTTCAACTGGTTCACCAACGAAGGGGTAGGGGAAGGATGCGTGCAAATCATCCCCAAGGCCAATGCCAAACCCTCGGATTTTACGGGCAAAAACGTGCTGACCGTCTCGGCAGACACCCTTACCACCGTGCCCTTGCATTACGCCATCTCCTCTTCGGGCATCCTCAAGAAAGCAGGACTCGACAAGCACCTGGCCTTCCGTTACGTCTGCCATAAAGCCCTTGCCGAGAATCTCCAACCCGGCACCGAATATTCTTATCGTGTCGGTTTCCCCGGGCATTGGAGCGAGATAGCCCGTTTCCGTACTGCGGAGGATAAAGCCACGGAGTTCTCTTTCATCTACATGACCGACAGTCATCTCCAAAATCAGCTTCCCCGGCGATTTCGTGGACACCGGTACGGCCAACAACAGCGCGTGGGAGTGGGAAAGATGGTTCGAAGAGGCTCTCAAGCCCGTGATTATGCAAATGCCGATTGTACCTACTGACGGCAACCACGATGACACCCCGCTCCTCAACTACAACTACCATTTCAACACCGACACTTCCTTCAATCTTCAGACCCGTGTGCGTCCGCAGTTCGCCGGTATCAACTACAGTTTCACCTATGGCGACCTGCAACTGATTGCCTTCTCCGAGCAGGATTTCTGGCGCGGCGACTACAGTTATGAGACGCTCACTTCGGAGTACGTGGAGCGTGACCTGGGCGGCTGGTTCCGTCGGCAAGTGGCAGCAGCTCCCAACACCGAGTGGCGCGTGGGACTCGTGCACAAGAACCTCTTCTCCGGCTCCGACCATCAGCGCGACAAAGAGACGCCGCTCCTTCGCGCCACGATGTTGCCCGTGATGAAAGATTGTCATATCGACCTGGTGCTCCAGGGACATGACCATACGTACGAGGTAATCGGCCCGGTTGACCCCGACACCCGCAAGCCTATCCTCAGCGCCATCAGTCAGCG
>CACZWF010000125.1 GCA_902784785.1 uncultured Bacteroidia bacterium
AGTAGCTATTTTTTTGAAGCAGTTTCAGGCTGCTCAAACCCTGACCAACAGACATAAAAAGAGGGTGACTATCAGCCTTTCGACTTTTTAGTCACCCTCATTTCTTGCTTTCTTTCCTCGTCAGGCTCGGCTCGACCGGGCAGCGCTTCAATGTCGAAGGTCACATCAGAAAGGTGGGACCTTCTGCGTTTTGCCCGCGTTTGCGCTTAAAGTCCCACTCCGAAGATAGGGACTTTCGACACTAGGGGCAGAAATATGGATACTTGGCGGAACATTCTTTCTTTTTATTTTATAAAACGGCAAAAAATATTTGAAATTGCCGATTTATAATTATATTTGCATCAAATTGCTTGATGCGTATGAAATACACTCGCAAAAATGATGAACTCAACACTTTGTTGCAGTGTGGTCACCCCTTGAAGGTGAGCGATTTTCGTGCGTTATACAACGACAGACCAATCACTTCCGTTTACGCAATTATTAGAAAGTTGATGGCAGAAGGAAAAATTCAGTCGGTAGGAAAAGGAGTTTATCTAGCTCAGCAGAAGCCTTCTTATCGCGTTCCGTTAACAGAACGAATGATAGAAGTAAATGCGTTCCTGATATCTGCTTGCCCTGGTGTACGGCTTTGCCTTAACGAGGTAAACGGAAATTTGACGGTGATGGTTTATAAATCCGATATCCCACTTGTCCTAAATTGCTTGCGCGAACATTATCCGAATGTTCTATCCAAGAAAGACTTTTTGCGTTTCCCACTGCCTCTTACGGGGTACATCGTAGTAGAACCCCTTGTTTCGGAAGCACCGTTGAATGAAATCGATGGGGTCAGTGTCCCGTCTTTGGAAAAGGAATTGGTGGATAAGATTGCCGGTTCTCCCCAAACGCTATCATCCTTCGATTTTCAAAAAAAGGTTGAGACATATCCTGTCAATATCAATCGTTTGGAACGCTATGCAGCCCGCAGGGGAGTGAAGGAGAATGTCAAGCAATACCTGACTTCCGTCGATAAGACGCGCGTCGACTTAGTATCTGCCTTGCAGTCGTATATGGCACAGACGGCCATTCTTCGCGCTTGGCTTTTTGGCTCCTTCGCAAGAAGGGAGGAGAGAGAGAACAGTGATGTGGATATCTTGATTGAGATTGACCCTCGGGCCCAGGTCTCCTTATTGACCCTCTCTCGATATAGCCTGGATATGAAAAACCTTATCGGCCGCGAGGTCGACTTGGTAGAGGATGGCTGTCTCAAACCTTTTGCTCTCCCTTCCGTCGAACACGATAAATATCTAATCTATGAGAGGAAGGCTGAATGATGAGGAACGGGTGGCTCTGATGCTGGATTCGATTGACGCTATCCAACAATATACGCAAGAGATTATCTCTTTTGAAGACCTGCTGTGGATTCCGGCCGTGTTCCTTCATTATGAAGCGTTCAATCTGGAATGGACTCTTCTTGTAGCAAATCTGATGGCACTGGTTGTGTTTCTATCGGTTGGCAAGCGAATGGGGACCCGTGAGTGGGCCAGCCGCGCACTTCATCGCTTGGCGGCTTTGTTTCAGGCGTGTGTGGTTGGTTTAATCTATCTTCTCGTATTGAAGGGAGTTGTGTGGTGTGTTTATACCCTATGGCTGGGGCGACCGGAATTCTATCTTGAAGGGAGCATCCTCAGTTCAATTATACACAGCACCATATGGAATTCATTCAACTGCGTTTTGCATATCACAGAAAATACATTATTTTTAGCGATTAACGATAGTTTTTGCTGAATCTTTCAAATCCACTAAATTTGCAGTCCATTTTGATGGATTGAACAATGGAAAAGAACAGCGCATTGGCGGGGAATCTGGCGTGCTTTACGGCATACGCCATTTTCGGGTTTAATATCATCAGTTGCAAAGGCATCGCCAATGATGGACATATTACGCCGATGGCCTTGTTCTGCTTGCGCTCCTTCGGTGCGACGGCGCTGTTCTGGTTGTGGTCGCTCTTTACTGCGCCGCGTGACCAGGTGGCACGGAAAGATTTGTGGAAAGTCGCTGTCGCTTCCTTCCTCGGGTTATTTATGACGCAGTTCTCCTTCTTGGTTGCGATTACGAAAACAACGGCCATCGATGTCTCCATTCTGAGTTCGATGAGTCCGATTATGACCTTGATCATCTCTGCCATTGTTATCAAAGAAAGGATTACCTGGAGCGGTGTGACGGGGATTGTACTCAGCCTGGTCGGTGTTCTGATTCTGATTTTCAATTGTGTGAACATCCGGTCCGGAGCCGCATCTACCAGCGTCTGGGGGATTGTGCTGATGATGGTCAATACGCTCTGTTTCGCGTCTTACGTGGGCATATTCAAGCCTTTGATCCAAAAATATTCGGTGGTGACCTTTATGAAATGGATGTTCTTGTTTTCATCCTTGATGGCACTGCCTTTCTCCTTCAGCGCGTTTGCGGCCTCCGATTTGTCCGCCGTTCCGGCAGATGTGATGGGACAGGTTCTCTATGTTGTAGTGTTTGCCACATTTGTGGCATATTTCCTGATTCCTATCGGTCAGAAACGCCTCCGTCCCGTAGTAGTCTGTATGTATACTTATGTGCAGCCGGTCATTGCGATGGTGATTGCTTTGGCGATGGGTCTGGATACGCTCAATGCGCTGAAAATCATAGCCACTTTGCTGGTTTTCATAGGAGTGGGCCTGGTTAATTTTGTTCCGAAAAGAAGGTAATATGATGGGAAGGAATTTCATTGGGTATTTATTGGGATTTCTGGTATTTGTCGCCGGTATCCCCGCGTTGATGTACTGGGCGGCCGGAAGGCCTTTGCTGTGGGTTCCTTCGTTGGCCCCGGCTGTACTGGCGGTTTGTCTGATGGTGCCCGGTCTGGCTTTGAGCATCTGGTCCATCGTTTATATGAAGAAAGTGGGGGAGGGTAACCCCTTCGACGCGTACAACCACGAAGTGGCTCCGCGCACCCGCCATCTGATGACGGAGGGCCCTTACGGATTCTCCCGCAATCCGATGCTTCTGGGTATCTATATTTATGATGTCGGGGTGATGATCTGGCTCTGGAGCGCCTGGCCGCTGCTGGTTTTTGCGCTTGAAGTCGTTTTGCTCACCCTGCAAGTCCGTTCTGAAGAAAAACGTCTGGAAAAGGATTTTGGCGAAGAATATGTCGCCTACAAGCAGCGCGTCGGCCGCTATTTTAACTTCAGTTCCAAATAGTTAAGCATCAGCCTTTCTGACTGCGGCCGGCGAGAATGACACCTCCGAGGATGGCCAGGCTGCCGAAGAGGGACTGTGCGGTCATTTGTTCGCCCAAAACGAGCGTGGCGGCAATCAGTGTGAATATCGGATTCAGATAAATGTAGTTGGTCGAAGTGACATTCCCGATTTTGGCCATGACCGCATTCCAGGTAAAATAGCCGAGGAGAGATGCTATAACTCCGAGGAACAGCAGGTTGAGATAGACGACAGGCTGGCTGAGAAGGGCCGGTGAAAAGGATGACAGCGTGTTCCCCAGGAAGGGAAGAATGGTGATGAAACCATAGAAGAATACTTTCCGGCTGATAAACAGCGCGTTGTATTCCTTCGTCATTTCTCCCACGAAAAGACTGTACAAAGCCCAAAGGAACGCGGAGGTAATGGCCAGGATGTCGCCGCGGACGGATAGTTGCAGCCGTTGACCATCAAAAACCACCAGAGCGATACCGATCAACGCCAACAGCGTTCCCACAATCAGCGCTCGTCCCAGATGCACCTCTTCCAATCCGTCGCGGAAGCGCCCTTTCAACACTTTCCGGCCGATGAGGGTGAGGATGGCGGTGAAAAGCGGGGCGGTGCACACGAAAAACGAGACATTGGCCGCCTGTGTGTAAATCAGAGACGAATTTTCCGCCAAAAAGTAGATGGAGCCGCCGCTGATTCCCAGAAAGAGGCACATCAGTTCGTCCTTCCAACTCCTCGCAAGCCACGTGATTTTACCTTCTTTAATTATAGAAAAGAGACAGATTCCCACATAAGATACCAGAAAACGGATGGCAAAGATGGCGGCCGGATGCATGCCCTCGATAATCAACACTTTGGTGCTGACGAAAGTAGTACCCCATACCGCTGTCACGGCCAGGGCCAGCAAATGATATCCGATATTTGATTTCGCCACGCTCTCTGTTAAAAAATTTGCCAAAGATACGGCTTTTTGCGTTTGCACTGAAATGAAATTTTTTATAGTTTTGCGCAAATTATTTATAAGGTTATGACACTGCTGGAATTATTGAATCAGAATGACCGTTTTGCCGCGACCAATGGCGTGCAGTTGACATCTATTGATGCTCAGAGCGCGCAGGCGCGTATGGTGGTAGAGGAGAAACATCTCAATGGCGGGGGAGTCTGTCAGGGAGGGGCGCTCTTTACTTTGGCGGATCTGGCCATCGCTGCGGCAATGAACGCTTCCGGGGTGATGACCTTCGGCGTAGAGAACACAATTACCTTTATCAAGTCCGCTCGTTTGGGCGATGTTTTGACTGCGACGGCCCGTATGACGCACGATCATCGAAAACTTCCTTTTTGTCAAGTGGAAGTCCATAATCAGCATAACGAATTGATAGCCACACTCACAGCCCTTGGATACAGAAAAGATGCATCGATGACTTTCGAAAAATTGATGTAATTTCTTGTAAAAATTATTTGCTAGTTAAAAAAAGTTGCGTATCTTTGCAGCCCGTTTGGGGAAAACGCGATTTTCCCAGGCGGAATTCAGATCTTTGACAATATTGAAAGAGTAGAAATTTATCGCGGAATGCCGGTTGGGCGTGAGCCTTTCGGCGTCGAGTGATAGATTTCAACAGATAACGAGGTAAAAATAATATTTACGAAATCAGTCTATATGATATCTGATTGGAGTTTTTTCAATCAAGTTGTCAGGGACTGCACTGCAATTTCATAGGCAAGAATCAGACTGCGTATGTTTTTAGATATGTAGTTTCGATTCACTCAAAGAGCATTCAATTTTGACTTTTAAGTCAAGATTAAACATTGAAGGTTACAAGAGCGAACGGAGGATGCCTAGGCTTCTGCAGGCGACGAAGGACGTGGTAAGCTGCGAAAAGCCCCGGGGAACCGCAAACAGGTTTTGATCCGGGGATGTCCGAATGGGGCAACCCGCACGGTTGAAGGCCGTGCGCCACTTTTTTTGGTGGGGCCAACCCGGGGAACTGAAACATCTTAGTACCCGGAGGAAGAGAAAGAAAAGATCGATTTCCCGAGTAGTGGCGATCGAAAGGGAAAGAGCCCAAACCATGGTTGTTTCGGCAGTCATGGGGTTGTAGGAGCGCTTAAAGGAAACTGTTTTCCGAATTGGAACTGTCTGGAAAGTCAGACCGCAGACGGTGAGAGTCCGGTACAAGCAAGGAGAACGGTTCAGGAGCGCCACCTGAGTAGGGCGGGACACGTGAAATCCTGTCTGAATCCGCGGGGACCATCCCGCAAGGCTAAATACTCGCAGAAGACCGATAGTGAACCAGTACCGTGAGGGAAAGGTGGGAAGCACCCCGAGCAGGGGAGTGAAATAGACCCTGAAACCGTTCGTTTACAAGCGGTCGGAGCTGGTATATCCAGCGACGGCGTGCCTTTTGGATAATGAGCCTACGAGTTGTACCTGTCCGGCGAGGTTAAGTTCTTCAGGAACGTAAGCCGAAGCGAGAGCGAGTCTTAATAGGGCGCATAGTCGGTCGGGACAGACGCGAAACCTAGTGATCTACCCATGAGCAGGATGAAGGCGTCGTAACAGGCGCTGGAGGTCCGCACCAGTTTCCGTTGAAAAGGGCTTGGATGACTTGTGGGTAGGGGTGAAAGGCTAATCAAACTGGGAGATAGCTCGTACTCCCCGAAATGTCTTTAGGGACAGCCTCACCGTAGTTTAGCGGAGGTAGAGCTACTGATAGGATGCGAGGGCTTCATCGCCTATCAATTCCTGACAAACTCCGAATGCCGTTAAATGATCAGTGGGAGTGAGTCGTCGGGTGCTAATGTCCGGCGGCGAGAGGGAAACAGCCCAGACCTTCGGTTAAGGCCCCGTAGCGTGGTCTAAGTTTTCAGAACGAGGTGACATCGCAGAGACAGCTAGGATGTTAGCTTGGAAGCAGCTATTCATTTAAAGAGTGCGTAACAGCTCACTAGTCGAGCGATGACGCGTGGATAATGACCGGGAATAAAGACCACCGCCGAAACCAAGGAATCCGCAACGTTAAGTTGGGATTGGTAGGGGAGCATTCCGCTCGGCGTAGAAGGTGAAGCGTGAGCTTTGCTGGAGCGTGCGGAAACGCAAATGTAGGCATAAGTAACGACAATGAATGCAAAACCATTCACACCGAAAACCCAAGGTTTCCTCAGCTACGTCAACCGTCTGAGGGTAAGTCGGGGGCTAAGGGGTACCCGAAAGGGGAACCCGATGACAAACCGGTTAATATTCCGGTACCTCCCATGCAGGAATACTCGTGACCGAGAGGTGACACTGCCGCGTGCTGACGGAATAGCACGTTGAAGGCCGTAGGCGAAAGCTGAAAGCCGAGAGTACCGCGAGTCTTCGGACAAGCGGACAGCGCAGGTAATCGTACTTGCAAGAAAAGCGCGTATTCGTGTAGCGTATGGGAGCCCGTACCGTAAACCGACACAGGTGGGTGAGGAGAGAATCCTCAGGTGCTCGAGTGAATCATGGCTAAGGAACTAGGCAAATTGACCCCGTAACTTCGGGATAAGGGGACCCGGCAGCAATGTCGGGCGCAGAGAAATGGCTCAGGCGACTGTTTACCAAAAACACATGGCTATGCGAAATCGTAAGATGACGAATATGGCCTGACACCTGCCCGGTGACGGAAGGTTAAGAGGGGGAGTCACGCAAGGAAGCTCCGAATCGAAGCCCCGTTAAACGGCGGCCGTAACTATAACGGTCCTAAGGTAGCGAAATTCCTTGTCGGGTAAGTTCCGACCTGCACGAATGGTGTAACGAGGTGAAATTGTAGTGGCGGTGAAGATGCCGCCTACCCGCAACGGGACGAAAAGACCCCGTGAACCTTTACTATAGCTTAGCGCTGGATTTGGATATCGGATGTGTAGGATAGGTGGGAGACGTTGAAGATGAGACGCCAGTCTTGTTGGAGTCATCGTTGAAATACCACCCTTCTGATATCTGGGTTCTAACTTCGCGAGAAGGACACCGCTTGGTGGGTAGTTTGACTGGGGTGGTCGCCTCCAAAAGCGTAACGGAGGCTTCCCAAGGTCCGCTCAGCACGAATGGCAACCGTGCGCAGAGTGCAGTGGCAGAAGCGGGCTTGACTGGGAGACAAACAAGTCGAGCAGGTACGAAAGTAGGGCAAAGTGATCCGGTGGTTCCTCATGGGAGGGCCATCGCTCATAGGATAA
>CACZWF010000126.1 GCA_902784785.1 uncultured Bacteroidia bacterium
CACAAAACTGAAAAATTTTTCTTTTTCTTGCACTTTTTTCCGTTTGCATTTTTCTGAAGGTAAAAGTTTTTCCGCAAAAGCAAAAAGTCAAAGAAAATTTTTCCGAATCCGACGGTTTTTTCTTGTTTATTACGATATGTTTGCAGTCCGGCCTTCTTCACCTTGGCGAAAGCCGGACATCGCTTTGATGCGGTGTTGTACTAAAGTTGAACTAGGGAACTGACGGCGCTCCTCCCGGGCGACCGGCCATCGGGATAATCGTCTCCGTTCCCGCAAATGTGACGAAGTATGGCACATTCCAATCAAACCCTCAAGCAGGCAGGGAAATATGCCTGCGTACTTTATGACGGCGCCTTCAAGACAATCCTGATTCGCCCCGAGAACGAGGAACTCATCCGAAAAATTATCGAACTGCTCATCCCGGGCAAGCGCCTCTCCCGCCTCACTTTCATCGACAAAGAACAGAAAGGTTTGGTGGTTTCCGAGAAAAACACTAATTTTGACATCCTTTGTAAGGACGAGGAGACAGGAGAAGAGTTCATTGTAGAGATGCAGTTCGGCAAGCAAAACACGTACAAGGAGCGCATGCTCTCGTATGCGACCTACCCGATACGGACGCAACTGGCCGAGAAGATGATGCGCTACCAGACAGGAGAGAGCCTGGACAAGATGGATTATTCCCTGCGTCCCGTGTATGTGCTGAGTTTTCTGAACTTCGCGCTCGAGCACGAGAACGAGAAGGCGCTCGACGCGGACAACGGGCTCATCAGCCGCTATGCGGTACGGAACGACCGCAACGGGGAACTGATGACGGACGCGATGCATTTCATCTACGTGGAGATGGACCGCTTTCCTTACAAAGAAAATGAGGAAGACAAGTGCAATACTTTGCTTGAGAAGTTCGTATTCTCGATGAAGTACATGCACACGCTGAAGGACCGTCCGGAGTCGTTTATGGAGGATTTGCTCCGCCTGCTGTATGACGCCACGGAACTGGGGTCGATGACCATAGAACAAAGGGAGCGCTACGAAGAAACGATGCGAAACGAATTGGATATCAGTCTGGAGAAACGCTATGTCAAGGAAGAAGCGTTCAAGGAAGGCCGTGAAGCAGGACGTGAAGAGGGCCTGGCGGAAGGCGAAGCCAAAGGACGCGAAGCCATTGCCCGAAAGATGCAGTCTGAGGGCTTAGATGCCGAAATGATTTTGAGATTAACAGGCGTAAAACTATAGTTGGTTGCTGATTTTTTACTATTTATTAGTATCTTTGCAGCATAAAACAGTGCTATGCGTGGCAAAGTCTCACAACTTAGCACTAAAAAAAAGAGAAGGAGCCGTATCCAAGTCGATACGGCTCCGTTTTTTTTATTCTATATTTAGCTATAGAGCTCGGGCTGAGAATGCGCCCCGAAAGGTAGTGCGAACGGACTTCTTTTATGGAGTGAGCGTCCTTTCGGAAAGTCGCTTTTTTAGCGCCCTTTATACATATCGTCGTAGTATTTGAGATAGTCTCCGGAGGTGACATTGTCAAGCCAGGCCTCATTGTCAAGGTACCAGCGGACGGTCTTTTCTATGCCTTCTTCGAACTGGAGGGAAGGTTCCCAGCCAAGCTCCTTCTGGAGTTTGGTGGAGTCGATGGCGTAGCGCAGGTCGTGGCCGGCGCGGTCGGTTACATAGGTGATCAGGTCCATATCGGCTCCTTCCGGACGACCGAGCAGACGGTCCACCGTCTTAATCAGGACTTTGATGATATCAATATTTTTCCACTCATTGAAGCCGCCGATGTTGTAGGTCTCGGCAATCTTGCCTTCGTGGAAGATCACATCGATGGCCCGGGCGTGGTCCACCACATACAGCCAGTCACGCACATTTTCGCCCTTGCCATAGACAGGGAGAGGTTTGCGGTGACGGATGTTGTTGATGAACAAAGGAATCAATTTCTCCGGGAACTGGTAGGGGCCGTAATTGTTGGAACAGTTGGTCACAATGGTCGGCAGGCCGTAGGTGTCGTGGAAAGCCCGAACGAAATGGTCGGAAGAGGCTTTGGAGGCACTGTAGGGACTGTGTGGCTGGTATTTGAGGTCCTCGGTGAAGAACTGCTCGCCATAGGCCAGATGATGCTCTCCGGAAGAAGCCTTCGTCGTGAAAGGCGGCTCGATGCCCTCGGGATGGGTCATCTGCAAAGCGCCGTAGACTTCATCGGTCGAAATATGGTAGAAGCGTTTGCCCTCGAATTTCTCAGGCAGGCTTTCCCAATACAATTTCGCAGCCTGGAGCATTGACAGGGTACCCATCACATTGGTCTTGGCAAAGGTGAAGGGGTCCTTGATGCTGCGGTCAACATGGCTTTCTGCGGCCAGATGGATGACTCCGTCGACCTGCTCGCGCTGCATCAGGGCGTAGATGGCGTCGAAATCGCAGATATCGATGCGCTCGAACTGATAGTTGGGCTTGTCCTCGATGTCCTTGAGGTTGGCGAGGTTGCCGGCGTAGGTCAACTTATCGACATTGATGATTTTATAGTCGGGGTATTTGTTGACAAAGAGTCGGACGACGTGGCTGCCGATAAAGCCGGCGCCACCGGTGATGATAATGCTTCTTTTCATTGCTTTGCGAGATTGAGGAGGTACTGCCCGTAGGGGTTTTTCTTCATCGGTTCGGCCACTGCGGCAAGTTTCTCGGCGGAAATCCAGCCGTTCTTGAAAGCGATTTCTTCCAGACATGCCACTTTGAGTCCCTGGCGTTTCTCGATGACTTCGATATAGGTGGACGCCTCGCTGAGCGAATCGTGCGTACCGGTGTCCAGCCACGCGAATCCCCGGCCGAGGGTCTTGACTTTCAATTGCTTCTTGGCCAGATATTCCTGATTGACCGTAGTGATTTCCAATTCTCCGCGGGCGGAAGGCTTGATGTGTTTGGCCACATCCACGACGCTGTTGGGATAGAAATACTGGCCCACGACAGCATAATTGGACTTGGGCTGGGCCGGTTTTTCCTCGATGCTCAGGCAATTGCCTTCCGCATCAAATTCGGCCACGCCGTAGCGCTCGGGGTCGTTCACCCAGTAACCGAAGACGGTCGCCTTGTCGTTTTTCTCGGCATCCGCCACGGCCTCGTGCAGCATTTTCTTGAGCGCGTCAAGGTCGTAGCGGTAGGTGTCGCCGTCTTCGTAGAGCGGATACTGGACCGTCTGGCCGTCAACTTCGTCGGCAATCGATTTGTAGTACCACCACGAGAATTTCGGCACCAGCATTAGTCGGTTGTGGTCGGGCAGGGTCAGGAAGTAGTGCACGGCTTCCTTCAGCAGGTCTTCGCCACCATAGCCGAGCATAATCTGCTTTTCGTCAATCCCGTATTCTTCCGAAA
>CACZWF010000127.1 GCA_902784785.1 uncultured Bacteroidia bacterium
GCCTTGCTCACGCCATCCCGGACGTTCTCCCGGCCGTTTCGCCGCGCCCTCCCCGTTCTCCCCATTTCTCGCTGACGCTTAAAGTGCTGTATGATAGCATAATGAATGATTTCCATACCCCGAAAACCGCCAGGGTAAATACGTTATCCGCTGATTGACAGAGCTTTAATGGTCAGTGAAAAGTTTCTTTCCCCGCCAGCTCACCCGCCCTTCCGCCAGCTCACCCGCCCTTCCGCCAGCTCACCCGCCCTTCCGCCAGCTCACCCGTCCGCCGGCCCCGACACCGCGCTCGCGCCTGCCCACCCGTCATCGTTCGAGATGCAGGAATTTCGCGATGTTGCTTTGTTTTGCTCCGGTCTGTGCATGAAGATCGTTGACCAGCCACTGGATTTCGGCTGCAGTCAGGTTTTCCGAGCAGATCCTTTCCAGACGGATCCGTTTCTTTGCGAATGCAATCATTTTTCTGTAGCAAGTGTGGTCACCGTATTCGTCCTCAAGGTCATATTCGCTTCCGGCGTTGGCGTCAATGGCGGTCAGAACCTTTCCGAAGTTACCGTATAATCTTTCAAGTTCAGCATAATCCAAAAAGTTGTATTTGTTGATGATATAGTCGGTGAGCTGTTCTTTTTCTTCAGGTTCAAGAGGTTCGAACAGACGCTGGACGACGGAGTAATTCAGCGGTTTCCCATGCCGGTGCAGCATGTCCACCGTTTGCAGTGCCCGGCGGAGAATCTTCCGGCAGCGGTCCCGTCTGATCTTGCCGGAAAACGGGCAGGGGGAGTCCCGGTATGCCAGAAGTGACCATCTTCCATCTTTGGCGGTCCGGCACAATCGTCCCGCAACGGGGTTGTTGAAGACGTATGCAACGGATCCCATTGTGCTTTTCGTACTTGTCTTGCAGGAGCATCCGAAGGAGTGATGGAACAGGGGGCCGCTCCGCCGGTAATGCTTGTTGTACTGTATGGCGAAGATGCAGGCGAGCCTGCTCTGGAATGCGACGATGGTCTCTTTGTCGACGCCGGTAACCAGGGCGTGCGTGTGGTTGAACATCAGATTGAAGGCAATGACGCTCAGGCCGAATCTGCGGGCAAGTACGCTGAAAAGCGTCAAATAGACCAGACAGTCTTCGCGCTGGTAGAAGATGCCCCAGCCGCTGCGGCCTTTGGCAAAGACGTGGAAGGATTTCATAGTTTTTGTTTTTCCGAAGATACGCTTTCTTCGTAACTACTCAGGTGCCCCTGACCTGTTAATAAACCGAGGTTGGCGCGAGGCTTTCACCACCCGATTATAATTATTTTCAAAAAATTTTCTCATGCTGCAAGGCGCGTTTTCAAGCCGTTGAAAATCAGCCGATTGTCGGCCCTTTGTGGACGATTTAAGACCTTCAAAATCTTTACATCTGGACCTCCAAACAACGCCCCGCTGCTTTCGTTATAAGGCCCGCAAATGGCCGCTAATCCACTGATACTCAAATTGTTAAATTTGCATATATCAAATCTTTTTCCTACCTTCGTAGTATGGAAAGAGAGTTCAATACAGGGCTCCGCAGGAGCCTTGAAGCCGACCGGGTGAAACTCACCCGGAGGCGCAAGCAACTCCTTCGGGATATGGGTCTCTCCGAGGAGCTTGACTCCACGGAATTGGCCGAGAAGTTGCACGAGCAGAGCCTTGTTAATGATGTCTTGAGCCGCAGCCTTGTCCGCAAAGATGCTGAGATTGAAAAGTTGAAAGCCCGTATCGCGGAACTTGAAAGCGGGGCGAAACCCGTTCCCAAGACCAGCGCCAACAGCAGTGTTCCTCCCTCCAGGAACCCGATAGGCGTCCCTCATACGCAGTCCCTGCGCAAGCCTTCCGGACGGAAGACCGGCGGGCAGAAGGGTCATCAGGGCAGTACCCGGCTCCAGGCCGAGAACGTCACCGGCGTGGAGCGCTGGTATCCTGCGGCGGTGTGTCCGCAGTGCGGGAAGCCGCTGGATATGGATGCGGCCACGGTATGCGCCAGGCGCCAGGTGGTGGACATCCCGCTTCCCATTGCGGCAGAGGTGTTCGACCATCTTCAGATGCAGGTCAAGTGCTCCTGCGGCCACTGCTGCAAGGGGCAGTTCCCGGAGAAAGTGAACGCGCCGGTGTCCTACGGCCCCAACATCATGGCGATGACCTCGTACCTCAGCACCTATCAGAACGTCCCGTTCAAGCGGCTCACGCATCTGTACGAGACCATCTTCGGACTCCATATAAGCGAGGGCTCCGTATCCAACATGCTGAATGCAATGCGCAGACTCTCCAAGAAGCCCTACGAGATGATCAGGCAGAAGGTCGCCGCCGGAAAAGTTGCCGGGGCAGACGAGTCCGGCGTCAACGTCAGTGGCAAGAACAACTGGCTTTGGACCTTCCAAAACGCGGTCGCCACTTTCCTTGCCTTTGACAGGAGCCGCAGCCATGACGTGGTCAACAAGCACTTCTCCAAGGATGAGCAGGGCGGAATGGTCTGGGTTACCGACCGGCTTCCCGCCTACTTCATGGGAGATGTGGGGATGGAAGACCATCAGATATGCATAGCGCACCTGCTGCGAAACCTCACTTACACGATGCAGGCTTTCCCGGACGATGCCTGGAGCCTGGACATGCTGGACCTCCTGCGGGACTCCGTCCACCAAAGGAACCAGGGGAACATCGGGACCGAGGTCCGTGCCAAGAAAGAGGAGAGGCTCGACGAACTGCTTGCCAGGCCGCCCGTTTACTCGAACGGCGACGGCAAGGACACCGAACTGGACAAACTCAAGAAGGGTATCGCCAAACACCGGGACCATATCTTCACCTTCCTGACAAACCCGGAGGTACCGCCCACCAACAACGACAGCGAGAAGTCGCTCCGTCCGGCCAAGACCAAAATGAAGGTCAGCGGATGCTTCCGCTCCGAGACCGGCGTGGAGAACTACGCCACCGTTGCCTCCGTCATCCAGACGGCGGTCAAGAACGGACAGAACCCTTTCGAGGTCCTTCGGGTCATTGCGACCCTGGCTCAGGCATAGTATCATGGGTTGAATCATCATTGACAGGTGGTCAGGGCCTACGGCCTATGGCTGGGCGACCTGAGTAGTTACGAGCTAAGAATCTCTCGCCATTTTTTTTTTTTTTTTTTATTTCATTAAAGGCAAAAGGTTGCCCCAATTTAGACAAGTAATTAAACGGGATATTGTTAATAACAATCTGACCTGCTTTTCCTTCGCTGCACATC
>CACZWF010000128.1 GCA_902784785.1 uncultured Bacteroidia bacterium
ATGGCGATGTTCAGACTGATGGAGGACCGGGATCTGATCCTGCACGTGGAACTGGCCGACGGAGACCTGCAAGTTCCTGAAATGGAAGCGGTTATCGCCGCATTCCCCCGGCTTCGCATCGTCATCGGCCACTTCGGGATGGTCACCCGGCCCGGCTGGATGGAGCAGATCCGCCTCGCCCGCCATCCCAACGTCTATGTGGAATGCGGCGGCATCACCTGGCTCTTCAACGACGAGTTCTATCCCTTCCCCTCGGCCGTGCAGGCCATCCGGGAAGCGGCGGACGAAGTGGGCATCGACAAGCTGATGTGGGGCTCCGACTACCCCCGCACCATCACCGCCATCACCTACAAGATGTCCTACGACTTCATCGTCAAGAGCCCGCTCCTCACCGACGGGGAAAAGGCGAAGTTCCTGGGCGAAAACGCCCGCCGCCTCTTCGGCTTCGGCAACCTCCCCATCCCGAAGCATGTGAAGAACATGTCGGAATAGGGAGGCGACGCCCCCTCTCGGCCCCTCCCGTGCAATCGCGGGGCAAAAACGCCCCTCTATGCCCCTCCGTTGCCCATTTCGTGCAATCGCGGGGCAAAACACCCCCTTTTTGCCCCTTCATTGGCCATTTCAGCTAACCAAGGGGCGAAACCACCTTGTTTTGCACCGCGAATCATACGAAGGCACGCCCGCGAGCGTCATTCCCGGCCTGATCGGGAATCTGAAGACAAGAAAAGTGCAAAGAATTGTATGAATCGTAAAAAACGTACTGAAACAACAGCCGGAGCCATTGCCCTTCGCATCGTTTTGCCTATGTTTGCCGCAAACCAGAACGATTCGAAGAGATGGAACAGTATGTCAAGTGGCCGCCGATGACCGAAAAGCAGAAAGAATGGATGCTGGAACAGTTGTTCAACGAGACCGGCCCCTATTACCACCTACATACCAAACCTTTGGAGCAAGGGCTTATCTTTCAGGATGACGAAGAACGGAAGGTGGCCATCAATTTCATCGGCATCATCGCGAAGGAAATCCACATCGACATTCTCGCCTTTGCATTGATGAGCAACCACTTCCATTTCATCTTCCGGGGTGAGAAGGTCGATTGTCTCGAATTCTTCCACCGCCTGAAGAAACGCCTGTCGTATTTCCTTGCGAGGAAGGGACGACCGGGTGTACTGGATGCCGTGGAGCCCAAGACCCCGGCCATCACCACCCTGACCCAGTTCCGGAACGAAATCGCCTATGTAATCCGTAATCCCTATGTGGTCCTGTTCGATGTGAACCCGTTGGCCTACCCCTGGTGCAGCGGTTTCCTCTATTTCAATCCGTATCTCCCGCACCTGGAATCAAAACCGGTCAGCGCATTGACCTACCGCGAGAAAAGGAACATCACCCGCTCGACCGACGCCGATCTCGACCCCACTATCCGCGTGCGGGACGGGATGATCGCACAGGAGTGCTTCGTGAACTATAAGCTGGTCGAACAGTTGTTTCCCAATGCCCGGAAGTTCACCTGGTGGGTGTTCAAGAATGTCGAGGCACAGGTCGGTACTGCAAAGAACCTGGACGAGCATCCGAACCTGTCGGACGACGAACTGTACATCGTCACCACACGGCTCTGCGAGAATGAATTCGGCAGGAAGAACACCAAGGAAATGACGGAACTGGAGCAAAAGAAACTGGCCGTCATGCTCAAGAACGACTGGTACGCCTCCAATGCCCAGGCCGCCCGCCTCTCCGGCCTCAATCCCAAGATCGTCGACGAACTCTTCCCCCTCGCCGCCAAGAACAAGAAACGGTGATAATCGCGGGGCAAAAACGAGCCTCTAAGCCCCGCCGTTGACATCTGCTTTATTTGAGAAACGTAAAGGAGTCGTTCCTTGACTACCAGGTCGAAGTACTTGATATCCAATCACGTGCTCTTCATTGAAAGCATCCAGTATTCTGTCCGAGAAATAAATGTCACCATGTATGAATCCCGCATTGATGATATCTCTCTGCGTTAAAGATTCGTTCAAAACCAGCGTATTCGTTCTTAATGGCTTGTCATTTTTCGAAAGGTATTCATATAATTCCTCTTTCCCTCGGAAAGACCCTAACTGCTCATCCGGCCATGGAGCGAAATCGAAGACAGTATTATCAAAATCTATCTTTAACTCTTCGATGGAAAGAAAGGGTACGAAGAGTACATAGTATGGCGCATCCTCCTTTGAAATAACTATGGGGTGCAAGATGTATTCTTCTTTATTAATGTGTAATTCGATGAGTATTCTCCTGACTTTTTCGCTTACGCAAGCCACCATCCCTTTGCGCAAATAACACGCATCCATGAAATCTATTGGACCCTTGTACCAAAGCTTACCTACTAAAGGATTGGGCATACTCCTATAAAAGTACTCTCGCTCAGCGAAATACTTATTCCAATCCCATTCATATAAATGCGGATAATACTGTTTAAAGAAATTTGGAGTTGTAATACTCACAGACTGTGGCTCGGCACGACGATTTAATAGTTTCTCATCATACGAGACTCTAATCTGGTGATAGGACAAAGAATCAGTGATCATGGCTTCTAATAATCACTATTTCAAATCATAGCGGTTCAAATTCCGATTATCGTCTGCAAGATAGACACATTTCTCTACATCTCCAAATGCTACGGGCGATCCAGTCGCCGAGTCTTTATTACATCCGATCAAGGGGCAGAACGCCCCCTCTACGCCCCGCCGTTGGCTATAATGCGCATTCAAGGGGCAAATGCGGGCCTCTGTGCCCCGCCGTTGGGTGGTTCACCAAACGAAGGGGCGAAATAACCCCTTTTCGCCCCTTCTTTGACACCAGGGGCGGAAACGGACCGATTTGAGTGGGATAAAGCGGAGAATACGAAACTTTTTCCGTATCTTTGGGATTATGCTAGAAAAGATTGTCTCCCAGGTCAATGATATCGTCTGGAATCCCGGGCTGGTCGTGCTGCTGATCGCCGCGGGGCTGTACTTCTCGTTCCGGACGCGGTTCGTGCAGGTCCGCCGGTTCAAGCTGATGCTCAAGTCGCTGTTCTCCAAGAAGGAGGGGGCGCAGGGCATCTCGTCGTTCGAGGCGTTCTGCATCGCCCTGTCCGGGCGCGTGGGCACCGGCAACATCGTGGGCGTGGCGACGGCCATCGCCTTCGGCGGGCCCGGCGCGGTGTTCTGGATG
>CACZWF010000129.1 GCA_902784785.1 uncultured Bacteroidia bacterium
TTGGTCGGGGTGGCGATAATCACCAGTTCGGCCTTGCGATAAGCGCTGTCTCCGTCGGTCGTGGCGCTCAAATGCAGGTCTTTCTCTTGAAAGAACCGTTCAATGTATTCATCTTGGAGGGGGGAGATGCGCCGTTGAATCTTTTCAACCTTTTCGGGAACTACGTCCACCGCTGTCACTTCATTATTGACAGACAGCAAGGTGGCCATTGATAAACCCACATATCCGGTACCGGCAACTGCAATTTTCATTTCAACTCATTTCGTTAATGAAAGTGCAAAGATAAGAATATTTCAAAAAAATTTGCAAAATCGCAAAGCACTGCTTATCTTTGCAGTCCCAAATCAAACGGTGGGTTCGTATAACGGTTAGTACCCAAGATTCTCAATCTTGTAATAGGAGTTCGATTCTCCTACCCACTACCAGAAGAGAGAGGCTGAGACCTCTCTTTTTTGTAGTGGGTAATTCCCGCTGTAACCCCCGGCCTGCGGCCACCCCCTTTTAGGGGGACTCCGTTATATTGAAATGATGATAGACTGGAATTTGATACTTCGATTGGTTATCGCCGGACTCCTGGGAGGTCTGGTCGGTGTGGAGCGTGAACTGCGCGCCAAAGAGGCGGGCTTGCGCACCCATTTTGTCGTAGCGCTCGGCAGCGCCCTCTTTATGATCATCTCGCAATTTGCCTTTGGCGATCTGCGCTATGATGCGTCCCGTGTCGCCGCACAGGTGGTCTCCGGCATCGGTTTCATCGGCGCCGGCGTCATCATTTTCCAGAAGAATGTTGTCCGGGGCGTCACCACGGCAGCCGGGCTCTGGGTGGTCGCCGCCATCGGTCTGGCCTGCGGGGCAGGGATGTGGTCCGTGGCCACTGCCGCTACCTTGTTGACTATGATGTGCTTGGAGGCCGTCCATTTTCTTCATCTTCATTACGGAGAAAAGGCCGTCACCCTGACCGCGGACTGCTCCCGGCCGGAACAACTGAAGGAACTGCTGGCCCAACTCAAAGCTGCCGGCATCACAGTCGAATCCTATTCGATGGAAAAGGGGATGGCCACGCTGCGTCTCCGTATGCGCCTCAAACGCTATATGGAAGACCTTCCCAACCTCGTCTCCCAACTCTCCGGCGTCACCATCGAGATGCAGTAACGGAAACTGTCAGAAAATCCGTCGGGAGGGGATGAGGGCGATGAGCCAGCCGACGAGGGCGACGCTGAGGGCGGTGATCCAGACGTCGAGGGACTGGATGACGACCGGGTAGGACTCGACCAGGAAGTTGCCGGGCATTTTGATAAAACCGGTCTGCTGCTGCCAGTAGGCGACCGCCAGGCCCATAATCAGGCCGATGCCCAGACCCAGCAGCGAAATAAACCAACCCTCCAGCACAAAGACACGCCGAATCATC
The DNA here is from genome assembly GCA_902784785.1 of uncultured Bacteroidia bacterium. GTDB lineage: Bacteria > Bacteroidota > Bacteroidia > Bacteroidales > UBA932 > Cryptobacteroides. Next base: position 1,406 of record CACZWF010000129.1, read on the forward strand.
CGCTCCGGCATTCCCAGATTGCGCATCGTGGTGATGTCGTCCTTTTTCTCGATGATGAGCATAGACAAGCTGCCGAAGATGTTGAACGCGATAATCAACACGACAAACAACAGGATCATCCAAATGACCATCTTCTCGTAAGTCATCATCTTATAGACACTTTCATTCTGCTGATAGCGGTCCTTGACAAGGAAACCGTCGCCCATAATGGTCGCAATCCGTTCGCCGACCTTGCGGGCAGCACGCTCGTCGGAAACAGATTCGGACAAGCGTATCTCCACGCCCGACACCTCGTTCTCGTATTCCATCAGCTCCCGCATCTTCTCGATGGGCAGGATGATATATTGGGCGTCCACATCGCTATTGATGGAAAAAGTGCCTGTCGGATAGACCTTTGCGCAATTCAAGGCTCCGGAGGGATTGACCAGGGAGATGTTGCGGGTCCGCGAGGGATACCAGATTTCCAAGGGCGTGACAAAATGGGGATTCAGGCCCAATTGCCAAGCCAGTGCCGCTCCGACGCACACCTCCGGAATATCGCCCCGGTGCAGGCGGAACAGCCCGCTGCGGATGTGCTCCCGCAGCAAGGTTTCCTGCTCATAGACCTCATCTACGCCCTTGGCCCGTGCCGTCGCCTGCCGCTTGTCGTAGCTGACGAAGACGCTCTCTTCCAGCACCGTACACATCGTGGCGATTTCGGGCATAACATACAATTGGTCAAAAGCCTCCCGATGTTCTTCCGGAACAAATACCTTTCCGGCGGCTGGGGTAATCAGGAAATCCGGATCCAGGGTGCTCATTGAACTGCGCACCAGCGCGTCAAACCCATTGTAAACGGACAGAATCACAATCAGCGCAGCTGTCCCGATCGCCATTCCGGCCACACTGATGCCCGAAATGATATTGATGACGTTATGGGACTTGCGCGCGAAAAGATATCTGAGCGCAAACAGGAAGGGGAGTTTCATTTCTTGAGCAGTTCGTCCAGATGCTCGACGTAATCCAAAGAATTGTCGATAAAGAAGTTCAGCTCGGGAATAATACGCAGTTGCTTGCCCATCTTGTGCCCCAGTTCTCCCCGGAGGGCGCGCGCATTCTCCGCGATGGTAGCCATCACCGCCTCCGTCTTGTCCGAAGGATAAATGCTCAGGTAAACCCGTGCCACGGACAGGTCGGGTGATATTTTGACCCCGCTGACGCTCACCAGCGCACCGCCGAAGAAGGCCATTCCCTTGGCGCGGATCGCCTCGGAAAGGACTTTCTCAATCTCGCGGGCCACTTTCAGCTGCCGGGTGCTCTCTTTTTCTTCCATAACTTCTCAGATCTTTTTGAGGATGTAGTTGTTTTTCTTACCCTTCTGAATCCAGAGATACTTTCCGTCGAGCAGTTGGGAAGCGTCGATGCTGGCGTTGAAATCGGTGACTTTCTCCTTGTTGATGCTGATGCCCCCGCTCTGGATGAGCTTGCGGGCCTCGCTCTTGGACGGAAGAATGTCGGTCTTGACGGCCAGCAGGTCCATCACGCCTATCGGGAGTTCGTCGGCGGAAATCTCATAGGTGGGAACCCCGGAGAAAACGGAAAGGAAGGTCTTCTCGTCCAGCGACTGGAGCACCTCGGCCGAACCCCTTCCGAACAACAGTCCGGATGCTGCTACGGCGTTTTCATATTCTTTTTCTCCGTGTACCATGATGGTCACTTCGCGGGCC
>CACZWF010000130.1 GCA_902784785.1 uncultured Bacteroidia bacterium
GAGGGCGCACTGTCGAAAAAGACTAAGGCCGTCATCATTGCCCACACCCTGGGCAACCCCTTCGACCTGAGGGCGGTGAAGGCCTTCTGTGATAGGCACAACCTGTGGCTGGTGGAGGACAACTGCGACGCGCTGGGCACGAAGTACACCGTCGACGGCGAGACGCGCTTCACCGGCGCCTGGGGCGATATCGGCACCAGCAGCTTCTATCCGCCGCACCACATGACCATGGGCGAGGGCGGCTGCGTGTATACGAACAACCCGAAGCTGCACAGGCTTATACTGTCCTTCCGCGATTGGGGTCGGGATTGCATCTGTCCCTCCGGAAGGGATAACTTCTGCGGCCATCGCTTTGACGGGGTGGTCCAGTCCGATGCGTCTTATGCGCAATTTAACGGAGAGGTGCACGATCATTTTCAACAAATCTATGCTTTGTATCCCTATGATGCATCGGCTTCTTTTGATGGCGTAAATCTGGTTACGAACTTGCCTGTTTCTCAGACCGCCACGGTCGGTTCTTTTGCCAACGGGGCTGCGTTGTCCTGGGGACAGGCGAATCGCCAGACTATCGGATCCGGCTTGGAGATGCAGAATCTCTGCGCGGTCATTTCCTTCAAGATGCCCTCTTATGTGGACGGGGCGCAGCAGGTGGTCGTGACTTCCCTCGACGGGAAGGCGATTGCGGGAACAGCGACCCTCAAGGTGAGTAGCGGCGACTTCAGCGTCAGCGGTTCTTCCAGCGTGACGGTGGGGGTCTCTTCTTTGGCGGCGGGCGCTGCCTACTATGCGGTGATTGCCCCCGGGGAATATCCTTCGGGATTCAGTTTCCGGGTCAAGACGGCTTCCGGCAATGAGTATACGGCGGTCAATCCGGCTTCGATGCAGTTGGTCGCCGGCGGGCTTTATCCGCTCGGAACGGTGGGGCTCGTGCTGGATGTCACGCCTATGGTGACGATTACGCATACGACATCCGATGGAGAACTCAGCGGTTCTTCGGCGGTGCTTTCCCCGATTGCCGTGGATGACGAATGGGCTTCGATGATTACCGGCTGGAGCGTAGAGCTTCAGCGTGATGGTGCGGTGGTGCGTCGTCTGAGTGCTTCTTCCGGTACGATGGCCGTGGCGGGCGGCTGGTCTTATCTTCCCAAGGGAAATTATGACATTGTCGCGCGTTACACGCTGGTGGGCGGGGCTGTCAAGCAGTTGAGGGGTACGGCCGTATCGCCGGCTCCTTCCTTCAATGTGTCGCTGGGCGGCTATACCAATTATGATTATTATGCGGGTACCAATGGCTGCAGCAAGAATATATCGACGGCCAACTCGCTGGACGGAGCGACGGTTTTCAGCCCTTCGGTGAGCATCGGCATCAGCGAATCATTGCTCGATGATGACCGTTACAATGCCACTTGGTCCTATTCTTATGATGGCTCGGCTGCGTCTTTCTCCGGAAACCATATCAGCCTGGACAACAAGATCGGTCAGAGTTGGGGCAAGCATACACTCACGGCGACCTGCACCTTTGACGGAGTTACGAAAAACGCTTCGCGGAATTTCCATATCACGGGCCTGCCGTGGAGCCAGAATCCGCCCGTCGAAGGCGCTTGGGAGAAGGCTTCCTGGAACAATGAATTTGCCGGCGGTTATGTGAAACTGGGCGGGACTTCAGGCTCGGGAGAAGGCAGCATTTCGTCCAAGATTTCTTTCTATTGTCCGTCTTCCATCAACGTCAAGGCGCTGGCCTCCGGCGCGATGAAGAGTTATGCGACCTTGGGCAACAGTTCTTCCTGGGCCAATGTGAAAATACAGACCAATTTCATGATTTATGTGGCGGGGACGAAGGCGCTCACGCAGAAGAGTTCGACGAAAGAGTTCGAACAGGAAACCTCTTTCAGCAACCTTGCCGCGACAGGAACGATTTCATCCTCCAACTGCACCATCAAACTCGAGAGTTCCTACACGGCCGCAGGACCTTATGTCAAGGTCACGAAATTTACCTTGCAGTATAATTGACGCTCTCGCTCGGCCTTATTTCAGAAGGCTCTCGATCGCGATTTTGAGTTGCTCTTTCGGAAGGGCGCCTTTGGCCATCTGGGGCTGGCCGTTCTTGGGGCAGAAGATCAGCGTGGGGATGCTCGTGATGCCGAACACGCCGGCCAACTCGTCCTCTTCGTCCGTATCTACTTTATAGATGTCGATTTTCCCAGCGTATTCGTTGGACAGTTCTTCCAAAACGGGGGAGAGCATCTGGCACGGTCCGCACCAGGTCGCATAGAAATCTACAATCGCGGGTTTGTCGCCAAGAAATTTCCAAGTCTTTGCATCCGCTTCAAAATTCCAGACCTTCTGCAAAAAGTCCGCTTTACCAATGTGTACCGTAGCCATAATTCTATATTTTTAAAAGGTTTTACAATCACTCTGCGACGCAGCCGCTTTCAAAGATACGAATAAGCCGAGAGAAAAACAAATTCCATTTGTTTTTCCGAGGCGGGAGTATCATAGGCGGGTGTGCCTGGTCCCTATCTCGAAGAGGGGACTGGGCACACTTTTCCGGGGTTTTCGTGTCCGGTCCCTATCCGAAAGGGGAGACCGGGCACACCTGCCATATTGCAGGGGGTGTCCGCGCAGCGGACGGGGGTTAAAACACCCATAGGGTGGCCAAAATGCTTTTTGGTCATCCCTATGCTCCACAAAAAAAGAGACCATCCGGTCTCTTTTTTTGTGGAGCTGGGCGGACTCGAACCGCCGTCCAAACGTCGCATCAGGCAGCTTTCTACACGTTTAGTCCTCCTTGGTTTTTCATCAGCGGGCTGCCGGAAGACGGGCCACCCGAAGCTTATCCCCTGAATCTTAGCAAAACGGCAGAGGCATCCGTCTTGCGCATCCCGTTTGAATGATACCCCGTATGCCACCCATAACAGGCCTAAAGAATGGCGGGATACTCGTCAGACCGGCAGCCTTGGCCGACCCGATTAAGCCTTGTCAACCTGGTTAATTAGGCAGCGAGTGCGTAGTTGTTGTTGGCAACTAAAAAGTGCGAAGTCTGGGATTAACGGGCCAAACTCCCACGCCCGACGTGCTTACTGTCCAATATCAGCGCTGTCAAAACCAAA
>CACZWF010000131.1 GCA_902784785.1 uncultured Bacteroidia bacterium
CGGGTGAGGCTGTTGGTCTTGCGGTCTTTGCGGGCCCGTGCGCGGACGGGGATGAGCAGGGTAATCAGGATGACGATCATCCGGAGGAGGATGCTGCTGGCGAGTGACAGGGCGTCCACCTGCTTGCGGGAGATGACGATGGTTTCTCCGGGGCCGGTATTGTTGAAGAAATGCACCCAGCCGTTCCGGCGAAGGATCTTCTTGCCTTCCTGCCCGTAATCGGTGTAGCTGCTTTCCATCGTCGTGGCATAGGGGAAGGTGCCTTTGTAGAGCATCAGGTGTCCGTCCAGGTACTTGGCGTAGGAATAGACTTCGGGGGTATAGACCGCGGAGGCTTCGAGGGGGGAGACGAGGCTGCGGTAACTGCGGTTCTCGCGGCCGGAGACGGATTCAATCTCTATGATTACATTCTTCCCGTTGGGGAAGCTCAGGAGGGTGCTGTAGTGCAGGATGCCGTTGTCGTCGCTTTCCCAGTAGAAGACCGAACCGGGGGCGATGGGCTCGCTGGAGAAGATGCGCCGGGCCTTGGTAACCAGTTCTTTGTCCTGACGGTCGAGCAGGGTGATGAGGGTGCGGTAGTTGCGGGGGATGTTGTGGAGGTAGTTGTCGCTCAGGTGGCTGCGAATGAGGTCTTCCCCGTCATCTGTGAGGGAAAGGGTGTTGAGGTAGCTGTCGGAGGCAAGGGCTTCTTCGATGGAGCGCAGGCGCATCTCGAGCATCATATCCCGTCCCATTGACAGGCGTTCCGCCCACATTTGCGTGCGTTTCTGTTCTTTGTCCATACCGATGACGGCGATGGCGGAGGACAGAATGAGGGACAGGAGGAAGGCGATGAGTATGCTGGATTTGATGTCCAGGCGGGGCAGGCGGACCGGAATTCCGTCGAGCAGGTCATGCACGATCAGCACGAATAGCATCAGGGCGGCGAAGAGCAGGGTGTAAATCAATATGGTGACGATGCGTATGCCCATACCGGCGCTGCTCTGGTTGAGATAGACAGGCGTGCTGGAGAAAAGCAGCCGGTAAACAGCAGGCGTTTGCGTCGGTTTCCGTTCTCGTCCAGGGTCCAGGCGATGATTTTCTTGCGGAGGGGATAGACGCAGACGGCGAGCAGGAACATATAGATGTTTTGCAGCATCAGGTTGCCGTAGGAGGACCAGATAGGGCCGCCAGCGTAGAGTTGTGCGGAGAAAAGTTTGTTGTCGAGCTGGCTTCCCCAGGAACGGGCGACGAGGTAACAGGCCGTCAGGGCCAGAATCGTGAAGATGAAGAGGCGGTGGCCCGGGCGTTTCCAGAGGAACAGCACGAAGAACAGGGCCAGGAAGGCGAGTCCGGTCCATTTTCCGGGGGAGTCGGTGACCAGGGCCTGGCTGTCCTGGGGGCGGCTCCCGATGAAGAACAGGGCCTGGCCGTCGTAGGTGACGGGGCTGCCGATGTCCTGGGGGAGGTCGGAGATGAAACAGTTTCCGGGCAGGCGGAGGCGGGGGGAGATGCTGCGTTTGCTCAGTTCGCTGCGGGCGTCGCAGATGTACAGGGCTTCCAGACGGGTGAGTCCTTTGCGGGCGGTGACCAATCGGGCGAGGTACCATTGGGAACCGAGGGTGACGAAGCGGAAGTGTCCGTCGAGTCCGCTGATGGGCAGGCGTCCGTAGTGCCGGGGGGCGAGGCGGGCGTCGACCGCGCTGGCAATCTCATCGTTGATGAGGGGGAGGGGGTGCTTCCAGTAGACGAGGGAGTCGTTTTCGTAGCGGTAAATGGACATATCCCCGGGCAAATCGGCGACCGGTCCGTCGGCTTTCCCCCATTCTTCCAGTTCTTGCAGTGCGCGGGTCACGCGTTGGGTGACGTTTTCGGTTACGGAGGCGATGTCTCGCGCCTGACGTTGTTCCACGATGGAAAACGTGAAGCAGGCGGCGGAGATGACCAGCGCGATGAGTGGAAGAATAAAGGAACGCATTTTGCAAAATGTCCATTCACTTGCAAAATTAAGAATATGGCTCTATATTTGCAAACAAATTATCATCATTTCTTGTTACGGAAATTTTTATATCTCTTGCCCTTGCTGCTGCTCGGCGGCGGGTTCCCGTTGGCTGCGCAGGTCAATGCGGATGCGGTTTTCGTGCCCATTTCCAAGTATATCTACGAGGGGGATGCGGAGAAACTGTCGGCTTGGTTCTATGATACGATCGAGCTTTCCGTGGAGAACGAGGATGCGGTGATGAGCCGCAATCAGGCTTATCGGATGATGGAGACGTTTTTCGACCGTTATCGTCCGGAGAGTTTTCAGATTTACCACAGTGCTTCGAAGTCTCAGGTGAAGTGCGTGGTGGGGAAAATGGTAGCCGGGGGTGAGAATTTCAATGTGTCTATCTTCGCGAGCAATCGGGGGGATGGGTATATGATCCAGAAATTGCAAATCAAAAAAGAGTAGCATCGTGTTGTGGGGTGTGACGGATGAGGGATTGCGCTATGCAATTCGGCAGAGGCCTGCTTCGGGCGTGGCGTATTGTGCGCTGACGATCGGCGGGGGTACGCGGGCGGAGGAGGAACTGCCGGAGGGTACGGCTCATTTTGTGGAGCAGTGTTGAAGGAGGATTTGCATCGGGCGGCGGATCTGTTGCTGGAGCTGGCGTTCGAGGCGACGTTCCCGGAGAAGGAAATCGAGATGGAGCGGGGGGTGATCATCGATGAGATCAAGTCTTATAAGGATGTTCCGTCGGATGATATCTATGACCGTTTTGAGTCGATGTTGTTCGAGGGGCATCCGTTGTCGCGGTTGATTCTGGGGACGGTGAAGAGTGTGAAGAGTATCAGGCGGGAGCATTTGATGGCGTTTTGTGCGCGGTGGTTCCGCTATGAGAATATGGTGTTGACGTTGACGGGGCCGCAGAGCGAGGCGCAGCTGAAAGCGCTCGTCTGCCGCCTCTCCAAGCGCTGGGCTGGAAGCGCTTCTGGCTTATCGCGCGCAGGCAAAAAGTTTTCGGGTCCCGAAAAAAGGGCCCCCGAAATTCTTTTCACCTGCGCTTCCTCAACGCCCTCGCACGGCGCTTCCAGCCCGTCATGCCCGGCGGCGACCGGGCATCTGTTCCACCAGCGGCTCAATAAACACAATCACCAGTGCAACTGTGTGCTGGGGGTGACCGCGCCGTCGCTGGGGGAAAAGGAGCGGAGAATCGGGACGATACTGCTGTGTAATATCCTGGGTGGGCCGGCGACGAATTCGCGGCTGAACAGCATCCTGCGAGAGAAATACGGTTGGGTGTACAGCGTCGAGTGTTCCTACACGCCTTATGCGGATACGGGCATCGTCAGTGTGACCTTCGGCTGCGAGCACGAACATCTGGACGATTGTTTGCGAGTGGTGCAGCGTGAAATCCGGCGCTTGCGGGAGGAAACGCTTACTCCGCGTGCCTTTACCCGCAGCTGCCGGCAGTTGTTGGCGCAGTTGGCGGTGTCGGCGGAGAGCGGGGAGGCGCAGGTGCTTTCGATGGGCAAGAGTATGTCGGCTTTCGGGGTCGTGCATACGCCGGAGGAGGATCGTCAGGCCATCTTCTCGCTGAGCCCGGAGTTGCTCCGAGACCTCGCCCAAGAACTTTTTGCCGATTCGCGACAGTCGTTGCTGATTTATGAGTAACAAGGGCGCTTATGTAAATAATTAGAAACAGAAAGAATAGAAACAGAATAGTATGAAAAAGATAATTTTAAGCCTTATCCTCCTGATTTCCTGCGTCCTGACGCTGGGCGCGCAAGCGCAAATCTACACCAAGAAAATGAAGGTGGCCGACTTTACGGAAAAGACCCTGAAAGTGGTGCTTAGCGGCTCCGAATTGACTGATGTCCCGTTCAAGGCCGAGGTCATCAAGCGCTGGAAACTTTCTCCGTACGAGTTCTGTACCCTCAAGGAGTTCAACGAGCTCAAGACCGACCCCAACTACTATTTTATGTTCCTTGTCGGAAAAATGGACGAACTGGACTATCTGGAGGTGGTCAAAGGGAACCCGAAACCGGGGGAGAACCTGGAGAAAATGCTGTCGGTGGTGAGTCTTCCCATTCGGGCGACGGGGGACAAGAGCATCCGTTATCTGGCCTATCTGGGCGCTTATCTGGACTTTTTCCAGACCTTTATCGCGGATGCGATGGTCAACGACATCGTCGGCTACAGCGGACTTTCGCGCAAGGCGCTCAATGCGCGGGCGACGCAGGACAGTGATTTCCTGCTGGCCGACTGCGACCTGGCCCAGCAAAATTTGAGCGAGGAACTCAAGGCAAAAATGCAGCAGGCCCGTGTGCGGGTGGTGTCGGAAGAGGTGGCGGTGGATGCGATGCTGGACGGTCAGGCCAACACCCTTGTCAGTTACTGCATTCGTCCGCTCAATACGCCTAAACACAAGTATTACTACACCTTGCTGGTGGGCGCGGACGACCACAAACTCTATTATTGTCGCCAGCATTATTACACCAAAGACGCCGATGCCGGTTTTACCGCTTTCGCCATCAAGAATCTTGTGGGGAAAATAATCAAATAATACATTTTTTTATTATCTTTGCGGCCGATTCGAAAATGTCGCGGCGAAGATGAATTTTACGATAGAAGAAGTCCGTTCCCGGAAACAACTCAAAGAGTTCGTCTATTTTCCGGAGCGTCTTTTCAAGGATGCGCCCAATTGGGTGCCTCCGCTGTACTCTGATGAGTTCGCCGTACTCTCCCGCAACAATCCCGCATTCGAATTCTGTGACGCAGAATATTGGCTGGCCAGAAATGAGGCCGGCGAAGTCATAGGCCGAATTGCGGGAATTGTCAATCATCACGCCAACGCCGACTGGAACGAGCAGATTGTCCGTTTCGGCTGGCTGGACTTCATCGAAGACGAAGACCTGCTTCGCGCGCTCGTCGGCAAGGTGGCCCAGTGGGGCAAGGCGAAGGGGATGACCAAGTTGAAAGGCCCGCTGGGCTTCTCGGACATGGACAAGGAAGGCTTGCTGGCGCCGATCTGGTCAAGTCCCGTTTCGGGCTCAAAGAGATGCCCAAGAAACACGGAAAGGCCCTCTTCCAGACGGGCTACGACCTCTTCCACGTGCTCAACGACTCCTTCAGCCAATTGTACGAATTCACCAAACTGAGCGAAAAGCAGATCGACGTGTATGTCAAGCAGTACATCCCGTTCATCAACCAGGACCTCTCTTGTTTCATCCTGAACGAGAAAGACGAAGTGGTTGGCTTCTGCATCTGCGTCCCCTCGCTCTCGAAGGCCTACCAGAAAAGTCGCGGCCGGCTCTTTCCTTTCGGCTTCATCCCCATCCTCCGGGCCCTGCATAAGAACGACACCCTCGAAGCCCTGCTCATCGGCGTGCTGCCGGAATACCAGGGGAAAGGGGCCAATGTTCTCATCTTCAAGCATATTCACGAAGGGGCCATCAAGTTCGGCATCAAGCGGATGATTCTCAACCCCCAGTTGGAGGACAACGCCAAAGTGCAGACGCTGTTCGGCGACTACGAGGCCGTGCCCTATATGCGCCGCCGCAGTTACATCATGGATTTGTCATAGCCTATGCACCTGTTCCTCATCATACTCAAAGGCATCTTCATCGGGATTTGCAGTTCGGCTCCGCTCGGGCCGATCGCCATTTTCGTGATGCAGAACACCTTGGGGAAAGGGCGCCGGGCCGGCATGTCCGCTGCGATGGGCTCCACGGTCGTCGATACGCTATTCGCGGCCATCGCGGTCTTCTCCCTCTCGCTCGTGCAAGGCGTGATTGACCAGCACTACCTGGTTATCAAATATGTGGGCGGCGCCGTAGTTATCATCCTCGGCATTTACATGTCCTTCTACAAGCACAAGCCCGACCGTCCGAACAAGATATCCGCGACTGATTTTGCCCAATCCCTGCTGATGGGCTTGACCAACCCCGGCGCTTTCGCCGTGATGTTGGCCCTGTTCGCCGTCTTCGGATTCGGAAGCGATGACGTCACCCTGTTTGAAAAGATTGTTTCCGTCGCGTCCGTGTGCCTGGGCACCATCATCTATTGGAACACCTGCACTTGGCTGCTTTCCAAAGCGAAAGGCAAGATCAACGTCAAGAATATCGTTCGCATCAACCGGATTGCCGGCGTGGTGGTCATCCTATTTGGAATTTACCTTATTATTAATCCCTAAATAACTTTTTATGAAATGAAAAGACTGACATTGTTGTGCGCGGCTATGCTGCTTGGCGGTTTTGTCCAACTGTTTGCCCAGGAGGAACCGGAGCCTGTGACGGAGAAAGAACCCATTACGCTCGAAGTCATCGCCCGTTTTGACGTAGAACCCCACATTGCGTTGAATGCCAATAGCATTGATGTCGCGAAGGCGCATAACAATTTCAACGGGAACGAAGGAATGTACTCAGGTTCTTCCCTCTACACCCATTTCGAGGGAGACATCATCCCCGGTCTGCATTTCAACTTGGTCAACCACTGGCTCGCCGGAAGTTGGCCGGGCATCCAGGGCCTCTACCAGAACACCTGGACCTCCGACAACAACTGGTGCGACTTCGCCACCCTTTCCTACGAGTTTCCCTTCGGCTTGAAGTTCACCCTCGGAAAAGAGTGCCTGGCCGTCGCGACCTACGAATACGACCCCTACGACTACGATTGCCACTATATGCTTTGCAGCGGTATGTGGAACAATCTGAACGCCTATCAATGGGGTGCCAAAGCCTCCTATTGCTTCCACGAAAATTGGGAAGCAGGCTTCCAGTTCTCCTCTTCTCCGTTCAACACCAAGCCTTTCAGCGAAGGACTTTTCTCCTATAGTCTGTTCGGTTTCTTTGACAAGGCGGAGGACGATGACACCGGATTCTCTTTCCGCTTGGCCCTCAATATGATGCAGTTCGAGCGCAAATTCAAGAACGATCCCGACAGCCGCAACAGCTTCCTGTGGATGCCTTCTTTTCTCGGCTTGCGTTATGACATTGAGGATTTCCACATCGGCATTGACGCCGCTGCCCGTTTCGCCGGCAAATCCACCTATTTCTATCCGGCTCCCGGACTTCTTCCCGGCGGTGTAGAGTATGCTCCTATCCGTGAGGGAAATGTCATTTTGAACCTCGGTTATGTCATCGAGGATGACCTGGAGGTGTTCGGAACCTTCGGTTGGGAACCCAACCGGGGCATCTTGTCCGTTTTGAACTATGCCAATTATTTCGAAGACGATGAGGGTGAGTTGTGGCCCGTCAGTTATCCCAAGAACAACGGTTTCTGCGGTGGGCTCGGCGCCTACTGGTATCCCATCGAGGACAGCAAGGACCTGCGCGTACACGTGCTTTTCGGCGGTTCCAACTATGGCCGCAACCTCTTGGCTTCCGGCAGCTCCGATCTTCTTCCGACGGACGCCCTGGGCATTCCCCAGAGCGTGTCCAGCCTCGCCTTCAATTTTGGCGTGACCTACGTCTTCCGTCCTTTGAACCTCTTCGCCAAGAAGTAATGGCTTGAGCGGAAATGGAAAAAGATATCATTATCCGGCTTGACCATCTCTCCAAAACCTACGACGATGTCAAGGTGCTCGATGATGTGAGCCTGGACATCCGTCGCGGAGAGTTCGTCACCTTGCTCGGCCCCTCGGGCTGCGGCAAGACCACCCTGCTGCGCCTGATTGCCGGCTTTGCCACGCCGACCAGCGGCTGCGTCTATATGGAAGGGGAGGACATCAGCGGTGTCCCGCCCTTCAAACGCCCCCTCAATACGGTCTTCCAGCGCTATGCGCTCTTCCCCCATCTGGATGTGTACGACAATGTCGCGTTCGGCCTCAAGTTGCAGAAACTTCCGGTCGAAGTGATTGACGAAAAGGTGCGCAAAGTGCTGAAACTCGTGAGTATGACCGGCTATGAGGACCGGGATGTCGATTCCCTCTCCGGCGGTCAGCAACAGCGCGTGGCCATCGCCCGGGCCATCGTCAACCAGCCCAAAGTGCTGCTGCTCGACGAGCCCCTGGCGGCCCTCGACCTGAAGATGCGCAAGGACATGCAGATCGAGCTCAAGGAAATGCACCGCGAACTCGGCATCACCTTCATCTATGTCACCCACGACCAGGAAGAGGCCCTTACCTTGAGCGACACCATCGTCGTGCTCAACGACGGCCATATCCAGCAAATCGGTACCCCGACCGACATCTACAACGAACCCCAGAACCCCTTCGTGGCCGATTTTATCGGAGAAAGCAACATCCTCGACGCCGTGATGGTGCGCGACCGCCTGGTCCGTTTCGCCGGTCACGACTTCGAGTGCGTGGACGAAGGCTTCGGGGAAGACAACCCCGTCGATGTGGTGGTCCGTCCCGAAGACATCTACATCATGAACAAACTGGATGCGGCCCAACTCGCCGGTACGGTCAAGTCCTGCATCTTCAAGGGCGTCCATTACGAAATGTTCGTCGAGACCGATGAAGGCTATGAACTGATGATTCAGGACTACAACGCCTTCGAGCCCGGTTCCCGCGTCGGTCTGATTGTCAAGCCCCAGGATATCCAGGTGATGCATAAGCAGTGCACCGCCAATGTATTCGAGGGCGAAATGAAGGCCGAAGACAAGGTCCAGGTGCTGGGCGGCGTGTTCGACTGCCTGCCCGTGGAAGGAGCGAAAGCGGGGGACAAAGTGACGGTGGAATTCGCGTTCGACAATGTCGATTTGCGGGATGAAGCCTCCGAAGGAAGCCTGGAGGGAACGGTCGGTTTGCTGCTCTACAAGGGCGACCACTACCACCTCGGCATCGTCATTTCCCGTGGCTGCTATATCTATGTCGACACCAACGACATCTGGGACAAAAACGACCTCGTGGGTATCCGCGTGGCTCCCGAAGATATCAAAATCACCCCGGTGACGGAAGCGCCTTCCGACACCCCAGCCTCGTCCGGCAATGACTAAGCGGGCTATCTGGGCGTTGCCTTACCAGGTGTTTCTCGCCTTGTTTGTCGCGCTGCCCTTGGTGCTGATTGCTTTGTATGCGTTCCAAGACGCAGCCGGGCATTTCACCTTCGATAACTTTGTCAAGTTCGTGACCGAGAAGGAGACGATGAATACCTTCGTCTATTCCATCGAGATCGCCTTGATTACCACGGTGCTGTGCCTGCTGCTGGGCTACCCCGCGGCCTACATCCTGGCCGACACCCGGCTCAATCCCTCGAGCGTCACCGTGATTCTCTTCATCCTCCCGATGTGGATCAATATGCTCATCCGTACCCTCGCTACGGTGGCTCTCTTCGATTTTCTCCGCCTGCCCCTCGGGGAAGGCGCCCTTATTTTCGGTATGGTGTACAACTTCCTGCCTTTTATGATTTATCCGATTTACAATGTCTTGCGTAAGATGGACAATTCATATATCCAGGCGGCGGAAGACTTGGGCGCCAATCCGACACAGGTGTTCACCAAAGTCACCTTGCCCCTGTCCGTTCCCGGTATCTCCAGCGGCGTGCTGATGGTCTTTATGCCGACCATCTCCACCTTCGCCGTCGCGGAACTGCTGACGATGAACAAGGTCAAACTCTTCGGTACGAGCATTCAGGAGAACATCAACAACGGTATGTGGAACTACGGCGCGGCCCTCGCGCTGATTATGCTGGTCATCATCGGATTGACCAGCCTGATCGGGGACGGGGAGACCAGCGAAGCCGAAAACGGAGGACTGCTATGAGCGCACTGAAGAAACGCCTCTCCATCCTGGCCGCGCAGTCCTACATCTGGCTGCTGCTCATCATTTTGTACGCCCCCATCCTGATTATCGCCATCTTCTCCTTCACGGAGGCGAAGGTGCTCGGCAACTGGACGGGCTTCTCCTTCCGCCTCTACGAAAACCTTTTCAGCGGGGGAGTCAGCAATTCCCTCATCCGGGCCGTCGAAAACACCCTGACCATCGCTCTGATTGCCTCGGTCGCCTCGACCCTGCTGGGCTCGCTCGCGGCCATCGGCATCCACAACCTC
>CACZWF010000132.1 GCA_902784785.1 uncultured Bacteroidia bacterium
ATGTCGTGCAAGCCGAGCGAAAAACAAGTTTACTTGCTTTTCCGAGGCGAAGCCGACATTGTCGTGAAACGACAACACCGTTCGCACTTCCTTTCGGGGAGCATTTTCGGCCCGAGCAAATTGCATCTGCCATTAGGTTGGCAGTCTTTATTGCAATTCAGGAGTTTGGGCGCCAGTTTCCAGTGCCGGCTTATCTTTCGCATTCAGTGCAGAAACAACACTTGCACCAACCCGTTTTTCAATGTTTTCGCGAGCATCACCAGCAATAGTTCCGCCCTCTTTGGCAATTTGCTTGCTTTGTGAGAAGGTTTCCGGCTGACGTGTTTGAGATATGGCCTTAGTAGAAACCTCCGCCAACATATTTAAGACAAGTTCGATATCGGTCATATTGTCCCTCAAATTCTCCTTCTTAAGCCCTTTGAGGTCCTTATATTCTCTAACCGTCAAGCCGCTCCAGGCTTTTGTCATCTCATTCGTCAAAATCGCATATTCTTTTTCCTTCTGAATTCCCCTCGCCTTCCATTCATCCGTGAGTTCTTTACGCATACGAATAGACTGCAGGCGTTGGTTAATCCATCCCTCGGAATACCCTTTTGCCCGGTAATATTCAGCACCGCGCAAAATGGCCAATTCTGGATCTTGGATTTCATCGACACGCTCACTGGCAACCTTGGCAATCCACTGCTTGAACGGTTCTGCTTTGGGGGAAGGAATGGATTGAATCAGGCGGAATAGTTGCTGTTGGTCGGCGACATCCGTTTGCCGCATCTTACCGTCTCTAGCCCGCATTTTCAAAGTGTGACAACTTGTCACGGTTTCATTTCCTTCCTTTAGCAGTCTCTCTTTAAGTTTTCGCCAATAAGCCATTGCATCAACGCTATCTGTCAATGCGGCAACCACATCAACGATGGAAAAATACCATTTTTCCTCACTTTGGTTCCAGGCTGTTCTGATTCTTTGTTCTCCAAATAATTGAAGCGATTCTTTTGCCATAATTCTAATGATTTAAATCCTTGCCCGGATCTACATCGAGATGCAAAGTAAAGAAATTCCTTTTACTTATGCAATGCTTCTCAAAATATTTCAGAAATGAAGCACCTTGCCTGCAAGACGGCTGCAGACATCCCCGCTCGCTTCCTCAACGCCACCACGCGCTCGGGCCTTTAGCCCCCGAAAGGGCGCTCACTTCATACGAGAAATGTCGTGCAACGAAAAAACATCCGTTCGCACTTCCTTTCGGGGGACTTTTCGGCCCGAGCGGGCTAGCTTTGAGCGGGCGCAGGCGTTGAGAGACGGAGTTGATGCTGCAGGTGTCCCGAATCACGGACACCAGGCGCATTTAGAGGGGGTTTACGATCTTAGTGTCCCCAAAATGGGACACTGGGAGCACTCAAGACTTGTTGTCAAGCCAAGGAGAGAATTTGCTTGACGAGGGGGATGACGGTGGAGCGGAGGGCCTTTTCGTTGAGGCTGTGCTCACCGTCGAAGCGGATGGCGTTGGGATAGTACTTTTTGAAAAGATCGTAGGTGTTGACGGTCGTGTCGTGGATGCCGAAGAGACCCCAAGTGTTTTCCTTGTCGAAGTCGGTGATGCCCTTGAACTGCTGCATCTCCATCATAAAGAAATGTTGGATGATTTCTTTGGTGATCCGGAAATCCTTGGCGTTATCCTTGCGGCCGTTCAGGAACTTATGAACGCCGGGGCGCAGCACCTTGGAGAGTTTGGACATATTGAAGGCCGGATTGACGCAGATCTTGCGGTAACCGTGCATCTGCTGGGCATACATCCCGCCCATCGAAGTACCGATAATCAGGTCCGGCTGCTCCGTAGCGACCAGCGTCTGCAAAAAAGGCAGCGCCTCCACTGGGTCCACCGGAATGTCAGGCAACAGCACCTCCACCTCGGGCAACATCGCACGGAGCATCTGCGCCGTCCCCGTCGCGCCCGACGAAGCAAAACCGTGGAAATAAATGATTTTCATCGCCTGACTCTACCGGATGCCCAGCCCGAGGTCAAAGCACTGGAGGTTGGCGGCGACGATGGCTTCGCCTTTGCGGGCGAAGATGCGCTGCAGGGCGGCTTTCAGGTCGTCGGTGGAGATGATGCCGATGTGGGAGGCGGCCATCCCAAGCAGGACCATATTGGCGCCCTTGGGATTCTTGGCGTCCTTGGCCAAGGTCTCGATATCGGCGCGGACCAACTTGGGAAGTGCTTGCAACGCCGCTTCCAGGGTCTCGTCCGCCGGATAATTGGGAATGTTCACAAAAGGTTTGGAAGAAGTGATCACCACCCCGTCTTGGGAAAGATAGGGCAGGTAGCGAAGCGCCTCCATCGGCTCCATCGAAATGATGAGGTCGGCGCAGCCCTGGGGAATCAAGTCGCTGTAAATCTCACCATCGGACAAACGCAGGTGGCTCTGCACATCGCCCCCGCGCTGGCTCATTCCGTGAACCTCGGACTGCTTGAGGGTCAGCCCCTCTTTCGTGGCCGCTTCACCAATCACCGTGGCAATCGACAGGATGCCCTGTCCACCGACTCCGCAAAGTATAATATCTTTTTTCATACGCTCTCTTTTCTGTTAGAACCACTATTTCTTCTTCGCCAAGTGGCGGCGGAGGGTCTGCATACACTCCCGACGGGGAATAATCACGGACACGCCCTTGTAATTGAGTTCCTCCCGGATGATGTTGGTGATCTCCTCCATATTGGCAGGGATGGGAACCACCACGCGCACGTGCTCGGCCGGCACGCCGAGAGCGACGCAGATGGCCTCGAACTTGCTCGTTCCCGCCGAATCCTGACCGCCGGTCATCGCCGTGGTGAGGTTGTCGGAAAGAATGACGGTGATCGGGGTGTTCTCATTGGCGGCATCCAGCAGACCGGTCATACCGGAATGCGTGAAAGTCGAGTCGCCGATAATCGCCACGGCGGGGAACAGACCCGCGTCCGCAGCCCCTTTGGCCATCGTGATCGAAGCACCCATATCCACGCAGGATGCCAGGGTCTTGAACGGAGGCAGAGCACCGAGGGTATAGCAACCGATATCCC
>CACZWF010000133.1 GCA_902784785.1 uncultured Bacteroidia bacterium
GTCGGCATAGCGATAGACTTTGTAATTATTGCCGTCCTGGGTTCCGATCATACCGGGGCTCCAGAATTTGGGACCCAGCCAGGTGCGGTTGCCGTTGAACTTGACTCCATCGTAGCCCGTGGCGAGGATATAGGGACGACGCAGGTCGCCTTTGCCGTCGGGCATCACCTCGTTCTTGAAATACGAAGTGGGCTGGATGGGACGATAGGAGGTCGCCTCAGGACCTATTTCCTCGATGGTCACGCCGTCGTAAATGGCGGTGCCGGGGGTCTTGTTGAAGGGCATCATAATGGAAGCGATGCCCAGCGAACTCGGTGTGATATACTTGATGCCGTTGGGGCTCCACGCGTGCTGAATCTCAAAGATGGATTCGGGCGTGTTCTTGTAACGGAAGCACACATCCGCGTAAGAATATTGGCTGAGTTCGCCGTAAATGGCCTCCAGATGCGAACAAGCGTCGATGACCGTGTCCCAGTCCTTCTCCCAGGCGGCCATCTTGGCAATCAGCAGCCAGCCCATCGCGGCACCCACATAGTTGCCGGGGATGTCGCTGCTGCGCACCTGGTCCAGACCGGGCACACAGGCCTGCAGTTTGGCGATGAGTTTGCGGCGCGTGTCGGACGCGGGCATACGGCCGATACGGCCGACCGTCTGAAGGTCTTCGACGCTCTCCACCCAGAAATCATAATAAGGTACGTCGCCGAAATAGCAGGTCAGGATGTAATAATAGTGGGCCAGCATAATCTCGGCCTCGGCGCGGAGCGGAGCCTTTTTGTCGGCGGCTTCGGGAGAACGGTCGATACCGGCGATGGTGGCCAGACAGTCACGGATTCCCTGCCAGAGATAACGCCAGGTGCGGATTTGATTGCCCTTGGGGCTGGCCGGAGAAATATCCAGACGAGCGTCCACCTGGGCGTTGTACTGGCTGTGCCCCAGATCGCTCGCCCCTTCGGTGACGATCATATAACCCAGACAGAAGATATCGTTGTTCATCCGGTAG
The DNA here is from genome assembly GCA_902784785.1 of uncultured Bacteroidia bacterium. GTDB lineage: Bacteria > Bacteroidota > Bacteroidia > Bacteroidales > UBA932 > Cryptobacteroides. The sequence goes on from CACZWF010000133.1 coordinate 1,001, forward strand.
CAGCCGTTGACCGCCGCGCGGATCTGTTCCTTGTTCTGGTAGAAGGTATAAGGAGAAACAATGTTGGAAGCGTCTTCTTCCAAACAACCGTGCATCACAGGGATGGCAGCGAAAAAGCAAAGGAATTTCAACAATTTTTTCATAGCCATCTTAATATTTTAGAGAAACACTGAAAACAACGCGCATCGGCTTGGGATAGGAGGCCAAGTCGTAGCGGCGGGTTCCCCAATACGAGCAATCGGGGTCGAATCCATTGTAAGTGGACCACAGCCACAGGTTTTCTCCCGACAGATTGAGGTTGAGCTCCCGTATCCATTTCGCCTTGAGGTTGAAGGTGTAGCCGACGGAAACGCTCTTCAAGCGCAGGAAGGAGGCGTCGTGCACCATAAAGGAACTGGGCATCGCGTTGCCGTCGAACTTACCGGCGCGGGGAAGGTCGGATTCGGGATTCATGATAGGATGCCAGGCGTTGAGCATATAGCGGTACTGGTTGGTACGGCGGGAACCGGCCATATAGTACTCGGAATAGTTGAACACCTTGCCGCCCAGCGACCAGGCGAAGAAAATGTTGATGGAGAAACCGTGGATGTTGAAAGTGTTCTGGATACCGCCGGCGAGAACGGGGTCGGGAGAACCCAGGTACACGATATCGTCATTGTCGATTTTTCCGTCGTGGTTCTGGTCGATGTAACGGGGATAACCCAGGGAGGAGACGGCCGAGTCGCTGGTGTTGTCATCCACGAAAGCGTGGGTGACCTTGTTGCGTTCGACCTCCTCCGTATTGTGCCACACACCCGCATATTGGAAGCCCCAGAAGGAGTTGACGGGATAGCCCACCTTGTAACCGACGGTCATATAACCGCCGGCCGGAGCTTTACGCGTGGCCACATACGACTCGGAACCGAGCGCGTCCACCACGGAGGTGTTGTGGGCGAACGTGAAGGTGGAGAGCCAGGAGAAACCGCGTTTGACGATGTTGCGGGAGTTGATGGTCAACTCGACACCGCTGGAGGTGGTGCGTCCGAGGTTGCCGTAGCGGCTGCCGTATCCGGTGTGCTCGGGAACCTGGATGCTCATCAGCAGGTCTTTGGTCTTGGAAATGTAACCCTCGAGGGTGAAGGACAGTTTGGAATTGAAGAAACTCCCCTCCAACGCGAGGTTGTATTCATCCGTTTTCTCCCAGGTCAGTTCGGGAGAAGCCAGACGGTCCTGATAATAGGCCACAGGCTGACTGCCGCCGAAGAGCCATCCCGTGGTCGTCGTGTTCAGACGGGCCAGGGAACGGTACGCGGCCTTGAGGTCGTTTCCGCTGCGACCCGCGCTGAAACGAATCGAGAGGTTGTCCACCTGACGGGCGCGTTTCATAAAAGGCTCGTTGGCGATGTTCCACTTGACAGCCACAGAAGGGAAGAAGCCCCATTTCTGGTTCTTGGCAAAATGGGAGGCTCCGTCGAAACGGCCGGTCACCGTCAGATAGTAGCGTTTTTTCCAGTTGTAGTTGACACGGGCGAAGAACGCGAGCAAGGTCTTGACAGTCTTGTCGGTGTCGCGACAGATAGAAGGTCTGGTCGGTGTACCACTTGGCGGTCTGGCCGAGGAGGACATCCATGTGATGCTTGCCGAATTCCTTGCTGAATTCGAGGGAGTTCTCCAGATAGAGGCTCTGCTCGCCGTAATTCTCACGGGTGGCATAACCGCCCTGCCCTTCGGTCTTGGAAGGAAGAGCTCCGTCCTCGTAATAATATTTGTTGCGGTCGAAATAGTAATAGGACAACTTGCCCTTCCACCGGAGCCAGCCGATAGGATGGGCCGACCATCCGAAAGTGGCGTTGAGAATGCTGCGGTTGGTCTCCTTGGTCTTGTGGTCAAGCTGGGCCACCGGGTTGCTCACCGTCGCGCCGGAACGGTCCAGTTTGTTGACATTGTTGGCCGGGTCGATGAGCGGAGACATATAGATGGCGGAGCTGTAGATGCCCGCGCCGCCGATGCGGGTCAACATCTCCTGCTGGGTACGCCACTGGTAGCGGAGGTTGGCGGAAAGCGTCAACCATTTGAAGACCTTGTTGGAGAGGTTGAGCGTAGCGGTGTAGTTCTGTTTGCCGCTCTTGACGATGATACCCTGCTCGTCGTTGTACGACAGCGAGGCGTAGAACTTGGATTTCCCTTGGAAACCGTTGATGCTCAAGTTGTAGTTCTGATAAGGCGCCACACGGGACACGCTCTTGATCCAGTCCGTGCCCGTTCCGCGTTCCAAGGGATTCTTGATGGAAAGTCCCGAAACCGGGGTCGTCATATCCATCGAAGAACTGGTACCCGAGTATTGGAGGTATTGGTTGCGGTAATGGGCGTACTCCGTCGCATTCATGATATCAATGTCGCGCGGGAGCATGGAAACACCTGCCTGGGCACGCAAGTTGACCGTGATTTGCTGGACGGAAGCGTCCTCGGAAGTACCTTTCGTGGTGATGATGATGACACCGTTGGAACCGCGGGAACCGTAAATGGCGGTCGCGGAAGCGTCTTTCAACACGGAGATGGCCTCGATATCGGCCGGGTTGATGTCATTGAGCGAACTGACCGCGTCCATCACACCGTCCACCACAATCAGCGGAGCGGTCGGAGCGCCGACGGATGCGCTCTGGGCATCGGAGGAAGTGTCTTCGGTAATGGCCAGGGAACGGGTGCCTCGGATGCTGATGAGCGATTCCGCGCCCGGCTCACCGTCGGAGGACATAATGTCCAGACCGGCGACTTTTCCCTGAAGGGCCTGGTCGATGGAAGCAACCGGCGCGTCGCGCAGTTCGGACATCTTGACGTTGGTCACGGAACCGGTCAGGTCGGCCATTTTCACGGCACCATAGCCAATGACCACCGTTTCATCGAGGGTCTGGGCCGCATCGGGAAGCATCTGGACGTCCATCGTCTTGCGTCCCTTGATGGGTTCGCTGACCGTTTCAAAGCCCAGGAAATAGAATTCGAGGGTCGCGTCGGGCGGACAGGAAATGGAGTAGGAACCCGTGATGTCCACGGTCTCCGCGGCGACCACTTTGGCGCTGCCTTTGGCCTTGGCGACGACATTGGCGCCGACGAGCGGTTCGCCTTTGTCATCCCGCACCACACCCGTGACCTTGATGTTCTGGGCGTAGGCAGACGCTGCGGTCAGCAGGCACGCGAGCAATATGAGAATAGTTTTTTTCATCAGTCGGTCATTCGTTTAAATCCAGTCGTCATCGTCATAGTTGAACTCTTCGTCGTCCGCAAGGTTCTCGATTTCGGCTTCGGAGACTTTATACAATTTCAGGTTGGTGAAATGCACCGTCACGCCGGAAGGATTGACAACGGAAAAAGTCAGCCGCGTCTTGTCGCTCAAGCGCTGTCCCTTGTTGGAAAGAAGGAACCATTTCATATTGGAGGCGGAAGGACCCGTTCCCAGCGGGACATTGATTCGATAGGAAGCACGGTTGATGTTATCCACGACCGCTCCCCCTTCGACCGTCACATCCATCGTGATGTTGATGTTGTCCACCAGGATGCTGCTCTCCGCCCAGGCATTGAGGGAGACATAATCGTAGAAGGTCACGTTCAGGGCGCTCAGATAAGGCGTACTGTAAGGCGGCAGGCCAGCCTGCAGCGTCACATCGCCACCCTTGTCCTCGAAATTGTTCGAATATACCTGGGTGTATCCCTGACGGATGGACAGGAACTTGCCCAGGAAAAGGGAACCGTTGGAGACGGAATACTTGCAGGTGCGGCGGTCCAGGGAATTGCCGCCGAGCATGGAATCGGCCGTGTAGGACACTTTCAGGTGCCCGGGCTCCACATTTTCCACGGAAGTGATATGGAACCAGCCGCCGGAACCGTCGGGCGGATCCATGAAGCGGGTCTCGAAATCGACATTGGACTGCACGTGGAAGCAACCGTCATCCGTCCCGTCGAAGGGAATCTGCAGGTCTTCCACCGGCTTGTCCGGGTTGGTCAGCCACACCTTGATATAGTCCGTCCGCAGGGCTTCCTCCTTCTTGGAGCAAGAAAGAAGCACCGATGCGGAAAGCAACAAGGTCAGGAAAAGGGTTTTACGCATAATTATTTCAATTTGGAAAGATTGAAGTCGGCAATAATGGGAAGGTGGTCGGAAGGCCAGACGAACTTGCTCACGTTGGCATCCCGCTGCGTGGTATAAGAATCCGGTTCCGTATAGACATCCTTGCAGGCATTGAGCAAGGGTTTGGTCACATAAAAATAGTCGATGCGGTGGGCGCCGTGGGACGGACAGAAAATGCCGGGATAGGACTCGGCGACCAAATCGTAATACGGCGATGAGCTTGCAACGAAATCCTGCTCCAAGAAGCCCAGACTAGCGTTGTTGTATTTGTATTTGAAATTGTCTTTCTTGGAATAGGAGTTCATATCCCCTGCCATTATCCAATACTCTTTGTCCGGATTAACGGCCGTAGCGATGGTATGCTCGAAAATGTATTTCAGTTCTTCCACGCGGTACGTCTCACCCTTCTTCAATTTCAGGAAGCGCGCCGTCTGCCAGGCCTTCAGTTTGAATACGCCGTTTTCATCCGT
>CACZWF010000134.1 GCA_902784785.1 uncultured Bacteroidia bacterium
TATGGAGATAGCCGATCGCTATGAGATTCCAGTCATCGAAGATGCCGCAGAGGGCCTTGGAAGCCGTTTTGATGGACAGGTGTTGGGTACATTCGGGCGTTTTGGCGTGCTTTCTTTCAATGGTAACAAGATGATTACAACCTCGGGCGGCGGCGCCTTGATCTGCCGGGATGCGGCTGACAAGGAGAAAGTGATGTGGTATGCGACGCAGGCCCGCGAAGCCTATCCTTATTATCAGCACGAGGCTATCGGTTACAATTATCGTCTTTCCAATATCTGCGCGGGCATCGGCAGGGGACAGATGACGGTGTTGGATGAGCATATAGCCCATCATCAGCGGCTCTGTTCGCTGTATAAAGAGTTGCTGGGTTCGGTTCCGGGTGTTGAGGTGCACGAGGCTCCTTCATCGCGTTATGACAGCAATTTTTGGCTGGTGACGGTGACGATCGCTCCTAATGTGCGTGTCAAAGGACAGGAGAATGCCTACGGAAAGGCCGTAGAGGGCGCGGTCGGAGGGGCTGCCGGCGTGGTTCACGCCGCCGCTTCGCTTCGCACCGACTGCCAGCCGAATGATAATGTGGAGGCGTTGCGGGTGGCGTTGGACGAGGCTGGGATAGAGGCTCGTCCGCTGTGGAAACCGATGCACAAGCAGCCGGTCTATCGGGATGCTGTGGCTTATTTGCGGCCTTGTTCTTTGTTCGGGACAACCGAAGCATCGGTCAGCGAGGCGCTCTTCAAGGTCGGTCTCTGCCTTCCCAGCGGCCCTTGCGTCACCGAAGACGATGTCCGCTACATCGTTGAGACGATAAATCATGCGCTGATCTAATTTTTTCTCCTAAAATTTGGTGTTTGTAAGAAATATTCTTACATTTGCGTGTTAAATGAATTGACTTATGGCACGAACCGTAACAGTATCTTTGGGGCCGCATTATGAGAATTTAATTCAGTCTTTTATCGCAAATGGCAGATATAATAATGCCAGTGAGGTAATTCGTGCGGCATTGCGGTCTTTGGAAGAAGATGAGGTCAGGCTGGAAATGCTTAAGGCTGCTCTGATTGAAGGAGAAAATAGTGGAATTGTTGAAAACTTTGACCCCGATGAATTTATTAAAGAGTTAAACGCTCGAAAAGATGGTTGATTATGTATTATCAGACCGGGCGAAAAAAGATTTAATTGATATTTGGCAATACACATTTAACAGATGGTCTCGTAATCAGGCGGATTTTTATACGAGAAAATTGTTAGATGCTTGTGCATTTATTTCCACTGCTCCTGAGTTGGTGGGAATCTCATACGACCATGTGCTAGGCGGATACAGAGCGCTTCCTGTCGGAAAACATCTCGTTTTTTATAAGATCATTAATGGCAAAGTGCTTATTGTTCGATTCCTTCATCAGAGAATGGATGTTGAACGTAATCTGTGAGAAAAAGCAATGAATTATCCTTACTCCGTGTAGAGACTGAGGAGGTTGAGGATGACTTGCGCGGCTTTGCGCATACTTTCGAGGGGGACGAACTCCATGCGGCCGTGAAAGTTGTGACCGCCGGCGAAGAGGTTGGGGCAGGGCAGACCCATAAAGGAGAGCCGGGCGCCGTCCGTACCGCCGCGAATGGGTTGGATCTTGGGCTTGATGCCTTCCATTTCCATCGCTTGGACAGCCTTTTCAATGATAAAGTAATGCGGCTCCACCTCTGAGCGCATATTATAATATTGATGGCGAAGCTCCACACGGGCCGTGCCGTCACCATATCGGGCGTTGATGCTTTCCGCGCAGGAAACAATCAACGCTTTTTTTTGCTCGAATTTCTCCAGCGAATGGTCGCGGATGATGTATTGGGCGACTGCTTCCTCCACGCTGCCTTCAAAGGAGACGATATGGAAAAATCCTTCGTAGCCTTCCGTGCTTTCGGGCTTTTCGTCAGCGGGCAGCAGGGCGTCGAACTCCTCCAGGATGCGGATGGCGTTTTTCATCTTTCCTTTGGCGTAGCCCGGGTGGACATTGCGTCCTTGGATGCGGACGGTCGCTGCGGCGGCGTTGAAGTTTTCAAACTCCAGTTCGCCGATTTCTCCGCCATCGATGGTGTAGGCGTATTTCGCGCCGAATTTTTCCACGTCAAAATAATCCGCCCCGCGCCCGATTTCCTCGTCGGGCGTAAAACCGATGCAGATGTCCCCGTGTTTGACTTCGGGGTGGTTGACCAGGTATTCCGCCGCGTACATAATCTCGGCGACGCCCGCCTTGTCGTCGGCTCCCAGCAGGGTGGTGCCGTCCGTGGTGATAAGCGTCTGGCCGATGTATTGGCGCAGTTCGGGAAATTCGTCGGGTTTGAGGAAGAGACCGGGAGCCCCTTTCAACGCAATGTCGCCGCCATCGTAGTTCTCGATGATCTGGGGCTTGACCCCCTTTCCGGAAGCGTCCGGAGAGGTGTCGGTGTGGGCGATGAAGCCGATGGGCGGGATATCCCGTTCAGGACAGTTCGACGGAATGCGGGCCATCACATAGCCGCGTTCATCCATCGTCGCGTCCAAGCCCATCGCCTGTAGCTCATCTCGCAAGAGTCCCAGCAATTGGAGTTGTTTGCTGGTGCTGGGGGTTGTTTCGCTTGTCTCGTTTGATTGCGTGTCGATGGCGACATAACGCAGAAATCTTCCCTGCAATGCTTCCATAGCTCTAACCCCTTTGATTATTGTTTTTAGAATTTGAGGCTTAATTGCGCGCCGATCATGTTCAGGTTGTTGTACCGGTTGAACATATAGCAGGCTTCGATGTCAATGATTTTGATGATGCTGCCGCCTAAACCGATACTTCCGTAAGTGGGAAGGGGAGAATTGCCGCCCCAGTTGTAACCGCCGCTGACGGAAAGCCAGCCCAGAAACCGCAGATTCGCGCCTACGCCGGCGCGATGGACATAATTCCCACCATAATTGAACAATTCGTATTCTCCGCTGACTTCAAGCGTGAGTATTTTGATCAGGTCTTGTTTGACGCCCAAACCGACCACATAGGAGTAGGGCATTTT
>CACZWF010000135.1 GCA_902784785.1 uncultured Bacteroidia bacterium
TCGTCAGGTGCCCCATAGACGACGCGGCTTATCTGCGCCCAGCCAATAGCGCCCGCACACATCACGCAGGGTTCGACGGTCACGTAGAGGGTGCAACCCTGCAGGTACTTGCCCCCGAGCATACCCGCCGCAGCGGTGATGGCCTGCATCTCGGCGTGGGCGGTCACGTCCTGAAGGGTCTCGGTGAGATTATGCCCGCGGCCAAGGATTCGTCCTTCGGATACGATGACGCAGCCGATGGGAATCTCATCGCAACGCAGGGCTTCTTCGGCTTCCTGCAGCGCCAGGCGCATATATTTCTCGTCATCTGTTGATTGCATGGCAGAAAAGGGGTATTTGTTCGGGGTGGGACTCAAAATGGTTGCCGATGACTACTATGTCTGCTCCGGCAGCGAAGGCGTCCTGCATTTGCCCGGTTGTGCGGATACCGCCGCCTACTATCAGCGGTATGCGGATGGTGTGGCGCACCTGTTGAATGGTTTGGACGGGGACGGGCCTTTCGGCGCCGCTGCCCGCTTCCAGGTACACGCTTTGAAATCCGAGCAGCCCGGCCGCAATAGTTGTGTCCAGTATATCGTCTGTTTTTGTCAATGGTTCGGAGAGAGTGGCCTGTTGTACCGAAGAGGGTCTGCCTCCGTCCACCAGAATATAGCCCACAGAGAGCGTGTCTATGCCGCTGCTTAAGATTCTTCGGGCGGCCCGAACCTGGGCTCCAATCAGGAACTCGGGGTTGCGGGACGAAAGGAGAGACAGAACCAACAGGGCGTCGGCTGAGGGCGTGAACTGGCTCACGTTGCCGGGGAAGAGGACCACGGGGATGGTGGTGCGCTGTTTGAGTGTGAGTACCACCTGTTCAATCTGCGTGCCGGTACTGCCGCCGACGAAGATGAAATCGGGTTTGCCTTCATTCAGCAAGGGGCACAATGTGTCCAAACGGGAAGCGTCCGCTTTCTCGGGGTCGATAAGCACTGCGAGCATCTTGTGTCCGCGGCTGATGTTGTCCTGTATGGTTGATGCTATTGCCATTGGAAGGATTCGATGAGGTGTTGAACATCGTTGCCGAGGAAAGAGATGACGGGTGCGAGCGAGTCCTGGTTGGGCGAACAGTTGAAATAGACGGCTGCGCGGAAGAACCGCGAAGTGGAGTCCGTCAGGTAGAACTGATAGGGCGAGGCGGTGTTGCCACGCAGTTCGTAGAAAACGCCAAAGACGCGTTCGTCGGGATTGTTCCACTCCTGCTCGGGGATGGCAGAGGCTTTGGCGGCGTGCTTGAAGACAAAATCCTGCGCATCGGCGGACAGTTCGCGCAGGTTGCGCTCAACAGGTTTGTAACTGCAGTGGATGCGCGCGTCGAAGCGGAGGTAGTAGATATCCAGCCAGAATTGTTCGCCGGGCTCGGTTTTCGGGCGAACTTCGGCGAGGGTAGAGTAGTTGAAAGAGTACGGATAGTCAGGCAGGCTGAAAGTCTGATAGTCGGGCTCGGGCAGGTCCACGCGGTAGTAGCCGTAGGGTTTGGGAACGAAACGGTGGCCGCAGCCGAAGAGACACAGGCACAGCAAAAGCACTATGTACACTCTACTCTTCATTGTTTTTGGCTTTGTCGTACGCATCAACTATGCGCTGGACGAGAGGATGGCGGACAATGTCGGCTTGGGTGAAACGGACGGTACTGATGCCGGGTATGCCCTGGAGTTTGTCGAGGGCGTCACGCAGTCCGGAACGTTGGCTCTTGGGCAGATCCACTTGCGTCAAGTCGCCGGTGACGATCATCTTGCCGCCGAGTCCGAGGCGGGTGAGGAACATCTTGATTTGCGGGACGGTGGTGTTCTGCGCCTCGTCAAGGATAACCACAGCTTCGCTGAGAGTGCGTCCGCGCATGAACGCCAACGGGGCAATCTGGATGACTCCTTTCTCCATGTACTCCTCCAGTTTGGCCGCGGGAATCATGTCCTGCAAGGCGTCGTAAAGGGGCTGTAGATACGGGTCGATTTTCTCGCGCATGTCGCCCGGAAGGAAACCGAGTTTCTCGCCTGCTTCGACGGCGGGTCGGGAGAGGATGATGCGCTTGGTTTCTTTGTTCTTGAGGGCGCGTACGGCCAGGGCTATCGCCACGTAGGTCTTACCCGAACCGGCAGGTCCGACGGCAAAAAGGAGGTCGTGGCTCTGGAAGTCGGTGTAGAGCTGTTGCTGGTTGGCTGAGCGCGCGAGGATAGACTTGCCGTTGACGCCGTGGAGGATGAGGTTGTCGTGCCGAAAAGCGGTAGGTTGCTCGCCCTTGATGATAGCAAGGATAATATCCTCCGTGAGGGTATTGTGTTCGATGCAGAAGCGTTCAACTTTGCGCAGGTCCTGCTCGAAGGCGGCTATCTCGGCGGCAGCCCCATCAACCTTGATATGATACCCCCGGGCAACAACACGCACCTTGGGGTGCATGTTCTTCAGGCAGGCGATGTTCTGGTTGTTGACGCCGTAAAAAGTGGCCGTATCCAGCGCGTCATTGAGTTCTATTAGGTGTTCTGACATAAATAGCTGTAAATAGGTATGTCGGGCAACAATTGGTAGCTGTTCTCCAGCACCCGGCAGGCGTAATGGGTGGTGCCGTTGGAGAGGAAGAAGAAGGATACGCCGAGTCGTCGGTTATAGACGGCAACCTGGTCGAAGACCTTTTGTGTGAGGCTGACGGTAGGTGCTTTGAACTCGACGATACAGAGGGGTCGGAGTTGGGCGTTGTAGATGATGGCGTCGCAGCGTTTGTTGACCTCTCCAACGGATATAGGAGCCTCGACGGCAATGAGGGCCTGCGGGTAGGCAAAGTCCTCGACGAGCGCATGGAGAAAATGCTGTCGGACCCATTCTTCTGGCGTGAGACGTACATATTTGCGTCTCCAGGCACAGAAGAGGTAATCCTTGCCGTCGCGGTTCACTATGTCGGGAGAGTAGGACAAAATAATTAATAATTAACAATTAACAATTAATATCATTTCTTCCAGTTGTCCTTGAG
>CACZWF010000136.1 GCA_902784785.1 uncultured Bacteroidia bacterium
GTCCTTCCCAAAAGCGGCGAGGCTGTGTCCCTGCTGGGCTACGGTTGTATGCGCTGGCCCGAAGTGATTACCCCTGAGGGGGAGGAGCACGGAATCGACCAGGAGGCTGTCAACCCCTTGGTGGACTACGCCCTCGAGCACGGAGTCAATTATTTCGAAAGCGCTTCCGGCATCGGCCAAGAAGGAAACATGGAGGCGACGGCCACCGCCCTGCTTCGCCATCCCCGGGAGAAATATTTCATCGCCTCGAAACTGTCCAATCAAAACGGAGACAAGAGTCTGAAAGAGGGACAGGAGATGATCGAACACATCCTGGCCGTTTTTCAAACCGACCATATCGACTTCCTGAGTCTGGATTATGTCTGCAACGCAGCCGACCTCAAAGTCCGCTTTCTGGACAACGGCCTGCTCGACTGGTTGTTGGAGCAGCGCAAAAACGGACGCATCCGTCATCTCGGCTTCTCCTTCCACGGTCTGAAGGAAGGCTTTGACGAGTTGATGGTCAACCACGAACAATATCACTGGGATTTCGTTCAGATCCAGATGAACTATCTGGACTGGAAGCACGCGTCCCTGACCGCGGAAAGGCCGCAGCGTATGGCCAATGCAGAAGATTTGTACGGTGAACTCAGCCAAAGAGACATTCCCGTCATGGCTATGGAGCCCTTGCTCGGTGACCGCCTGGCCAAACTGCCGCAGGGACCGGTGATGCGTCTGAAGAGCCGCGCCCCCGAACGCAGCGCCGCCTCCTGGGCCTTCCGTTTCTGCGGAAGCTTCCCCAAAGTGCTCACTATCGTTGCCGGAATGAGCTATATGGAAGAGTTGCAGGACAATATCAAGAGCCTGAGCGATTTCAAGCCCCTGTCGGAAAGCGACCTCGCGTTCCTGGAAGAGACAGCCCGGCAAATCCTCCAGTTCCCGCTCATCCCCTGCACCAGTTGCCAATATTGCATGCCTTGTCCCTACGGACTCGACATACCCGGCATCTTCGCCCACCACAACGCGTGCATCAACGAAGACCACATCCCGCAGGATACGATGAGCCCGGCCTACCGCAAAGCCCGTCGCGCCTACCTCATCAGCTATGAACGGCAGATTCCCGGCCGCAGACAGGCAGGATATTGCGTCGGCTGCGGAGAATGTGCGTTGCACTGCCCGCAGGGCATCAACATCCCCATCGAGATGCGGAAAATAGACCGATATACCGAAAAATTGCGCAAGAATCCTTAATGAAATTTGCGAGAATAGATTAGAAAAATATGTTTGAGAATTTAAGTGAAAAGTTAGAGCGGAGTTTCAAAATCCTCAAAGGAGAAGGAAAAATCACCGAAATCAACATCGCCGAGTCGCTGAAGGAAGTGCGGCGGGCCTTGTTGGACGCGGATGTCAGTTATAAGATTGCCAAACAGTTCTGCGAAGACGTCAAGCAGAAAGCCATCGGTTCGGACGTGCTCACCGCCGTCAAGCCGCAGCAGATGATTATCAAGATAGTCCGCGACGAACTGGCGGAACTGATGGGCAGCGACTCCAGCGAGTTGAATGTCAAGGGCAACCCCGGCGTCATCCTCGTCTGCGGTCTGAACGGTTCCGGTAAGACCACCCTCTCGGGCAAGCTCGGGCTCTTCCTCAAGAGCAAGAAGAACGCGAAGGTCCTGCTGGCCGCCTGCGACACCTTCCGCCCCGCCGCCATCGACCAGCTCAAGGTCCTGGGCGAGCAGGCCGGAGTCCCTGTCTATACCGAAGAGGGCGAAAAAGACCCCATCAAGATTGCCCGCGCCGCCATCGCCAAGGCGAAGGCAGAAGGCTACGGCATCGTCATCATCGATACCGCCGGCCGCCTGGCTGTGGACGATGAACTGATGAACGAGATTTCCGCCCTGCACAGCACCGTCAATCCCACCGAGACCTTGTTCGTGGTGGATGCGATGACCGGTCAGGACGCGGTAGAAACCGCTCGCATCTTTAATGAAAGGCTCAATTTCGACGGCGTGGTCCTCACCAAGATGGACGGCGACACCCGCGGCGGTGCGGCCCTGTCCATCAAGGCCATTACGGGCAAGCCCATCAAACTCATCAGCACGGGCGAGAAGTTGGAAGCCCTCGACGTCTTCCATCCCCAGCGCGTAGCGGACCGCATCCTCGGAATGGGTGATGTCGTCAGCCTCGTGGAAAAAGCCCAGGAGCAATTTGACGAGAAACAGGCCCGCGAACTCAGCAAGAAACTGGCCAAGGACCAATTCACGCTGCAGGACTTCTACGACCAGATTCAGCAGGTGCGCAAGATGGGCGACATCAAGGAACTGGCCGGCATGCTCCCCGGTATGGACAAAGCCTTGAAGGATGTGGATATCGACAATGACAAGGCTTTCAAGAAGACAGAAGCCATCATCCTCTCGATGACTCCCTATGAGCGCACGCACCCGGACATCATCACGGGCTCGCGCCGCAAACGCATCGCAGACGGCAGCGGCTCCACCATCGTGGAGGTCAACCGCCTGCTCAAACAATTCGAGAACACCCGCAAGATGATGAAGAGTTTCGTGGGCGGGAAGTTCCAGCAAATGATGAAACGCCACGGTTTCAGAAAATAACACAGTACAATTATGGCAAAAAAACTTATCGTCGGAATCACCCAGGGAGACGGCAACGGCATCAGCTACGAAGTAATCATCAAAGCGCTGGCCGATGAACGGACGTTGGATATGTTCACCCCCGTCATCTACGGTTCCTCCAAGATATTCGGTTTCTACAAGAAACTTCTGCACGAAATCGACAATATCAACACCCACGTGGTGATGAGCGCCCGGGACATCCGTCCCAAATGCGTCAACATCGTCAACTGCCTGCCCGAAAATGTATTCGTAGAGCCGGGTCAGCCGACGAGCGAATCCGCCAAGTGCGCGATGACCAGCCTGGAATGTGCCGTCAAAGACATCAAAGAAGGACTGATCGACGTGCTGGTGACCGCTCCCATCAAC
>CACZWF010000137.1:0-2446 GCA_902784785.1 uncultured Bacteroidia bacterium
ATTCGCAGCCTGAAGAACAATGGTGAGCGGGAGGTTTTTGTCGTCGGGACGGATATGAAGACGGACCCGACCATCCTGCAGATGGCCGACAAATGTCGTTTGGTTCCCGCCTCCGATGCACCCGAGTATGTGGATGCGTTGCTTTCCATTTGTCTGGAAGAAAAAATCGACGTGCTGATTCCCGGCGTTTCGGCGGAATTGCTTCCTTTGTCTCTCAGAAAGGCGGAATTCGAGGCGATGGGGACAAAGGTGTCCGTTTCCAATCCATTTTCCATAGATGTCTGCGACAGCAAGTACAGTTTGTATGACTATATGAGGGGACAGGGTATGCAGACGCCGAATTTTTACCCGGTTCATAGTGTCGCCGATTTGAAGGTCGCGGCGGAAAAACTGGGATGGCCCTCCCGTCCGTTCTGTGTCAAGGCGACCCGCAGCAGCGGCAGCCGGGGCGTCCGGATTATCGACCCGTCCAAATCTCGATTTGATATTTTGTTCGGAGAGAAGCCCAATTCATTTTATATCTCTTTTGAGGAATTGGTGACCATCCTTTCAGAGAAAGAAGAGATGCCGGAAATGATGGCGATGGAGTTTCTTCCGGGAATGGAGTATTCGGTGGATGTTCTGGCAGACAATGGCAAAATCCTCTATATGGCGGGGCGCGAGAGCAATGTCATTCAGGCGAGTATTCCGATGATGGCGACCGTGAAAAAGAATGCGGAGGCGTTTGAGATTACCGAACAGATTGTTGCCGCGCTGAAGTTGGACGGCAATGTGGATTTGGACTTCAAGATGGATGCCGACGGTCGGCCGGTGCTGATGGAAATCAATGCCCGCTTGGCGGCGACACTGGCTGTTTTTAACGCGGCCGGATTGAATCTGTTGTATTTGCGGGTAAAGCAACTACTAGGAGAGCCGCTGCCCGCCTGTAACGCTCGCGAAGGGGTGATGATGAAGCGTCGTTATCTTGAACAGTTTGCTGATGAGGGCGGAAATCCGCTGCAGATATAATGTATAAAGTATTCAAGCGCATATTTGACTTTTGCTCTTCGGCGGCATTGCTGTTGGCGTTGAGTCCGCTCGTGCTGATTCTATGTATTCTGGTCCGTCTGTGTCTGGGAGCGCCCATATTTTTCAAGCAGAGACGTGCAGGGCGATATGGTCGTCCTTTCACCATCCTTAAGTTCCGTACAATGACGGATGCCCGAGATGAGCAGGGGAATTTGTTGCCGGATGAACAGCGGGTGACCGCTTTAGGACGGTTCTTGCGTTCCACCTCGTTGGATGAACTTCCTGAATTGTGGAATATCATCATTGGAGATATGTCGGTTATCGGACCTCGCTCTCTGCCCGTTGCGTACGATGCGTATTATACGAGTGAGGAACGCAAGCGATTTGCCGTCCGGGGCGGATTGATTCCGCCGGATAGTTTGTCTGAAAGTCCGTTCATTTCTTGGGAAGAACAGTTTGCTTTCGAGGCGGATTATGCGGAACATTTGTCTCTTGGAATGGATGTGAAAATCTTTATGGCGGTATTCAAGATGCTTTTCCGCCGCGACAAGTCCGATTATGGTTCGTATGTTAGGGCGGCTCTCAACGAAGAGCGTGCGGGACGGGAGCAAGCCGTGAAGAAGAAAATGTGCGTCATCACGACCATCGAAACGACGATGGAGACTTTTGTCGTTCCTGCAATGGAGCGTTTTGTGGCGGAGGGCCACGAGGTGACACTCGTGTGCAAGATGTCCGAGGCATTCATTCAGAAATACAGCCCTCGTTTCCATTGTGTCAATATGGATATGCACCGGGGGATCGCGATAGGAGATATGTTCGTCTTTCCTTTCCGATTCTGGAAATTTTTCCGTAGCGAGCATTTCGATTATGTGCAATATGCGACGACCAATGCCTCGTTTTATGCCGCTTTACCCGCCCGTTGCTGCGGCATTCCCGTGCGTGTGTATTGCCAGTGGGGCATACTCTATGTGGGATATGAAGGATGGAAACGGAAAATTTTCAAATGGGTGGAACAGTGGCTTTGCCGCGTTTCTACACACGTGACTTCCGCGAGTTGGAAAAATCTGGATTATGCCGTTGAGGAAAGGGTGGTTCCCCG
This sequence comes from uncultured Bacteroidia bacterium, assembly GCA_902784785.1. GTDB lineage: Bacteria > Bacteroidota > Bacteroidia > Bacteroidales > UBA932 > Cryptobacteroides. The sequence continues at coordinate 2,108 of CACZWF010000137.1, forward strand.
AGAGAAAATATCCGTCATCGGGGACGGAGGTACGGTAGGTGTCGATTTGTCCGTATTTGACGTGCGGCAGCGGGAGGTTTTCCGGTCGCAGGTGGAACAAGAATATCCTATCTTGGCAGGAAAGACGGTGTTTGGATATGTGGGGCGTATTGAGAAAGACAAGGGCGTGGCGGAGTTGCTGCGGGCTTTCCTTTCTCTGAATTCCCCGGTTGCCGCTTTGTTGCTCATTGGCGGTTTCGATGAATTACGAAGCGGTTTTGACAAGGAATTGATGGAACACGCCAAGGCTTGCCCGAATATCATCTTCCACGGCATTACCCGGGAGGTGCCAAATTATTT
>CACZWF010000137.1:2456-5400 GCA_902784785.1 uncultured Bacteroidia bacterium
GATGTGTTGGTGCATCCAACCTATCGGGAAGGTTTCAGTATGGTGCTCCAGCAGGGGATGGCGATGGGGTGTGCGATTTTGACAACTGACATTCCGGGACCCTCCGAAGTGATTGAGGCCGGCCGTTCAGGGCTGCTGGTCCCACCGAAGGATGAGCGGGCGTTGACGGAGGCGATGTCGCAGTTGCTCACTGACCTTTCTTTGCGAACTAGCCTTTCGCAGGAAGGATTGATAAGGGTGCGGACGCTCTTCAACCGAGAGCGGATGGTGGAACTGACCTGGCAGGACCGTATGAGAATGATGAATCTAAGTGTATAGATATGTCTGAATTTACTTTGATGATTCTGGCTTCAACGCCGGAAGATGCCGTTTCCGCCCAGCAGGCTGGCGTGGATCGGATTTTCTATGATTTGGAATATATTGGAAAGGCTGAAAGGCAGCGAGGGCGTGATACTGTAAAGTATTACAATGATATTGAACTGATTCCTGCCTTGCGGAGCGTTGTCAAGGAGTCTGAGTTGCTGGTCCGGACCAATCCCATCCATCCCTATACTGTAAAAGAGGTGGAGAAGGCCATCGCCTATGGGGCCGATGTGTTGATGCTGCCGATGGTGATGGACGCCCACGATGTCAAAACCTATGTGGATTGCGTCAAGGGGCGGGCGAAAGTATGCGTGATGGTGGAAACGGCGGCGGCGATGACGCGTCTCGATGATATTCTGGCGGTCAAGGGTGTGGATGAGATCTTCATCGGACTGAATGATTTGCATATCAGTCTGGGACTTAATTTCCTGTTCGAACCGCTGGCCGGGGGCTTGGTGGATTATATTGCCGATAAGTGCAAGGCGAAAGGGGTGCCTTTCGGCTTCGGCGGCATCGCCCGTATCGGGGATGGTATTCTGCCGGCGGACAAGATTCTGGGCGAACATTTCCGTCTGGGTTCTACTTCCGTGATTCTGTCGCGTACTTTCAAAGGCGGCGATTCGCCGGTCGCAATTGACTTTGGGCAGGAAGTGGCCAAGGTCCGTAGTTGTTGGAATGGGTTGAAGCAGTGGACGCCCGGGCAGTTTGAGGCAAATCGCCAGGAAGTCAAAAAGATTGTCGAGAAGATTGTTTACCACGAATAGAAAAATTTGTTGAACTATGCATAAAATTCTTGTAATAGCCCCGCACGCCGATGATGAAGTGCTCGGTTGTGGCGGATTGATGGCGAAAGCCGTTGCTGCAGGGGATGAGGTCTATGTGCTCATTGCGACCAATGCGTCCGTGGGGGCGCCCGAATTGTTCACCCCGGAGCAGATTGCTGCAATTCGTGCGGAAGCGCGAGATGCGCACGCTCTGCTGGGAGTCAAGGACACCCGTTTCCTGGAGTTGCCGGCTCCGGCGCTTGACCAATATCCTGCCTATCAGATTGCAGAGGCTTTGTCGCAGGTGATTTGGGAACTTCAGCCGGATACCCTTTATATTCCTCATCGGGGGGATGCGCACAAAGACCATAGGGCCATTCACGAAGCGGCTTTGGTGGCCGCCCGTCCTTTTCCAGATGCCTGCGTGCGTAACATTTATGCCTATGAGACCCTGTCCGAGACGGAGTGGGCCGAACCGGTTGGCTCAGAGGTGTTCGTCCCGACCCGATTTGAGGCTTTGAGTGAAGAACAGTTTGATGCCAAACTCAAGGCGATGTCTTGCTATGCTTCGCAATTGAAATCTTTCCCTTCATCTCGCTCGTTGGAAGCCATCGAGGCTTTGGGAAAATGGCGCGGCGCGACGGTGGGACGCGTACGGGCAGAAGCGTTTGAAGTTATTCGAGAATTAAATTAGTGTTATGTATCTCTACGGAGCCAGTGGTCACGCGAAGGTGATCAAAGATGCCTTGGAAAGCCAAGGTCTGCAAGTCTTAGGTTTGGTGGATGATAATCCTTTGGTGGAAAGCCTGGATGGAATGCCGGTCCTTCATTCGGCGGAAGGGCTTTCTCCCGTTATCGTGAGTGTGGGGGATTGTGCGACTCGACGCAAAATCGTCGAAAGCCTGGGGGCTGTTTCTTTTGGGACGGCGATTCATCGTTCCGCTATCCTTTCTCCCTCGGCTATGGTCGGGGAAGGGAGCGTTATCATGGCCGGGGCAATCTTGCAACCCTATGTCCGTGTCGGCCGGCATAGTATTGTCAACACGGGCGCCAGTGTCGATCACGATTGCGTGATAGGGGACTTTGTGCATATTGCTCCGCATTGCACCTTGTGTGGGAATGTGTCCGTCGGCGAAGGTACTTGGGTCGGTGCGGGAACCACTGTTATCCAAGGGGTGAAAATCGGCAGAAATTGCTTTATCGGTGCCGGTTCCCTGGTGCTGAAAGATATTCCGGACGGCTGTGTCGCATATGGTTCCCCCTGTCGTATCAAAAAAGAGCATTCGTATGAAAAATAGAATCTATCTGTGTCTGGCTCATATGTCGGGTAAGGAGCAGGCGTTTATCCAAGAGGCGTTTGATACGAATTGGGTGGTGCCGCTGGGGCCGAATGTAAATGCGTTCGAGGAGGATCTGAAGCGTTATGTGAGCGGGACGAAGGGTCGTGTCGATGCGGCAGTCCCATGCGAGGTCGTGGCGTTATCTTCGGGGACGGCGGCCGTGCATCTGGCGCTGCTTTGCTGTGGCGTTGGGCCGGGCGACGAGGTATTGGTACAGAGTTTTACTTTCTGCGCGTCCTCCCATCCTATAACATATCTGGGCGCCCGACCCGTCTTTGTGGACAGCGAGCCGGACAGTTGGAATATGGATCCGGAATTGTTGGAGGAAGCCATCAAAGACAGGATAGCCAAGACGGGGAAGAAGCCCAAGGCCATTGTTCCGGTCGCATTGTACGGAATGCCTTATCAAATTGACCGTATTATGGAGATAGCCGATCGCTATGAGATTCCAGTCATCGAAGATGCCGCAGAGGGCCT
>CACZWF010000138.1 GCA_902784785.1 uncultured Bacteroidia bacterium
AAGTGCCGCCATAACGCCCGGCTTTGGAAACTATGCCAATAGCATGGGTCTTCTCCGTCCATTCTTTAGCGCTGAGGCGGAAATTGTTGAGTCCCGCTTTACTTTTAATTATGTCGAATTCGGCAGAATTAAACTCGGGATTGAAAACCTTCTCCCAAGTACCCAGGAACTCGACGGTGTTCCTGTTACGAAGCCAGTTGTGAAAGAAAAACTCCCCATCTTTGGAGCGCGTCATATCCGTGAGGCCGATAAAACTGGCACTTTCTTTGTCTATCGATACCGCAGACAAAAAAATAAATTTATGCGGATTAAGTTGGCTATCGCCCTCTCCTTGCTCCCGGTCTTGCTTTCGGCGCAGGAGCACGTCACCGTCAAAGGGAGGATCATCAATGAACAAGGTGAAGCTGTCGAATATGTCCAGCTCGGTGTTCCCAAACTCCAAATCGGGTCCATTTCTGCCGCCGACGGTCGCTTTGAAATAGATATGCCTCGTGATACGCTGGAGTTTTTCCACGTATCTTACCAGCCGGCAGCCTATCCTGTTACCGGACCTGACGATGACGTGGTCATCGTCCTTCACGGACGGGAACTGCCACCCGCCGTATCCATTGGCGGTAACACGAAAGAGAAGTATCTGATGCGCCCCGGAACGAATGTGCTGAAGAATATGGGGGTCATCAGCACCATCCTGCGGAGCGAACACCCATCGGGGCGGGAAATAGGTTCCGTTGCCCAGGCCAAAAAGCCGTTCCTCGTGCAAGACATCCTGTTCACTGTGCACAGCAACCACATCCCCGACTGCGTCGCATCCATCAACATCTACCGCATCGAGGGCAGGAAGGAATCGTTTGTCAACGTGCTCCACAAGCCCATCTATTTCAACGTTGCCGTTTCGAATGATCCGCAGGATTTCGACATCCAGCCGGAAGAAACCCTTCTGCTGGAACCGGGCAGATACTTCGTCGCCTTCCAGATTGTCGGATGCAATAACGAAGCTCTGCAGGCCTTCCTTGCCAAAACACAGGATGAGCAGGAATTCTGGGAGATGAGTATGGACTTCAATATATACCTCAAGAGCAGTTATGTCCGGGAGGTAGCCCTGGGCGGAATGGAACATCTGCCCGTCAACATCGGCGTTGCAGTTAAAGGGCTGGAGTATCAGTAATGTCAACTGCCCTTTCTGGCTGAGGAACCTGGAGACCGATAAATGCGAAAACATTTTGTTATTAACATTATGTTAATTATATTTGCAAAAACAAGAGACCTATGCTTGAAAATCCTTTTATACTGGAACCCTTCAAATCAAAAAAGTACTTTTGCGACCGGGAAAAAGAGTCGGAAGAAATCATCCGCAATATCACAAACGGGCGCAATACCACACTTATCTCACCTCGCAGGTTGGGTAAGACCGGATTAATATTCCGCGTGTTTGAGGAGATAAAGGAACGACAACTACCTTATGAAACCATCTATGCAGATATCAGTGACACGCTCTCCCTAGAAGAATTCATAAAGGCCCTTTCTGATGCGGTTGTATCCAAACTAAAGAAACAGCATCGGATATCCGCCTTCTTCAAGTCCTTAAAAAGTGTCAGGCCATTACTTGGGTTAGACCCAATGACTGGTTCGCCTCAAGTCTCTTTTTCTTTTGCCGATGAGAATCAACAACAGAACACATTAAAAGATGTTCTGGGTTATCTCGAGAGCTATCCGCAGATGATTGTCTTTGCCATTGACGAGTTCCAGCAAATACGGGAATACGAAGGTATTAACATGGAGGCAATCCTTAGGAAACATATCCAGCATCTGCACAATGTCCGATTCATCTACTGTGGTAGCAAGAAGCACACGATGACCGATATGTTCACCAACGCCAAGAAGCCATTCTATGAGAGTACATCCTTTTGCTACCTGACGAAACTGCCGGTGAAGGTTTATGGCGCATTTATTCGGGAGAAGTTCGAATCGGCCGGGAAAAGCATAGATGACGATTCTCTTGACTACATCCTGGAATGGACAAAAGTGCACACCTATTACACACAGCGTCTATGCAATGAAGTATTCTCACTATCCGATAGCAAAGTCGACAGGGATATCGTGCTTAAGGCCATACAGACAATTCTTGACGGCGAGCGGGAGAGATTCAGGGAAATCCGACGGCTGATTACACGTGCTCAATGGAAGATGCTCAGCGCGATTGCAAAGGAAGACAGCGTTTTGCAGATAACGTCTTCTGCATTCCTATCAAAATATGGCATCACCTCAGGACCAACGGCGTTAAGGAATATAAAAGCCCTTATTGAAAAAGAACTTGTTCTAGCCACTACCGAGGAAGACCGAACTTCGTATTCCGTATATAATGTGTTCCTGTCCAGATATTTAGCAATGGAGCAATATTAATTCCACTGCTACTCATAGCCACTCTTCATATGAGGTCAAGTCGAGCATGACATATCAATTCAATGTAGAAACTCACTGGCCGGAAGCCGTCGTTACAACTGATCATGGCGCTGTTAGGGTTCTCATATTTCGCCATCAAATCCGGATACGAAGCCTTCCGGACGGCAGTGATTCTGATTTTCATTGAAATTGCGATATATCTAACTTTCAAAGATAATCATTAGTCCTTACAAATTAAACTGCAAAAATTTGGTTTATATTGTAAACTTGTTTATATTTGCACCGTGAAAGGAGAAGACTGCGCAGCTTCGTCCTGCCGCAAAAACCAGTTAAACAATTGATACAATGGAACAAAACAAAGAAATGACGGCTCAGGAAAGCCTGTCG
>CACZWF010000139.1 GCA_902784785.1 uncultured Bacteroidia bacterium
AGAGGAGGTTTGCACGGAATATCGAGAAAGAGCGCATCAAAGTGGTCATCGACCAGGTCGGCACCCCTACCAGCGCCCTGACCCTCGCCAGCCTCATCTTCGAGGTCATTGAGAATGACAAATACCGTGAAAGCGGCATTTACCACGTCACGGACGAAGGCGTGGCCAGCTGGTTCGACTTTGCCTTCGCCGTCGGCCAACTTTGCGGAAATAAATGCATTGTAGAGCCTTGTATGAGTGACGCCTTCCCCCAGAAGGCCACCCGTCCGCACTTCTCGGTGCTTGACAAGGCCAAGGTCAAGGCCGATTTCGGCTTCACCCTCCCTTACTGGCGCGATGCCCTGAAAGTGTGCATCGACCGCATCAAGGCCCTTCCATAAAGAATTATGCCGAGACTCGAGACTATACACATCGCCGATTTCCGCAACATCGAGGAGGCTGCTTTGACTTTCTCCCCGAATGTCAACTGCATCGTCGGCGGCAACGGAGAGGGCAAGACCAACTTGTTGGACGCCATCTTCTATTTGAGCATGGTCAAGAGTTTCCTGGGTCTGCAGGACCGCTACAACGTGCGGCACGGACAAGCCTCTTTCGCGCTTTGCGGACAGTATGCCCTGGAATCCGGGCTGAAAACCCGCATCTCCCTTCAGGCCGGCGGGGCCGAAAAAGTCCTGCGGCGGGATGACAAGGTGTACAAACGCTTTTCCACCCACATCGGCCTGCTGCCCATCGTGACGGTCTCCCCTTCCGACAGCGCCCTGGTGAGCGAATCCGGAGAGGAAAGACGGCGTTTCGCCGACATCGTGCTTTCGCAGATGGACGCGGAGTATCTGCGCGCCCTCTCGCAATACGGACGCCTGTTGCAGCAGCGCAACCGCCTGCTCAAGGCCCCCGGCACCGACAGCGCCTTGCTGGATGTGCTGGATGCGCAGATGGACCGGGAAGCACAAGTGATTTATCAGGCGCGCGCCAACTTCAGCACCCAGTTGATGCCCGTCGTGGCGGATTATTATTCCCGCCTCAGCGGAGGGAAGGAAGAAGTGTCCATCCGCTATCGCAGCGAACTGGAACACGCATCGCTGGAAGAATTGCTGCTGCGGGGCCGGGAACGCGATTTCCGGATGGGATTTACGGGCAGCGGCATCCAGCGGGACGATTTCGCCTTCGAGATGTCAGGCTCCCCCATTCGCCGCTGCGGCTCCCAAGGCCAGCAGAAGACTTTCCTGGTTGCCCTTAAGTTCGCCCAATACGAATTGATGAAACGACAGAGCGGCGTACCGCCTACCCTGCTGCTGGACGATGTGTTCGACAAACTCGACCTGTCCCGCACCACCCACCTTATCGAAATGGTGGCACAGGAAGATTTCGGGCAGATCTTCATTACCGATTGCAGCGCCGACCGCCTGCGGCCCCTTGTAGACGGGGCCACCGCCGACCGGGCCTATTTCCGCACGCAGGGAGGGTGCTTCGAAAAGATATGAACACGGAGAACAGAATGGAAAGGAAGTACCCGATTCCCGTCCGCCAGGCCATTCAGGAGTGGCTGGTGGCCGAGGGCTTGGGCCCGGCTTACAACGCGCAACGGGTGGCCCGGGTGTGGAACGAAGTCAGCGGAATGGAGCGCTATACCGGCAACGTATGGTTCAAGGATGGGACCCTCTACGTCACCCTCACTTCCTCCGTCGTCCGCAGCCGTCTTTCCCTGATGTGCCCCCAGCTGACCGAACGCATCAACGAGGCGCTTTGTCAAGATGAAATGTTTATCCGGGGAAAAGCGTTTACCCGGTATGTCAATCAGATTATACTGAAATGATTAAAATTGTAGCAGATAAAAACATCCCCTTTCTGGAAGGTGTTTTCGAACCTTACGCCGATGTCAAATACATTGACGGCAAACTGATTTCCCACGAGGACATCCTCGATGCGGACGCCCTCATCATCCGCACCCGTACCCGTTGCAATGAAGCGATGCTCGCTGGAACGGCGGTCAAAATCATCGCGACGGCGACCATCGGCACCGATCACATTGATCTGGATTGGTGCGCAGCCCACGGCATCGAGGTACACAGCGCATCCGGCTGCAATGCCGGCGGTGTGATGCAATACGTATTTTCCGCCCTCTATGGAATGGCCGCCCGCAAAGCCATCAAGATCGAAGGCAAATGCTTCGGTATCATCGGTGTTGGCAATGTAGGAAAGAAAGTGGAGCGTCTGGCCCGTCACCTCGGTTTCAAGGTGATGCTCTGCGACCCTCCGCGCGAAGCGGCCGAAGGCAATGACGACGGCAAATTCTGTTCACTCGAACAGCTCTTGAGCCAGGCCGACATCATCACCCTCCACACCCCGCTCAATGAAAGCACCCGCAATATGGCGGACGAAAAGTTCTTCGCACAGGTGAAGGACAACGCGATTTTCATCAACACGGCCCGCGGAGAGCTGGTGGACGAGGCCGCGCTCAAACGGACCATTCCCCGTCTCGGAGCCGTGGCCATCGACACCTGGAACAACGAGCCGGACATCGACCTGGAACTGATGGAGATGGTGGATATCGCCACCCCGCACATCGCCGGATATTCCCTGCAAGGAAAACAGAACGGCACGACCTTCTCCGTCCAGGCCATCGCCCACCGCTTCGGCATCACGCCTTTGTACGACTACATCGCCGAGGTCGCCAGCCCGATGATCCAGCCCCAGAAACTGGATTTCACCGAC
>CACZWF010000140.1 GCA_902784785.1 uncultured Bacteroidia bacterium
GCGCGCATCATGGACCAGCTGCAGGCCAAAGGGATCGTAGGACCGCAGGTAGGTGCCCGTCCCCGTGAAGTGCTGGTTTCTGATTTTCAACAATTGCAAGCCATTCTCGATGTCTCGCTTTAGAAACATACTTTTCCTGCTTGTGGCTTGGGCCGGTGTTTTGTCCGCTTCCGCCCAGCAGATGCCGCAAGAGTTGCAGCAACAGCTGTCAAACTATTTGACGCAGGCCGATTTCAGTTATGTCTCCGAGGCGGATGTCAAGGTGGAAGGAGAAGGAAAGTTCAGTGTGCAGGATTCCTGCTATGTGCTGGATCTGGGTGTGATGCAGATTTATTCCGATGGCCAAAAACGATGGACCGTGGATAAGGATGCGAAAGAAGTGTACATTGAATCGGCGAAGGGTTCCCTGGCAGGGGAGATTGCCGGTTATATGCTGGAGGATGTGAAGGGCTTGTCCAGTGGCGGAATGGTCGTTGTGGTCCGCGCTGCCGATGGAACACGGCTTACCCTTACCATTCCTCGTATGAAAATGACGGCCAAGGCGGAGGCCGATTATTTCCGCTTTTCCACTTCTTCTCTTGGTAAGGACTGGAGTATCACAGATTTGACCAATTAATATGAAGTATTACATCTTATTCGGGCCTCCGGGTGCGGGCAAAGGCACTCAAGCGACGGCAATGGCCGAGAAATTCAATCTCTGCCATATTTCGACAGGCGAATTGCTTCGTGCTGAAATCAACGCGGGTACGGAGCTGGGGGTGCAGGCTGCGGCGCTGATCAATAACGGGAAACTGGTCCCGGATGAGGTAGTGGAAGGAATGATCGCCTCCCGCTTTGCATCTGTCAAAGGAGTGGACGGTTTTCTGTTGGACGGCTTTCCGCGTACCTTGAAACAGGCGGAAGCATTGGATGAGCTGCTCGACGAGGATGGCGAAGTGGTGACAGCTGTCATTTCGATTATGATTCCGGACGAAATGATTGTGGAGCGTATTCAGGGCCGCGCCTTGAAAGAGGGCCGTGCGGATGATGCGTCCCTTGCCACGATTCAGCATCGTATCGATACCTATCACGCCCAGACCGAGCCTTTGATTGCCTACTACAAAGCGCGCGGAAAATACCGCGAAGTGAATGGCGTAGGTTCTATCGAGGAAGTTCGCGAAGCGATTTTCAATCTATTTTAAGCTCTTCCTGCATGGCCTGAGCGACGGCTTTCGAGGCGCCTCCGCCTCCGAGAGCCTCGCGGATTTGTGCATAGCCGTCCAGCATCTGTGAGCGGTAGGGCTCTTCCATCAACCTCTGAAGTTCCTCGCTGACGGAGATTGGATTGAAGTCGTCCTGGATGAATTCCTTGAAGACCAGTTTGTCTACAATCAGATTGCCCAACGAAATGTATTTGATGTGTTCCAATATACGGAGCACATATTTTCCGACGAAATAGGTGAGTTTGGAAGTGGACCAGCAGACCACCTGCGGAGTGCCGATAAGGGCTGCTTCCAAGGAGGCCGTTCCGGAGTTGATAACGGCACATTCCGCGTTTTTCAGGACGCCGTAGGTATCGTTGAAAACCAGATGGACGTTGGAGCGGCTGCCGATGTGTTTCTGATAGTCATCGGGAGTGCGTGAGGGTGCTCCGGCCACAATGAAATGCAGGTCTTTATGGGTTGCGGCCAGACGGTCGGCGGCTTCCATACAGACGGGCATCATCCGTCCGATTTCCCCGCTGCGGGAACCGGCCAGAATGGCGACGTAGCGGCAGTCGGGCAAATGGTGGGCGGCGAAAAAGGCTTCACGGGATTGGGCCAGGGCGGGAGAGGCATCGATGGCGTCAATCAGCGGATTGCCTTTGTAGATGAAAGGAATCCCTTTTTTCGTGAAATAGGGAATCTCGAAGGGGAAGATGATGAAAAGTTTGTCCACATAGGCCTTGAGCTGGCGGACACGTCCTTCGCGGGAGGCCCAGACTTTCGGTGCGATGTAATAAAACACCTTGAAGCCGTGCTCTTTGGCATAGCGGGCGATCTTGAGGTTGAAACCGGGGTAATCAATCAATATGACGACATCCGGCTGCCATTGCGCGATATCCTCCTTGCAGAAGGCCAGGTTGCGGGAGATTTTCCCCAGGCTTTTTAGCACATCGCTGATGCCCATAACGGCCGTCTGCCGATAATCCATCACCAGCCCGTCTTCTTCCCGGATGCTGTGGCTTTGCTGCCAGGCGTCCCGCATTTTTTCGCCGCCCCAGAAGCGGAAACGGGCCTCCGGGTCGGTCTCGATGAGACCTTTCATCAAATTGCTGCCGTGCAGGTCTCCGGATGCTTCTCCGGCGATGAGATAGTATTTCATAGCGGGAAAACGGTTTTTAGCGCGGCCAATTCGTTGTAGTCCGTGCTGTCAATGTGATGGGGTACAATGGAAATATAGCCTTGGTCGACCAGTTTGTGGTCGGCATCGGGGACATTGTCGTTGTCATCGGCACGAACCCCTTCGAGATGCAGGACTTTGTATCGTTCGACCAACGCTTCGAAAATAGTCGGAAAATATTTTTCTACCGCGCTGAAATCAGGGTCGTGGAGCCAGGTGTCCACGGAAATGCCAATCGCGGGAATGCGGTTGATAGCGCCTTCTGCAGCGGCGCCAAGCGTTGCGGAATAGCAGACGGCCGTAGCGGTGTTGGCTCCGTGGTTGATGCCGGACACGATGATGTCGGGTCTGACTTTGAGGAAGGTGCTGTCCAAGGCAAATTTGACGCAGGCCCCGGGCGTGGTGTCTACGTGCTGCCAGAAAATGCCGTCTTCTTCCACCATTTCGGAGGCGAAAATCTTTTCATCCATTTTGAGGGGGATGGCCAACGACATTCCCGATTGCGCATGGGAGGGCGCTACGACCGTCACCTGGCCGTAGGGCTTGAGCAAACGGGCGAGAACCTGAATCCCTTTGGCCCGGATGCCGTCGTCATTTGTCACTAAAATTTTCATCGGCTTGCAAAGGTAGGAAATATTATGTAAATTCGCAGTCTATGATACGCATGAATAGAATATTGTTTACTTTTCTTGTTCTCTTGACAGGTGTAGTGAGCCTTTCAGCCCGTGACCGGCTATTCGTTTTGCCTTCCCTGGATGCAAAAGGGGACAGCCTGGCCGTGATGGCGATGCAGGAACGGATGGCAGAAATCCGCAAGACGCGCCCCACCGTCGGTCTGGTACTGGCGGGAGGTGGAGCCAAAGGAGCCGCCCATGTGGGTGTGCTTCGCTTTTTGGAAGAGCAAGGTATTCCTATCGATATCATTACCGGTACCAGTATGGGCGGCTTGGTCGGCGGTTTGTATGCCTTGGGCTACAACTCGAAAGAATTGGATTCCCTGCTGACCTCGATGGATTGGTCGGTGATGATGAGCGACCAAGTTCCCCAATCTCATATCAACTATTTGGATAAGAAATACAAAGACACCTACAACCTGAGCATTCCTTGGTTTTACGAGAAGGAGGTCTGGCGCAAGCGTCTGGCTTCGGACTTGCCTCGGCCTGCCACCGGACAGTTGGGCGTCAATGACCCGTTTGCCATTTTCCGCTTCGGACTGCCGGACGGCTACCTCAATGGACTCAATGTACACAACACCTTGAGTTCAATGACCGTGGGCTATCAGGACAGTTTGGAATTCCGTGACTTGCCCATTCCGTTTTTCTGCGTGGCGACCGATTTGGTTTCCGGCAAGGAAAAGAACCATATGCGGGGCGATTTGGTGGACGCTTTGCGCTCTACGATGAGCATCCCTCTTGTATTCAAACCTTTGCGTAAAGGGGGAATGGTGCTGATCGACGGCGGTATGCGTAACAATATGCCCGTGGACTTGTGCCGGGCGATGGGGGCGGATATCGTGATTGCGGTGGATTTGTCCCAATCGAGCGAGAGCGAGAAGAATGTCAACACCGTTTTCGACGTGATGATGCAGAGCGTCAATATGATGAGCCAGGATACCTACGATGCCAACATAAAAAACATCGATGTGTATCTCCATCCCGATATGTACGGTTACAATATGCTCAGTTTCTCCAAAGACAATATCACCGACATTGTTCAACGCGGCTATGCGGAGGCGGTGGAACACGCGGAGGAACTTCAGCAGGTGGCCCTCAAGACCGGCGCTCCCGGTGTAAAGCTCAACGCACGGGCTGCGACGGATATGGGGCAGGAGGATATTCTCTTGAGCGAAATTGAATTCAAGGGCTTGGATTCGAAGGAAGCGCGTTATTTCCACGACAAAATGAAGATCAGCATCGGCCGTCCTATCAAAAAATCTGACATCGAAGCGATTGTGGCTGAGATTTATGCGACGGGATGTTATGAAACGGTCACCTGGAAAATATACGGAATGCGCGATCCCTATCGCCTGGAAATCAATTGCAGCCGGGGGCCGGTCCATCATTTCGGCCTGGGACTTCGCGCGGATACCGAAGAAATCGTGGCTTTGGCCTTGAATGCGGGTTTGGGCGTCCATCGTCTATACGGTTCTCGTTTTGATGCCAGTTTCAAAATCGGTCTTAATCCCTACGCCCGCTTTGAATATATTTATCGTTTTTTGAAAGGGCCCCAGCTCTGCCTTTCTTTGGAAACCCGTTATGCGGATTTCGACTCCCACAACCGTTCCTATCTGGGAAGCCGCGATGACAGCCAGGAAGACCGCTACCGTTTCTGGACCAATGATTTGACATTCCTGGTCCGAAGCGGCCGTTCTCCGTATTGGGATGTGTATGCCGGGATGAACGCCGGCAATATTCCGTATTTTAATTTCCGGGGCTATTCCAAACGGGATTGGAATGTGCATTATATGGCGTTGGGACATCTGTGTTTTGACAACCGGGACGACCGCTATTTCCCGCAGAGCGGCACCTGTGTGCAGGCGGATTACCAGTTTGTCTTCGGCAACCATTCGTTCAACCAAAATGGCGAGGCCGGTATCATCCGATGGTTTCTCTCCTTACCATATCGCCTCGCTTTCTTTTAGAAATGCGGCCAGCATCGGCTCTTATTTCAGTATATTGACCTCTTTGGATTTCCGATTTGTTTCGGAAGGATATGACAATATCCTGTTTTTGCACCGCAACTATGCCGGCGGCTTTGTTCCCGGACGCATGGTGGCGCACCACATTCCTTTCAACTGTATCAATGGTGTCAATCAGTTCGAGCGCATTATGACGGCGGTTGATGTAGATTTTCGTGTGCGTTTTCTGGCAAAGAATTATGTGTCGCTCTCGGTTTGTACCCTGCATCAGGCCAACGCTTTCAAGGAATTCACTTACAAAACCACCAATAACGCCTTTGCCTACGGTTTCGCTTTGCAATATTCCCGCAAAACCTTTATGGGACCGTTAAGGGCGGCTGTCAACTGGTGCAGTATTGACCATTCTGTCGGAGTCTATGTGGGGATAGGTTATGATTTCTGACCATTTGGAGAATATGGTGGGGCTTCAAAAACATTGTCTGGAAGGACATTCATCCGGACATCAACATTCTGGTCGGTGTCAACGGCTGTGGCAAGAGTACGATGCTCAGTTTGATGTACGACTACTACCAGAAGATTTCCGACGGGGCGCCCAACTATGTGGAGGCCTTGGCGGAGCCTTCGGAACTGCCTGCCGGGGTTTCCCTGGTGCTTTTGCGGCCGCTGGATGCCCTGATGAACGGTGTCGGGGAGTATCTTCCGCTTGCGCTGTCCCGTGGGGAAGCATTTCAACAAGTAATCGACGTGTTGGATGACTTGTTTGCCGGTACGGCCAAGAGAGTCGGTGTGGAGAATGGCGAACTGGTCTTTTATCAGGCCGGACAGACCTTGGGCTTTTCCAAACTCTCGACGGGCGAGAAACAGTTGCTGCTGATTCTTCTGCGGGTGTTCCTGACTCAGGGAAGTCCTGCTGTCGTGTTTTTGGATGAGCCGGAAGTTTCCCTGCATATCAGTTGGCAGCGTCAGATCATCGATGTGATTCAGAAGCTCAACCCGCAGACCCAACGCTTTATCACCTCCCATTCTCCCAGCATCTTCAGCAGCGGTTGGGGAGACAAGGTGGTCTATTTCGAGGATATCGACATTCAAGAGTGAGAAACGCGAATGGCCCACGACCACATCAAGGAGCAGGCGGAGTATTTTGCGAACATCCCCCTCATCGACAGGCGGGTGCGGGCCAGTGTCCACTTGGAAGCGGAGGCGGATATACTTTTCTG
>CACZWF010000141.1 GCA_902784785.1 uncultured Bacteroidia bacterium
GGATATGCTGGACGAAGATCCGTCGCTCGCGCGTTATCCCAAGTGGAACGACCTACTGGATGAGTTTAAAAGGCTGGATGCTCCTTTCGCCGAAGAGCGAAGGAAAGAAATGCAGGAGTTCCGGGCCAATCGGGCGTTCTACTTTGGACGCCGCTAGTTTTCGAATGCCGTCGTCAGAAGTTTCTGGCGGCGGCATAGTCGCATTCCGGGACAAAGAAATCGCCCCGCTGTTCAGCGAGGCGGTTGCTCTTGAGAATGTGTGTCTGCCGGAGAGTTTTGTGAAGGTGCTGAAGTAGCAAAAAACAGATGCGGGGCATCGACCGTCCGAATTATCGCCCAAAAACTTGTCAAAATATACAGAATTTGCTATATTTGGCGACAAAATGGCAAACTATGACACTGTCAGCTTTCATACGAAATCATGAAATACGAGGCCAGGTAGCCTTCCCGTTAAGCGAGGTACGGGAAGCAACCGGGCTGTCGGCCAAGACACTGGCTACAGAACTTCAGCGGCAAGTTGCCCACGGACGGATCATTATTCCCTACCGCGGCTTTTATGTCGTTGTGCCGCCGCAGTATGCACTTAAGGGGATCGTCCCCCCGACGTATTATATCCATGAACTGATGAAATCTGTAGGCAAGCCTTATTATGTCTGCCTTCTGTCGGCAGCGGCCTTTCACGGAGCAGCGCATCAACGCGCGATGCAAACCCAGGTGATGACCGTAGCTCCGCGTATCAGGCCGTCGGGGATGAACAAGCAACTGGACTGGAATTATCGGCAACAGATTCCTCAGGAGCTCTTGCTTTCGCGGAATGCCGAAATGGGAGTAGTACTTTACTCAAATGCAGAACTGACGGCCGTGGACCTGGTTCAGTTTGCCGGGCATGTGGGTGGTTATCAACGGGCTGCAACGGTTCTGTCAGAGCTGATTGATGCTGTAGATGCGTCCAAGATGGCAAAGGTATTCCCTTATACGACATCGGCCACAATCCAAAGGCTGGGATATATCCTGGAATTTGTTTTGGAGGAAAAAGAAAAGGCCGATGAACTGTACCAGCAGCTCAAGGCTTATTCCCCCCGTTGGAAAAAGGTTCTCCTTAGCAATTGGGAAGCGGAAAACGGTGATGCCCAGGCCAACAGATGGCATGTAAACCCTAATATTGAAATTGAGATTGACGAAATATGATTGACCGAGCATCCATCATGGCCTGGAACGAGCAGGCTCCCTGGACTGAGCCTGCCATGGTTGAGCAGGATTTGATTATCTGCAAGGCACTGGTTTGCATATTCAGCGACGAGTTCCTCGCTGAGAATCTGGCGTTCCGTGGAGGGACGGCACTTCATAAGCTGTACCTGCAGCCACAAATCAGATATAGCGAGGATATCGACCTCGTGCAGATTCATCCTGGCCCAATCAAGCCCATCATGTTCCGGCTCGGAGAAGTACTCTCCTGGATGCCGGACAAAGTGACCAAGCAGAAAAAGTACAACAACACGATGCTGTTCCGCATGGAGTCAGAGGTGCCACCTGTCCAACCCATTCGCCTGAAGGTGGAAATTAACTGCTATGAGCATTTCAATGTACTTGGTCTGCAGAAGATTCCTTTTAGCGTAGACAATCCATGGTTCAAAGGCAAATGCGAGTTGACGACATATTGCCTGGACGAACTTGTGGGCACCAAATTGAGGGCATTGTATCAGCGGAAGAAAGGGCGTGACCTGCTGGATTTACAGGTTGCACTGAACAGTGGAAAAATTAATGTTGACCGCGTATTAGAATGCTACCGTCAGTATATAGAGTTTGTCGTAGAGAAACAGCCAACGTACAAACAGTTTGTACAGAACATGGAGTTGAAGATGCAAGATCCGGAATTCCTCGGCGATTCCGATATTCTGCTCCGTGAAGGAGCCGAGCCTTTCGATCCAGCCACTGCATACAATCTTATCAAAGAGCAGTTTATTGACAAGATGCCGGGCAAAAGAGACTGACCGGAATAATGCTTCCGAAGCGCTTTGTGAAGGTCCTGATATGGTGGCCCGATTTCTAGTTGGGGAAATGGCGATTTACCGCCGCTATTTATTTGAGATCGCTCCCCTATTTGCAGGCGCCATAGGCGTGGAAAATGTGTGTCTTCCGGAGGGATTTGTAAAGGTCTTGAAGTAGCGGAGTTCTGTTCTGCTGGTAACAGTTACTACACCTACGGCACAGCGGGACTTCTTTTGCCATTTGCCGATTCGGCATTATCTGGTTCGTGATACCGCTCAAGTATGGCTGAAGTGCCTGTGGCTGGTAAAGATCTTTAACTCCAACCATTTTTCCATCATACACACCGCACTCGTCAGATCCTCCTGGAAAGCGGTGTGCTCGTGAAGGAAAGCCGGATTTCCTTGGGAGAGTTCGTCGAAAAGAGCTTTGGACATGGAGTTT
>CACZWF010000142.1 GCA_902784785.1 uncultured Bacteroidia bacterium
AAGGTATCCTCGCAGCCATTCTCCTTGCAGAGGTCAACAAGTTCCTTGGCATACTTGATAGCGCACTTGGGGCAGCACATGATGTTGATTTCACAAGCGGGAAGGTAGATGCCCTTGAACAGTGCCTTCAGGTCCACATCACCACCGTGCATGTGGAAACCAATCGAATTGATGCCCTTGTCGAGCACTTCGATTGCCTTGGCATTGGCGGCCTGCACATCGTCAACGTCGATGTTCTGGCGCACCTTCCAGTCGTTGTTGTGGCGGGTTCCGCGGACGTAGGGAAACTCACCGGGAAGTGATTTGGTCTGCTTCAGGTCAGCAATGTCCACGCTGCGATACAGCGGCTGGGCATTGAAACCTTCATTTGTCCGCCAAACCATTTTCTTTTCAAAGTCGGCCCCTTTGAGGTCAACCTCGGCCTTGGCACGCCACTCCTCGGGAGTGACAGGCGCGAATTGGTCGAACAATTTCTTTGTTTCTGCCATAAAAATAGTAAAATTATATAGTAACCTTAAAATTTAGTTGTCGGTTTCGGGTTGCGCCACCGCTGGCAAGGCCAAACGGGACATCACACCATTTCAACCCGCAAAATTACTACTATTTCTTGAACTATTACCGATATTTTTCAATAATCCTTAATAAAATAATGAAAAAATAGTGAATGGGAAGTTTGTAAATAAATTCATCGGTCATTCTTGGGCTGTTATTGCAAAAAATGCACTACCTTTGCCAATTCATGTGTAAAGATTATAGACGATGATAAGTCCGATAATAGACGAGAACACGATAGAACGCTTGCGCGCCATGATCAACAGCGTGAGCCGCATCGTCATCACATGCCACAAGTCACCCGACGGCGATGCCCTGGGTTCGTCGCTGGCATTGTGCCATGTGCTGAGGCGTCTGGGCAAGAACGCCGTCGTAGTCACGCCCGACATGGCTCCCAAGTCGCTGGAGTTCATTCCCGGAGTGCGCGAACTGGTGGTATTCACCAAGCATGAACTGCGGGCACGCAACGTCTTGAACGACGCACAACTCATCTTCTGCCTCGATTTCAACTCCTTCAAGCGCGTGGACCGCCTGGCCGAACTCATCGAACCGCTCAAGGTCAAGCGGGTACTTATCGACCATCATCTGGACCCCGACGACGTGTTTGACGTTGCCATCTCCTTTCCCGAGGCATCCTCGACCTGCGAACTGGTCTTCCGCACACTCATGCAGATGGGGTTGCTGCGCTTCATGGACCGCCATGCCGCAAGCTGCCTGTATGTGGGCCTGCTGACCGACACCGGCGGCTTTGCCTACAGCTGCGACAATCCGGAATTCTACGAGATATTGTACAATCTTTACTCATCGGGCCCTAAACCTTGTTGAAGTCAGGGTCATTTTCATCTATAATGGGAACAACAAGATGTCCGTTTCGGTGAGAGAGAAATGTACAGACGCAGACAGGAAAGACGAAAAAGAATCCTTCAGAAGATCATCCGGTGGCATCCGGTGATCCTTCTTCTGATCATGTTTGTCCTCGGGGCCTGCACCCGGGGCAAGACGAACAGTTACACGATCACTGCAGCATCCGCCGCGGAAGCTTCCGCAGCGGAGACCGTGGCGATGGCACAGGAAAATTTCGCGGAGTTTGAACGGATCGACGACAGCCTCGCGGAGAATCCTGCCTATGCATCCGCAGCGCAGGTCCAGATCGTCGCCTTTACGGAGCCTGCCCAGGTTCCGTCCTCTTTCTGGCGCTCCAGTACCATTGTAACGCCGCCGAGCATACGAATGCCTACGGTATCATCACCGCCGAAGTGCTCGAAGATGTACTTGCTGTCGTGATTCACCGTGCCGGCATCGCCAGCAACAGGCTTATAGCCGAACTTGTGGATCGTGACGAGGGTGTTGGTGGTCGGGTAGTCGACAATACGGTAGTGATCGCTGCCGATCGTGATGGTGTTATTGCCGCCCAGGCCGTTGCTGGCAAAGAAGGCGTTGTGGCCGCCCGGCTGGTTTTCAGCCAGAGGCACGCGCTGATTGGCCGGCAGAGGCTTGGTGTTGTCCGCGGGGTCTCTGTCATTGGTCTTGAGGAAGTACTGGTCGCTGAAGTACCAGTAGTTATCCTGGAGATCGGCATTGGGCGATTCATCGACAAAGATCAGGTAGGCGTTGTAATCGCGGTGGGAGTAGCCGTAGCCGTCCGGCGCTTCATACTCGCGCAGGATGACGGGGACCTTATACACAGCGACCTGCACCGTGGTGCCGTCGGCCTTCGTGGCCGTCTCGAGGCTGCTGGTGTACTCTACGATACGGGTGATGGTGCCGCCCTCGTTCTCGTAGTCGCGCAGCTCGCCGCGGTTGCCGGTGGCGTCGGGGACCAGCTGGAAGTTGCCGCTCTGCGCCAGAGCGTAGTTGGCGTTGCCTACCTT
>CACZWF010000143.1 GCA_902784785.1 uncultured Bacteroidia bacterium
ATTTAGTTAAAGAATTAGATGAAGCACATCATTATCATAGGGGACGGAATGGCCGACAGGCCGATGGAGCAGTTGGGTGGGAAAACCCTGCTCCAGCACGCCCATATCCCTTATATGGATTTGCTTGCCAAAAACGGTCGCTGCGGACTGTTGAAGACGGTTCCGGACGATATGCAGCCCGGCAGCGAGGTAGCCAACTCCTCCATTCTGGGCTACGACCAGCACAAAGTGTATGAAGGACGCGGTCCTTTGGAGGCCGCCAGCATCGGCGTTACGCTGGAACCCGGCGATTTCGCCATTCGCTGCAACCTCATCTGCCTGGAAAACGGCTGCATCAAAAACCATTCGGCCGGACACTTGACAACTGAAGAAGGAGATATTCTGATTCGTTTCTTGCAGGAAAAACTGGGCAACGAAAAGATTCAGTTCCATACCGGCATCCAATACCGCCACCTGCTGGTCATCAAAGGGGGTGACAAACACATCGAATGCGCACCTCCACATGACCATCCGCTGGAGCCTTGGAAGCCCCTGTTGGTCAAAGCCTTGACGCCGGAAGGAAAAGCCACTGCAGATTTGCTGAACGACTTGATTCTCCGCTCGCAGGAACTGTTGGCCAACCACCCGCTGAACCAGCGGCGTGTCGCCGAGGGCAAAGACCCTGCCAACAGTATCTGGCCTTGGAGCGGTGGTTATCACCCCGCGATGGCTCCCCTTTCCGCCACCTGGCCGCAGATTCACAGTGGAGCGGTCATCACGGCGGTAGACCTGATTCGGGGTATCGGCCGCTATGCCGGCTTGCGCGCCATCGACGTGGAAGGCGCCACAGGCCTCTATAACACGAATTATGAGGGCAAGGCGCAGGCCGCCATCGAGGCGATTGGGCAAGATGATTTCGTCTTTGTCCACGTGGAAGCCAGCGATGAAGCCGGCCACGACGGCAACCTCGAACTCAAACTCAAGACCATCGAGTATCTCGATAGTCGTCTGATCGGTCCCATTTATGAGGCCGTCAAAAATTGGGGCGTACCCGGTACCGAAGACGCCGACCGCGAACCGGTGGCCATCGCGGTGCTCCCCGACCACCCCACTCCCGTCGCGCTCAGGACCCACAGCCGCGAAGCCGTGCCTTTCCTGATTTACGCCCCGGGAATCACGCCTGACAGCGTTCAGGCCTTTGATGAAACGAATTGTGCCTCCGGCTCCTACGGGTTGCTGAAAGGCGATGGATTTATGAAAGCTTTGATGGCATTATGAATTGGTATTCCACAAACGGAAAAGCGCCGCTCGCCTCTTTGAAAAAGGCGGTCATCAAGGGTCTTGCCGAGGACCGTGGCTTGTATATGCCCTGCACCCTCAAAACCCTTCCTGCCGAGTTTTTCGAGCAAATCGATACGATGCGCTTTCAGGATATTGCTTACACGGTCGCTTCCGCCTTCTTCGGCGAAGACGTCCCGGCGGAGGATTTGCGCCGCATCGTGGACGAGACCCTCGCATTCGACTGCCCCATCGTACCGGTGGAGGACGGGATTTGCTCGCTGGAGCTCTTCCACGGCCCGACACTGGCCTTCAAAGATGTGGGCGCCCGCTTTATGGCCCGCTTGCTGCAATATTTCACCCGCGGTGAAGCCCAGCGCCTCAATGTGCTGGTCGCCACCTCCGGCGATACGGGCAGCGCGGTAGCCAACGGATTCCTCGGCGTAGAGGGTATCCACGTCTATGTGCTCTACCCCAAAGGCAAGGTCAGTCCCATCCAGGAATGTCAGTTCACCACCCTCGGCCAGAACATCACCGCCTTGGAAATCGACGGAGTGTTCGATGATTGCCAAGCACTTGTAAAGAATGCGTTTATGGATGCCGAGCTAAACGAAAAGATGAGGTTAACTTCCGCCAACAGCATCAATGTTGCGCGTTTCCTTCCCCAGTCTTTCTACTACTTTTGGGGCTATGCCCAGATGAAGAAACGGGGTTTGGCCGACAACCTGGTCGTCTGTGTCCCGAGCGGCAACTTCGGCAACATTTGTTCTGCTTTGTTCGCGGAGAAGATGGGCTTGCCTATCAAGCGTTTCATCGCCGCCAACAACCGCAACGACGTTTTCTACAACTACCTGCAGACCGGCCGTTACGAGCCCAAAGCGAGCGTGCAGACCCTTGCCAACGCGATGGACGTGGGAGACCCCAGCAATTTCGCGCGCGTGTACGAGTTATATGGAAAAGATTATGAGGCCATCCGTGCAAAAATCAGCGGCGCCGTCGTAAGCGATGATACTATCCGGCAAACTATCCGCGATTGCTACCGTCAGACCGGCTACCTGCTCGATCCCCACGGAGCTTGCGGTTACCGGGCCCTCAAAGACGGCCTGCAGCCCGGTGAAACCGGCTTTTTCTGC
>CACZWF010000144.1 GCA_902784785.1 uncultured Bacteroidia bacterium
CTTCCACCTGTCTCAAGACAGTATTCCAGAAAAGCCCGCGCAAGCGCGAGCGATCCGGGCGGCACGTCGTGCGGATGGTTCGGGAACGACTTCCAGATGACGGACTGGCCGACCGCGCGGGCCTTCGCCACGAAGTCGCGGCTCAAAATATCGCGCGCCGCGTCCGCGTCGCCGCACGTCACAAGCCCCGGCACGCCCTTCATCCGCGCGGACGGCTCGTGGAACACGCCACACGCATGGCTCACCCACGCGCAGCACAAATCGGGCCGCCACGCGGCGAACAGGTTGGCGGCCTGGCTTCCGGCGGAGTAACCGTAGTAGAGCAACTTCGACGTGTCGATGTCGTACGACTTCCTGATTTCCGCAAGCGCGGTCAGCAGGGCGCGACCCGACCACGTCTGCGGATTCCAATATCGGTCGTCCTTGAACCCCGGCGCGACGAGGAACACGCCGTGCCGGTCGGCCCACCGCGTCCAGCCCAGCTTGCCCGACACCTCCGCCTCCCCCTCGCAGTTGCGCCCGCCGAAGATCACGAGCGTCCGCCACGTCCGCCCCTTCACGGGCTTGTACCCCTCCGGCACGCGGTACCACACCTTCGGCGCGGGGTTGTGCGATGCCCGCGTGTGGACGGTGACAGAGGAAACGAGCGTAGCATCAACGCGGAAAGTGGCGGTGCAATATACCAGCGCAAGTATAGACAACAGATTCCGCATCATCGCTTTTGAATCTTTCCGTCTTTCATTTCGTATGTAATCTGATTGAACTCGTCGTTAAAGCATCCTTGTTCATAGATTTCTCGCCTTTTCCTCGCATAGTCACTTGATAGCCACAAACAATCCTTTGTCGACATCCAGACTGGATTTCTCGTTGATAGCCACATGTCATTCGATTGAAGCCCCCCGATCCCATCAATAACCGGAATATAAGCGTTAAACGGCATCACGTCATGTCCATGCCGATCATTAGTCCAGAACAGCTGCCACACGTGGTTGCTTGCTGAATATTTCATCCCTACGCCATCAATTCGCGCCTTTAATTTGGATGAAGCATCGTTATCCGCCATAGGCGAAGGATTGTCTCCTCCAAGGAATGACCCAAATTCCCGTGAAATCGCAAGCCCTGCAACGAGCATATCCCTAAATTTCTTTCGCTTTACAAGATATAGATCATCCACGCAAACCCAGTGACAGTTACTGAAATCGGCACTAAAAAGGTCATCGGGAAGCAGAGCATTAATATCTTCCCCCTTCAAGAAATCCTTTCGCGCATTGTTGCCATCCGTAATGCTCCTGGCCAACACATATTCGATTTTCGCTATATTTGAAAAGAAATCAAACGGGGAGAATTTAAAATCAGCAGAAAGGCACATCTTCTTTTCTTCCCTCAACATGCCGGCAATTTCTGACTGGGTGTTTTGAAACACCTTTTTATCTCCTCTGGAGATTGCACATTCACACCTTTCTGCCAAGTTCTGAAAGGCTACCATCTCCGAAATAAATCCGTTTCGAATATACTCAATGTATAGGCGCCCAGGTGCCAATTTCTGCCAAGGCTTATATTCGGCCGAATCAAGCTCCCTGACGCCACAATAATCGAAGCGGATTGAACGAGAAAGAAAAACTCCATATCCCTCTAAAGAAATTTTTTGCGATGCTCTCCGGTGCCCTGCATCCATGAGCGTTCTTCTTTCACATCCAAAGTGAGAAAACAAGAAGAAAACAGAAAACAGAAAGCAGAAAGCAACCGAGTTTCTCACCAACACCATCATGGCAACCTCATCTCGCTATTCACTCCAATACTTAGCATGGATCAACCATATCACACTCATCGAATGTATCGATACAAGATTATTTGTTTGCTCTGCATTATATGTCACAAAATACACCTCCTTTGAAACGATGCGAACAGTGTCTATTTCATTTTGCGACCTACCCACATTCATAAGAATTCTAATTGCCTTCTCCATGCATTCGGCAGGTGTGGGTTCCAACGCACTTCGCCCAATTCCCTCTGCTGCGACGGCTGCCAAACAGGCTTCTAAGAAATCTCCTAACCCCGACTGCATTATGTCCCCCTTAACTTTATTTGCGATCAGTTGAGTAATAACATCTAAAAGGGTTTGTCCAATGCGATAAATGTTTGGATCAAGTACATCGCCAATAGGAAGTCCGGGGCCTAACAGATAAAATAATGAGTCGCACGTTTTCTGTATCGTAAATGAAAAAGGGATCCAGAAGGCTCCTTCAAAATCAACCCCCGAAACAGGTTCGTTTCCCCCGTACGCCAGCTGGTTCCACCCGTCAGGGTACCCCAGCGGGTCGGCCGTCAGCCACTTGCCGAGGCCGGGGCGGTAGTTGCGG
>CACZWF010000145.1 GCA_902784785.1 uncultured Bacteroidia bacterium
AGACGAGGAGTCCCCACCCCGCCATTCGGAGCATACGCACATTGCGGTGGTCGAAGATGCGGTCGTGGTTCACATGGATGATGAATCGGACGAAGGCGTAGATGGCGCAGATGAAAGCGGCCAGACCGGCCAACGCATCCGGCTGGACATCTTTCTCAGCCGAAATCAGGTTCACGTTCACAAAGACTTCCAAATGGAAATCGTCCGGGAACAAGGGACGCAAAGCGCGGTCCACCAGACGGGAAATCAGAATTTCATAATCGGAGGCCTTCCCCTCTCTCTTCATAAAACCGCCGGGAAAACGGCCGGCTGCATAATACTTCTCTTTGTAGTCGACTTGCAGGGGCATAAAGTCGGTCCCCTCTTTCACTTCTTTCGCGCAAGTGACGGTTGCCAGCAACATCGTGCCGCCCATCTTGACCACCACGGAACCATCGGCCTGTTTGGCCAGTTTCCCAGTCTCAATCTCAATGACACGACCGTCGGACAAAGTAATCTTTTTGGTAATGACGTTCATTGTTTCGTTCTTCGTTTTAACTGCTAATATTTACTGCTTATACATCTTCTAAAAAAAAGGGGGTTATCGCCGATGCGGCCGATGAAACCCCCTTGAGAATTCCTATTTTCCTTATCGACGGAGACCCAACTCCTTGATGATTTTTCTGTATCTCTCGATGTCGGTCTTCTTGAGGTAATCAAGAACACTGCGACGCTTACCGACGAGACGAAGAAGGCTACGACGCGTGACCACGTCCTTTTTGTTCTTCTTCACGTGCTCGGTAAGGTGAGCGATACGGTAGGAAAATAAGGCAACTTGACTCTCAGGAGAGCCGGTGTCCGTATTAGACTTCCCGTACTTCGCGAAAATCTCTTGCTTTTTCTCGGGCTGCAGATATTCTGCCATAGTTGAAAAAGTTTTAGATTGTTTAACAAAACTTTACTCCACCGTGGAATAAAGTGTGCAAAGGTAAGAAATTTTCTTCAAACAGACAATTATTTTTTTAATAGAAGCCATTTTGATTCTTTTGATAGAAAGATTTATGGAAATATTTTGAGATAGATTTTCTTCTTGAAGAAGGAGTGTAGTTTGGGCTACACGACTGATGAAAGGAGGAAATATAGCCAAAATAGGACATAAAAATGATAATTAAAGAGGATCAAAATGGCTTCTCAAGTAGAAATGAACTTTCAGCCCTGCAATTTGTTGAAAACTTTTCTTTTTTCTCCGAAATATTTATGCTCAAAATGTGTAATTTCGCAAGTTTTTTGGAAAAACTTAAACCACATATAGGGATGAAACAGGGTTTTGACAACGACAAGTATCTGAAAATCCAGTCCGAACACATCAAAGAAAGAATCGCTCAGTTCGGTGACAAGCTCTACCTCGAATTCGGAGGAAAACTCTACGACGACAACCACGCCAGCCGCGTGCTCCCGGGCTTCCACCCGGACAGCAAACTCCAGATGCTGCTCCAGCTCAAGGACGACTGCGAAATCGTCATCGTCATCAGCGCCGCCGACATCGAACGCAACAAGATGCGCAGCGACCTTGGCATCACCTATGACATGGATGTCCTCCGCCTGCGGGAAGAATTCGAGAAGCGAGGATTGCTCGTCGGCTCCGTCGTCATCACCCACTACAACGGTCAGGCCAGCGCCAAAGCCTACCGCGACCGCCTGCGCCGGATGGGCATCAAAGCCTACTACCACTACACCATCGAGGGGTATCCCAACAACGTCGCCCTCATCGACTCCGACGAAGGATTCGGCAAGAACGACTATGTCGAGACCAGCCGTCCCCTGGTCGTGGTGACCGCCCCCGGTCCCGGCAGCGGCAAGATGGCCGTCTGCTTGAGCCAGCTCTATCAGGAGCACAAACGCGGCGTCAAGGCCGGCTACGCCAAATTCGAGACCTTCCCCATCTGGAACATCTCCCTCAAACACCCTGTCAACATCGCTTACGAAGCCGCCACCGCCGACCTCAATGACATCAACATGATCGACCCCTTCCACTTGGAAGCCTACGGTCAGACCGCTGTCAACTACAACCGCGACATCGAGATTTTCCCTGTCTTGGAGGCCTTATTTGAAGGAATTTACGGCAAAAACCCGTACAAGTCCCCCACCGATATGGGCGTGAATATGGCCGGCTACTGCATGAGCGACGAAGACGCCTGCTGCCAGGCTGCCAAAGACGAGATTATCCGCCGCTACTACGCCGCGCTCAACAAGATGGCCGACGGTGACACCAACGACAGCGAAGTCAACAAAATCGCCCTGTTGATGAAGCAGGCCGGCATCAGCACCGAGGACCGCAAGACCACGGTGGCCGCCGCCAAACGCAAAGAGCAGA
>CACZWF010000146.1 GCA_902784785.1 uncultured Bacteroidia bacterium
ATGCTCTTATACGTGGATTCCAACGGGGAAATCAATCCGCGGTCACTACCAAGCTGTAACACGTGTTTCAGCATACTATCCACGTTTGCAATGCTGTCCGCTCCTCTGCCAAACTGGGCGATTGCCGTATCCAGTCCAGCCGTGTCGGAGTAGTCAATCATCAACGGGCAGTATTCTTTGTACATCTGGTTAACTTTGTCATGAACGTCCGCCGGAATCAGGTGACCCAGTTCCATCATGGTCAACAGGTTACGCTGCAACTGATAATAGATTTGCGCCGAAGTATCGAACTCTTTCGGTGCTTCTCTTACCAGCGCTTCGAGGTCCTCCCTGGTAACGCCTTTCGGGAACTTGTATTCCTTTGCAAGGTCTTTTGCCATCTTCTCCGCAAGGGCAGGATCGCTCTTGGCAATCTTTTGCACCTGATCTCTCCACGACCCTTTGGCAAAGGGCTGCGGTCTGAATTTTTCGTATTCCGGATGTCTGTCGATAAAGTCCGTAAACTCTTTCTTGTCGTGCGTAATGTACTGTAAGCTCTTGTCCTCTACCAACCGTACCAGTTCCAGGACACGTCTTGCACCAAGGTAGTTGGAGAATGCGTCGTGCCAGTTGTTGATGCCGTGTTTCTCGAGGTAGTCCGGATACGCAGGCGCAGCAGCCTTGGCAAGGAGCGTCGCGTTCGTGGTGACACCAGGAATCGCGAAGGTCAAGCCGAGCTCGGTCTCGCCCATCGTGACCTTGTCAAACTCATAGCCAGACTCGAAGGTCGGGATGAGCTCAATCGTGGCCGTGCCATCACCAGGCGCGAGATGAACGGCCGTGCCGCTCGTCAGGATGTTGGTGGCGGTGAGGTCGGTCGAAAGCACATACGAAACAGCCGAGACACCTTCACCCCACGTGAGCGTGAAGTCAATTGTCGAAGCCGGGAACGGATCATCATTCGTCCACACGATTTCGTCAACGGCACCCGTGCCCTGGAAGCCAACGCCCTGGAGGGTCACATCCTCAAGCGAACTAGGACGCTCAGCCAAAGTTGGGAACAATTTGTTCGCAGCTATCAAGGACGCAACACCATCTGCATACCTTGCAGAAGCAACATCTTGGAAATCTTCACCATACGGTGCAGTTGTCGCAGCAATTGAAGTTCCATCAATAAAGATCTGGAACGCAGGGAAAGGCGCACCAGCCGTTGTAATGGACGGGATTGCCTTAACTGTCAGACGATACCACGTACCAGGCTGTATGGACACGTCATCATCAATCGTGAAGATTGTAGCCACAGGATCCTCACCAGCCGACGCCCAATAATTTGCCTTCACCATGAGGTTCGTCGTGTTCCCATCGGCCTGAAGCCAGATGGCGAGCTTGTCACCCTCACCAACCGTCGGCGCCTCGTCCTCGGTGACCGTGAACTGCACGAGCGTATCGAGGTAGGTGCCAGTGGCGGCAACGGCCTGAGCAGCGCCGAGACCATAGGTGACAACCCCCTCTACTTCCGTGTTGGATATCTGAGCAATCGAGCGCCAAAGCGTACCTCCCTCGGTATCGAGAGCTAGATACTTCGCGTTCTGAGCTCCACTCGCCGTGAAGTATGCCGTGCGCTTGGAGGAGGCCGTATCAGTGTCATTCGACACCGCAGAACTATTCGAATCGCCTTCGAAGTAGAAGAACGGACCGGTACCGAATTCGTTGCTTTCGGCTGTACCATTGGATCCAAGAACACCCACCTGGTAACTTTCAAAGCCTACTGCGTTCAATGGATCGGCGGCCATCGCCTCGATGCTACCGAGGCCGAGAGCCGCAACCGTTGCCGCGAGGCTTGTTGCAAACATGAGTCTTTTCATTTCATTTTTCCTTTACATTCCGAAGGGGAATAGGGGTTGCCCGCGCCTCTTCGGAAGGCCCGGCCCACTGCTGACGGTTGCAAGTGTAGCAAAACCCCCGTGCGCGTGCAAGGGGGTGTAGAAAAAAAGTTGAAAAAAGTTTTTCAGGGGTTCAGGCCCGTCCATGCGTCGTCGCGTCAAGGGCCAGCCACACGCGGAGGAGTTCGCTCGCGCTCCAGGCCTGCGCGCGGCAGCCCTTCTGCGCGTGCGGCGCGTCGCCGTCCGCGATCTCGGAAATGTGGCAGAGACAGCCGGAGTTGATGTTCTCCACGGACGACGCGAGCAGCGAGAGCGCCGTCTCGGCGCTCGCCTGCCCGCTCGCCGCGAGCGCCTCCGCGTAGAGCGGGAACGGCCACGCCCACACCGTGCCGTTGTGGTAGGCCGGCTTGCGCACCGTGTCCTCGTCGCCCGCG
>CACZWF010000147.1:0-2289 GCA_902784785.1 uncultured Bacteroidia bacterium
ATAGTACAAGCTGCAATTGGTTGTCTTGTTCTCGTCGGCGAAAAGCACATAGTAAGACCTGGTCGCCACTCGGCTTGTAGCGCTGGCGGCAGAGCCACTTCCGGCGGAGCCGACAGTACCGTTCTTATATCCATAATAAATACTCAGCCGGGAATATTCATCATCCGTTTCGCATTTGAGGAAATAAGGCGAAACCTTGGACCAGTCCGTATCGAAGCTATTCTTGGGCATGGTCACGTTGCCCGGCCGGTAGTCATACTTCATGGAACCCGAAGCGTCCAGCACAAGCACGAAGTCCGTGGGGATGGCGGTCGCCTTCACACTGCCGGTAACGAAGGTCTCCAAGCGGAGGGTGTATTCACTGTTCGCGTTCGGAGTCTGGGAAACGAGGTACTTGTTGAAGCCAACTCCGTTCTCCAGAGCGTACTTTTCGTGCTGATACTGAACCGGGGTATCAGTCTGTGCATAGGCAGCAGGGGCCAGCAGCAGAGAGGCCGCAAGGGCCATCAAAGAATTATGAATCGTTTTCATAACCTTTTGTCTTTTCATTCGTTAATCTGCTGTCTAGGCAGGATTATTCGGTCACGACGGTCACGCCGGCCTCTGCCCAGGCATCCTTATAGCCGACGAATTCACCCTGAGCGTTCTTCTTCGCCTGGATTGCCTGCACCGGGATGTCCATCACAAGGTGAACCTTGTCAAACTTCACGAGGCCGTTGTTCGTGGAGAGGTACCAGATGACGGGCACGGGATGATCCGTGGTCACCAGCTCATACTTGGTAAAGAGCGGGGAACCGGTCGGCTCTCCCGGAGCCACAGGGTCGGTATAGTAGAAGTATCCGTCCTTGGCGTGCACCCACTTGGCGCTGCCCGGGAGGCCCGTGAACACACCGCCGTAGTTGTCGCCGGTGGTGCCGACCATCTGCCAGGAATCCACATAGTCGATCGGCTCGAGCGGAGCGGTGTCGTCATCGTTGGACTTGTAACCCATGGCGATGCCGTCGACGCCGTCGGCCTTGCCCCACCAGTTCGCGGAGATGTGCGCGCGGATGAAGGCTTCCACATTGCCGGTGTTGGTGATGACGACATTGTCCTTCACGAAACCGTGGACCTCGTCCTCGATCTTCACGTCGACCTCGGTGGCCTTGAGGGTATAGGTGCGGAGCTCGCCGGCCTTCCAGTCGATGTTGTTGAGATCGGTGCCCTTGACCACTCTCGTGTACTCCTTCCGCTTGCCGCCGACTTCGATCTCGAACACGATCTCGATCTGGGTGGCGTCCGTAAGGGTCTGAGGGACAAACCAGAACGTCAGGGTAGCATCGGCATCATTGAGGTTGTTCTTGTTGCCGGCCGCGGAGAAGCTGCTCGGATAGTTGCCCGCGGTGCCGAAGCTGCCGCCGGTGTAGGTGACGGGGGTCTCGGGGAACTCCTGGTAGTAAACGGCATCCGCGCCGTTCACGCCATTAAAGCTCTTATCCCAGCTGACCGCGCTGGCGGAAGAATAATTACTGGCGATGTCGACATAGTCGCCGCCCTCGGCGGTCGTGGTCACGGTGCACTTGCCATAGCCGTAGATGCCGGAGATTGCGACGCTCTTGATGTACGTCTTGGCACTGGTGTCATTCGAATGTCCCGTCGCGAACTTCACACCGGTGAGGGCGTGATAGAACAGGATCGGAACAGCCTTCTTGGCCTCCTGCTTGGTGATCTTGCGGGCGGCGAAGAGGATGTCCTGCTGCTCCTCGGCGCTCAACGGAGAGCGATAGGAGAAAGTCAGACGCTGGCCGGCCGTATCGTCATTCAGGAAACGGTAGCTGGTCGCGATCACGCCGATGGGCTGGCCGGCATGGGAGGGCTCGGGGTCCTCCGTCAGCATCTTGGCGTAGAACAGCAGCGCGTCCTGGTCGTACCAGGGATCCCACTCATAGCTGTGCTCCCAGACCTCGCCATTCTTCGTGAAATCGGCCCACTTGCCCTTCGGATAGGTAGCCGCAGCCGCATTTACGTTCTGTAAAGTACCGTCCTGGAACGCAAGTCCCTTGAAGGAGCCGCCGGAAATGGTAGCGAAGTTCTCCGTATAGACAGGGGTGCCTCTCGTCTCGGGGGTGGAGAAGAAAGTGGGGTCGTCGAGGGAAGTGATAGTCTCTTCAAGGCAGAGGGCCTGGCCCTCGATCGGATCGCCCATGGAAAGCTTAGCGCCCTTGCGGATCAGGGGCATTCCGGCTTCGGAGCGGGTAGCCGCGCCGACCGTGAGGGCGAGCGTGTTTTTGCCGTTGGAACCGCCAGCAA
>CACZWF010000147.1:2398-3084 GCA_902784785.1 uncultured Bacteroidia bacterium
GGTTAGAACTCGAAATACATTTCGCCGCCGGGTTCGTCAGCGCCGTCGATGTCGGCGTTGATGTTGTGGGCTTCGTCGACATACTCGGTGAGACGGGTCGTCGTCACGAGCAAGGCCTGCTCGAATGCTACCTCCGTCAGTAAGGACAGAGGGGAACGATAAGTCCTTTTCATTTGGTTCCGATGTTTCATTAGTTTGTTATATTTAATTAATCTCTTTTCGTTTCTTTGCTTCCTTAATGCGCTTATAGTCAATATGTTACGTGCATCTACGCATAATGCCTGTTATAGGAAGCATAAACCATTGATTTTCAGACCATTAAAAACTACAACCGATAAGTGCTGTTTTTGCTGGAATTATTTGGCTAAAATGCATAAAACCACTAACTTAAACGCGAAAAACCATGTGCCGAAAATTCCAATCGTTCCTGGAGCGGGCGGGGTTCGCCAAGAACACCGTGAGCGCCTACGTGGAGACTGTCCGTCTCTTTCTTGCCCGTTACGGCCGGGTGAGCGAAAAAAGCCTGTGCGATTACAAGGTCTTCCTCCTCGAGCACTACAAGCCCAAAACGGTGAACCTGCGGCTGCATGCGCTCAACAAGTATCTGGAGTTCCTCCATATGGATACCTTTAAAATAAAAGGGGTGAAGGTATGTCCGATATAAAAGTAATTGCTAAATATAAATT
>CACZWF010000148.1 GCA_902784785.1 uncultured Bacteroidia bacterium
CTACATTTATTAGGCACAACATGTAATCAAAAACACAGTAGCTATGAGTACACAAAGTAAACCTTTTTCCTTCAAAGGTCAAAAGATTTTTGTCGGATTGGACGTACATCTAAAAAGTTGGTCGGTAACTGTTCTGTCAGAACAGGCCGTTCTAAAGAAGTTCACGCAGGATCCGAGCCCTGCTGCATTGAACAAGTTTCTGACCAACACCTATCCAGATGCGGAGTATTACTCGGTCTACGAGGCCGGTTTTTGCGGATTCTGGATACATTGGGAGTTGCATAATCTGGGGATTAACAACATCGTCGTGAACCCCGCGGATGTGCCAACGATGGCCGGTGAAAGGCTGCGGAAAACGGATGCTGTCGATAGTGGGAAGTTGGCGAGGAGTTTGCGCTCTGGAGAGTTGAAGGGTATATATGTTCCCGATAGCATCACAACCGAGATACGCTCTTTGATAAGATTGAGAGACTCATTGACGAAAGACCAGACACGTCATAAGAATCGGATCAAGGCCCATCTGCGCTATTTGGGGATCGACATACCGGAAGAGTTCTGCCGTCCAGGAAGGACTTGGACAAACCGTTTTGTCCTCTGGCTTAAAAGCCTTGAACTGGAGACCGCCTATGGGAAAAAGACATTGGACCTGCTGATTGCTCAGTATGAGGATCTGCGAGGCCAACAATTGGAGATGATGAAAGAGCTTCGCGTACTATCGAGGTCGGAGCGCTTTGACGAACCTTTGCGGTTCCTGATGAGCGTCCCAGGGATTGGACAGTTAGCGGGTCTGACCATACTGTCGGAAGTTGACGACATATCACGATTTAAGGACGCAGCACACTTTGCTTCCTTCGTGGGGTTGGTTCCTATGTGCTATTCCAGTGGAGAGCATGAAGGAACGGGTAATATCACTGTCCGCCGGCATGCAAAACTACGCTGGCTCATCGTAGAAGCCGCATGGATAGCTTCTCGTAAGGACCCTGTCCTTTCTGCCGCCTATGTCGAATACTGCCGATCCATGAAGCCAAGTAAGGCCATCATCAAGATTGCACGACGCCTGGTCAATCGTATTTATTTCGTGATGAAGCATCAGCAGCCATATGTCAACTGCTATGTCTCATAATGTGATAGAAATCCTGTCTGGTAAACAGACTTCCTTCGGGAGAGAGTACTTAAATTGGAATGCGGCTTTGTAGTCCGCTCAGCTAAAGTTTGTACCTCCCACCTCCGTAACCTAATGCAGATACTTGCGGCACTGGATTCAGATGTCCGCTTTGGGAAGTTTGTTTACCGAGGATTTTATGGGTCTCTTTTTGCATCGATCTCTACGAGACCGATGGATTGTTATTGTTTCGCCCCAAATCAATCATTCGTAAAACAATTGATTTAGAGCGAGTTATTGAAAATGCTGAAAATATTTACTACTTTTATTTGGATTCCAACTGGGAATTCCGATTTATCGGTGTAAATATAAGTCAATTGTGCGAAAAGAAAAAGAAAGATGCAACCCGGTTGCGATGGTTTCGGGGTACCTTTGCCTTGCGAGGTTTCCGAAAAATAAGTGTAACTTCGCACGGACTATGAATTGGACTGTCATTATCATCGAAACCCTCGCCATGACCGCCGCGTTTACGGCCATGGTTCTCATCCCCCTGGTCAAGAATCCCGTCTGGTGGATTCATGACTACCCAAAAGATATCCAGGAGGAATACTTCAAGTCGCACGAGCGCGTCCCCGCCGAGTTCTTTTCGCCGACGGTGCTCCTCAAGAAGGGGCTTGCCCTTGTCTTTGTCCTTGCCGTGCTTCTTGGTCTGCTATGGATGGCGGGAGTCGAAGGTTTTTGGCAGGCTTTCGCTGTCGGTTACGGGATGTGGCTTTTCATCGACTGGTACGACTGTTTCTTCCTGGACTGGGTTATCTTCGCCAACATGAAGGCCGTCCGGCTTCCTGGAACGGAGCATATGGACGAGGCCTATCATCAGAAGCGCTACCACTTTGTCCAGTCGCTCTGGGGCATGCTTATCGGACTGATTCCCTGCCTTGCCGGCGCAGGGCTGTACGTCTGGCTCTTTTAATAAAAGACTGAAACTGCGACAAAAATGCGACTGGCAAAACAGTCTGCCACGTTTTCTTCATTCTAAGCTGCATTTTGCGGCTGGCCCGACTTTCCTGAAGTGCGCCCCATTTTTTGGACGGATTAATAACTAGATCTATGGTTGTGAGTTCGGTACTGCACCGGACTCATTCCGTTTAGTTTTTCCTTGATTC
>CACZWF010000149.1 GCA_902784785.1 uncultured Bacteroidia bacterium
CCCGTGATTACCCGAAAATAATTCCCCCAAGTGACATAGGAACGAGTCTGGCCGGGCGCCATTCCGCCCCAAAGAGCGTAATGGTCCAAGCCGAGGGTGATGTCCATCCATTTCGCGCACTTTACCTTCAAAAAGAGGCTCATTCGATGAACCAGCGCCTTGTCCGCATAGCGTTTGTCGAGTGTGATATAGTCTTCGTAGGAACCATAGAACCACAGATGCTCCTTGGTAAACGGGAATGCCACCGGACGGCAGACGAAGGCATAGCCCGGCATACTGCGAGCGTTGCTCCCCCGCACGAGCCGTCCCCCGGTCGTGGAGAGCGAACCCAGGCACGGGTCATTGGCAAGAAAGTCCAGTTCGTTGTGCTTCATCCCCAGATCGAGCACCAGCTTCTTCCAGCGCAGGCTCACATACAACTCGTCCGGCATCACTTTGTCCGCCTGCATCACGGTACGGTCGGGATTGTCATAACGGAAACCCAGCGAAGCCCCGAGCCGCCAATCAAAGGCCTTGTCGAGATTAAAAGGCCTTTCCACACCGGCCAGCGCGATGATGCCGCTGCTGTCCGGATAGAGGCCGTACTGGTTGGCATTCGCCCAAAAGGGCATCGTTCCCGAAGTGGAAAGCGCCCCCAAGAGCAAGACAGATGCGGCCCATTCTCCCATTTTTCAGTTTGCTAGGCTCCGTATTTTTGTTTCATCCGCGAGGAATAGCAGAAAGCGAGCACGGCGGCAAAGGCCGGACGCAGCCACACTTGCACCAACGCCGTGTAGAGGCTCGCGTGCATCGGGCACTCATAAAACACATTCCACGTTCCTTGCAGGGCGACCAGCACTTCCG
Organism: uncultured Bacteroidia bacterium; assembly: GCA_902784785.1. Taxonomy (GTDB): domain Bacteria; phylum Bacteroidota; class Bacteroidia; order Bacteroidales; family UBA932; genus Cryptobacteroides. The sequence goes on from CACZWF010000149.1 coordinate 844, forward strand.
CTCCCACAATCAGCGTAAACCACTTCTTGGTGGAAGAAACCTGATTCCAGGTGGAACTGTGGCAAATCAGTCCGATGATGACCAACAGCGACAGGAAACTTTCCGCCGCCTCCACCGCAATGGGCAAGCCCCTTTGCGGGAAGATGATGCCCGTGCACAGCACGATGGCCCCATAGAGGCAATTGACGAGCGGGAACAAAACCTTGGACGGGAAAGGCCGATGACTCGCGTAGATAAAAATCAAAGTAAAACAAGCGAGATACAAGAGATTGATCAGGAAGTGGAACCAGAAGAAATCCTTGATGGCCATCACCGCCCCCTGTATCGCAACCAATACGCCGAGGCCGCCGCTGACAGCCAGCAGCAGTTTCGCAGAACGGGGTAATTTTTCAGACATAGGTTCATAAATTTCTGCAAAATTATCAAAAAATACCGATATTTGTGTGTGATTGGAAAAAAGAAGAAAGAGATGACCGAATTTGCCGACACGCACACCCACTTATACGACCCCGCCTACGAAAATCCGGACGACGCGGTGGAACGGGCGGTCGCGGCCGGCGTCACCCGTCTGCTGCTGCCCGACACCGACAGTTCCGTCCGCGAGAATATGGTTCAACTGGCCCGCCGTCACCCGGACCACTGCCGTTTCTCCATTGGTCTTCACCCCACGGAATTCACGGCCGAATCCTTTGAAAAAGAGATGCAGGCGATGCTGGAAGCCGCTATGCTTTATAAAGAAGAACTGGCCGCCATCGGAGAAATCGGACTGGACTATTACTATTCGCGTGAACTGGCTGAACTTCAGCAGAAGGCGTTCAAGGAACAAATTATGCTGGCCGACCTGCTCGACAAACCCATTCTGATTCACTGCCGGGACGCTTTCGAGGACTGTATCAAACTCCTGAAAACACACGCGGGAAGGAACACACGCGGCATTTTCCACGCCTACAGCGGAAGTCTCGAAGGGTACAAGGAAATCAAACGGCTGGGGCGTTTCTATCTGGGCATCGGAGGGGTTGTCACCTTCAAGAACGCCCACATCGCCCGCTACCTGGAAGAAATCCCGCTGGAAGATATCGTTTTGGAGACCGACTCCCCTTATCTCACCCCCGTACCGCACCGAGGCGAACGCAACGAAAGCGCCTATATTCCCCTCATCGCACAAAAGGTCAGTGAGATCAAAGAAGTGTCCGTCGAAGAGGTCGCGGCCGTCACCACGGCCAATGCAATAAAATTGCTATTTTAATGGTGCTTTTTTGGTGAAATGAAAAAAAATTTATAAATTGCACCGATTTTCGGAGCGCTATATTAGAGAGCGCCTGAAAGTCAAGGATTGAATAGTACTAACAACTATACATTATTAATTAAACACTCAAAAACAGTTATGAAAAAAATTTTCATGTTTTTGGCAGTCGTCGGTCT
>CACZWF010000150.1 GCA_902784785.1 uncultured Bacteroidia bacterium
ATCCGGTGGATGCCCTCTTCCACCCGGGCGAGGCGGAACCGGTCGAAACCCCGGCTGCAAAACCCGAGCCGGCGGAGCCGAAGCTCCCGCGTGAGAACTTCCTGATCGATCCCGTTGAATTTGGCGAGGAAGTCCCCCGGGAACCCAAAAAGAAGCCGGAAAAGACGCCATCCCGCTTTGCCAAGATGACCAAAATCATCTGGGGAAAGGTAAAATCTACCGGTGAAGAACTGGTGGGAAGCCTCTACGACGATATGGACAAGAACAACAACGAATAAACAGCAACGGTTATGTACGACGACCTCAACATAGATATTACCCCGAAGGACTGGATGCCTTCCGAATCGATGATCAAAGTGATTGGCGTGGGTGGTGGCGGATGCAATGCCGTCAACTATATGTTCAACCAGAGAATCGAAGGTTGCAGTTTCATTGTCTGCAACACCGATTCCCAGGCCCTTTCCAAGAGCCCTGTCCCCGTGAAGATTCAATTGGGACACGGCCTGCTGGGCGCCGGCACCGACCCCATCAAGGGCCGCAACGCCGCCATTGAGACACAAGAGGAAATATCCCGACTGGTAATTGAGAGCGGCACGCAGATGCTTTTCATCACCGCCGGCATGGGCGGCGGCACGGGCACAGGTGCGTCGCCGGTCATCGCCAAGATGGCCAAGGACAAGGGCATCCTGACCGTGGGCGTGGTCACCCTCCCCTTCAAGAACGAAGGCACCGAATCGCTTTCCAAGGCCATCGACGGCATCCACGAACTGCAAAAGAACGTGGACAGCCTGCTGATCATCAACAACGAGAAGCTGTACGATTTCTTTGGCAACCAGCTTATCCAGGACGCCTTCCCCAAGACGGACGAAGTGCTGGCCACCGCCGTGCGCGGCATCATCGAGATTATCACCAAGCCGGGCTATATCAACGTGGACTTCGAGGACGTGAAGACCATGATGCGCGCCAGCGGCATGGCCCTCATGGGCTGCGGCTCGGGCACCGGCGCCTCCCGTCTGGAAGATGCCATCCGCGAAGCCCTGGATTCCCCGCTGCTGAACGATTTCGACCTCTCCACCGCCCGCAACATGCTGGTAAACGTTACCACCGGCAAGAACGAAAAAGGGATGCGGATGGACGAGCTCAAGAAGATCGACCAGATGATTACCGAGCGCGCCGGCAACCTGGTGAAGTTCAAGCGCGGCATCATCTGGGACGAGAATCCCGATGTGGGCGACCGGGTGAACATCACCGTCATCGCCACCGGCTTCCAGATTACCAAACTTACCGATATCACGGACGTGAGCCTCGGAAAACTGATCATCATCGGCAAGGATTTCGTCTATGACCGCAACCGGGAACTGTCCAACGGCGACGTAGCCATCCCCGAAACCGACAGCGGCATCATCAAGGTGGGTTTCTCCACCGCAGAGAACAAGCGGACCTTCCACTTTACCGATGAGAACCGCCCCGTCCTCCTCGTCAGTCCCGACGAAAACCTGGGCGAGCTGGAAAACACCGCCGCCATCCGCCGCGTAGCCCGCCCGAACAATGAAGGGAAATCATAGTATTTGTTATCTTTCGCTATCGCCACTTTGCACCCGCAGAGTGGCGATTTTGCGTTCACCCGAGACGCATTTCGAGGAACTGTGTGTTTATACGGTTGAAATGTGTACTAAATGACAAAAGAATTATGAAGATCAATTATTTAATACTAGTAGGAACCATCTTATGTTCGTGTGTCCGGGTCGATGATCATCCTGGCGTGAGTGAACATATCGTCTCTCAATTTTTAAATGTTTCTTCTATTGAATTAAGGTATAATGAATATGAAGAAAACAACGGATTGTTTTATATCGGGTCCAACGGGAATTATGCAGATAAAGAAACCAGAGAACGTTTATGGAAAGAATATGATGACTACCACTATAACAAAGTTCAGGTAGAACCACTTCTTGTGAGCATGAACGACTTTATCAAAATAGACGTGACAAGTGATCGGGATTTTAACAATATCCCTGCAGGAGCCTCCCTTGCAACGAAAGTCCGGCTGATTGCCGTTTCTCCTAAAAAATGGTTAATGAGCGGAGGGGCCCGGACTTATTCCTGGGATCAAATGCCGTCGGATTATACGAAGTTTGGAAATCGGCATTTCCAAATCCCTGAAGTATTTCCAGTCAACGGCCTTCTCTCAGAAATAACGCCAGAAGATTTAAAACTACTCATTGTGTCACATATTTGTTTTTATTTCATTGAAACTCC
>CACZWF010000151.1 GCA_902784785.1 uncultured Bacteroidia bacterium
AAACATATTTTGGATGTATCCTGAATCTTCTTTTACGTTTACGCATATCCGCCTCCTACGGATTTATTGAGTAAGTCTTGTCAGTTTTGGGTTTTCTATCACGGCGCCAAGCCCCATTACAACAGAATCCTCAGGCTCATTACAAAGGTTTACCTTGAGTCCTAATTGCTGATAGAAAAATTGTCCGAGATCTTTTATTTTACTTGAACCTCCGGTCAGGTAAAGACCGTTTTTGTATATATCAGATGAAATCTCTGCAGGTGTTCTTTCGAGAAGAGCATCGGGAAGTCCGGCACGGAAAGGGCCTGGACGAGGGCTTCTCCCAGCGATCCGTCACTGTTTTCCGCGACCTGCCCGGACGCGTTGGAAAGGAGCTGCGCCGCTGCGCCGTCCAGCGGATTGCCGATGGAGACGGCGGCGAGCGCGAGACCCGCTGCGACGATGGACATGCCCAGGAAGACCAGCAAGGTGCATGACATCACCCTGCCCAGCATGCCGCTGCGGTGCATCCGAAGGACGGCCAGGGCGACGCTGAAGAAGACCAGCGGCACCACGAGGACGAAGATGAGGTTGATAAACAGTTCGCCGACGGGGCGCACATACGGCACGACTCCGGGAAGGAGCAGGCCGCACGCCCCGCCGGCGACGATGCCTGTCAGCAGCGCCAGGGTCTGTCCGTAATGCCTCAGGAAAGCGCTCACGCTATTCCCACTCGATGGTTGCCGGCGGTTTCGGGGTGACGTCGTAGACGACGCGGTTCACGCCGTCCACCTGGGCGACGATCTCCTGGGCGACTTTGATGAGGAACTCGACCGGGAGCGTCACGACTTCGGCTGTCACGGCGTCCACGGAATTGACGGCGCGCAGTGCGACGACATTGTCGAAGGACCGGCGTCCGTCCTTGATACCCGTGCTGCGGACGGGAAGCAGGACGACGGCAGCCTGCCAGATTTTGTCATACAGGCCTTCACGCCGCAGTGCGTCGATGAAGACGGCATCCGCCTCCTGGAGGATGTGGATGCGCTCCGGCGTCAGTTCTCCGAGGCAGCGGACGCCCAGGCCGGGTCCGGGGAAGGGATGGCGGCCCAAGAAGTGCGCGTTGAGCCCGAGCGCGGCACCCACTTCGCGGACTTCGAACTTGTACAGGTATTTCAGCGGTTCGACGAGTTCGAAGCCGAGGTCTTCGGGCAAGCCGCCCACGTTGTGGTGGCTCTTGATCGTCCCTTTGTCCGAGAAGGATTCGGCAATGTCTGGCCAGATGGTTCCTTGTGCAAGCCATTTGGCATCCTTGACCTTGCGGGCCTCGTCGGCGAACACGTCGATGAATGTCTTGCCGATGGCTTTCCGCTTCAGCTCCGGGTCGGTGATGCCTTTGCAGGCCGCGAAGAACCGGTCGGCTGCACGTACGCCGATGACGTTGAGTCCCATCCCCTCGTAGTGGGCGAGGACTTCTTCGAATTCGTTCTTGCGCAGCAGACCGTGGTCCACGAAGATGCAGACGAGCTTGTGGCCGATGGCCTTGTCGACGAGCAGCGCCGTGACCGTGGAATCCACACCGCCGGAAAGGCCCAGGACGACGGTATCGCCGCCGACTTGTTCCTTGATCTGCGCGATGGATTCTTCAATGAATTGTTTCGGGTTTAATTTTTCTCCGTTGTACATATGCTTTCCGTGTTTTTGAGAATGGACAAGCAATTTAAGCATTTTTTATCGAAATGACAAAGATTCATCTACGCCCCCTGACATACGCAGGGAGCGGAGATGAATGCCGGTGCGGGCCCTTGCCCGCTGTTATGTATTGTCTTACAACACCTGACGGATGGTCCCTTCCGGAACGTCCCATGTGTCGGCTTTCGTTTGCGTGCTCCGGTAAATGAGTTTCGTCAGGACGTTCTCGCCGTCCGCATTGTTCATCGGGTTGCAGTCGACTGTCAGCGTGCTTGCGCAGGCGGATACGTCGAGTTGCGGAATCTGATTCCCGTAGCAATACAGACTGGAAATACGGGTGTTGTTGCTCACATCCAGGCTGGTCAGCCGGTTCGAGTGGCAACTCAGCGTCGTTAAAGAAAGGTTCGACGAAACATCAAGGGATGACAGCAGATTATTGCTGCAGTACAATTCGGAAAGCTTGGTGTTGGCCGACACATCCAGGCTGGTCAGCTGATTTTTGTAACAACCCAGGTTGGAGAGATTCCCCAGTTCAGAAATATTCAAGCTGGTCAATGCG
>CACZWF010000152.1 GCA_902784785.1 uncultured Bacteroidia bacterium
GTCACGAATATCAGTTCCGGCACCTGCTCGATATCATCTACGATGAAAGACCGGGCCATTTCAAGGTTGTACCGGGCGTCATCCATCGCAGGGTTCAGCTTGAGGGCCTTTTCATAGTGTAGAATGGCGTGACCATAGTCTTTTTGCTTGTAGCAGGCATTGCCCCAGTTGTAGTGCAAATCGGCCGACTGCAATCCGAGAGCGGCAATGGATGCATAGTCCCGGGCCGCGTCTTCATACTGGCCCGCACTGTAATCCGCGGTCGCCTTGGTCCAAAGCGAATCCACATAATCGGTCGCCGCGTGGGCGGCAGGAGATCCGGTCAGCATCAACAAGAGCACGATCAGCGGAAGAAGGGTTTTCTTTTCTGTCATCCGGGAATCCAGGTTTGAAATCAATTGTTCGGCTTGTTCAAAGTGCCTGCGCATCGCGTCCTGTCCGTCCGAAGGACTGTAACGGGCCATTTCACACGCATCCAAAAGTTCGATGAAGGCCGCCGCATCCTCCGCACTCACCTTCCGGTCCATCAACTCCTGCTGGAGATTGTCTTTGGTAAAACGGGCCGTAGGCATATTGAGTTTGTCGCAGGCGAAACCGACCAAGGCCTTGTGCAATTCTTCATAGAAAGCGGAGACAATGCCTTTATCCAGCAACACTTGGGCTTGTTTCAGACGTTTGCGGGCCATACGCGTAGCTTTGCGCTTGCGGGAGCCGACGACATCCGCACTGCGACGGCGACGCACCAACCCGACAACCAGCGCCGCTGCAGCGGCCCCGATCATTGTGCAAAGAATCAAATAGAAGGCTTTGGAGCCCAACAGGAAAGGATTGTCGGCGTGCAAGCCTTTGTTTTCCGTATGGATATAACGGATATCGCTTCCCAGGTTCTTGACGCCCTTCTTGTTGGTCCCGGCGATGATGATCTGCGGGTCGTTGGAGCCGCTTGCACTTTCCTCGCTCCGCAATACCACCAATGGCAGTTCAGGCGTCGCGCTCGAGGCATAATCCTTCTTTTTCACATCATACCAGGCATACTCGATAGGTTTGATGGAGAAATCACCCCAACTGCGGGGAATGAAAGGAAATTCGTAGGTCCGGCTGCCGGAAATGCCGCCGGAATTCTTGTCAATCTTGTCGCTGATTTTGACATCATACAATTCAAAATCAGGCGGGAACTGCACCTTGGGCGCTTCCAGCAGCGACAAATTGCCTTTCCCCTTGACCGTCACGAAAAGCGAAGCAGCCTCGTGGGTCTTGAGACTGTCGCGGCTGAGACGGGCGCTGATTTCAAACTGTCCCACGCCACCGCAGAAACCGGCAGGCGCCGGACGGGGCAGGTCGCGCACCGTCACCGTGACCGCATCGGTAGCCACGCGTTTACGTATCGTGGTATAGTCGTCAAAAAAATTATCGAAGATACTGCCCGTGTTCCGGGAAACGCGATGATAGACCAGACAGACCAATTCAGCCGGTTCGATGACAAGACTGCCGCTCTTCTGGGGGATAATCACATAATCTTTGATAACGGCCGCATTATAGATGGCCCCTTTGTAGTTTTCCCGAACAAAACTGATATCTCCCGGAGGTGTCACGTCCTGGCTCCAGAAATTGTTGAAAGAAGGCAGTTTCACATCGTCAAAACCCGTGATATTGACGCGCTGATAGAGTTTGAGCGTCGCCCGGACCGGCTCCCCTAGGGTAACCTGGCGTTTGTCCAGCACCATCTTGAGAATGATGTCATTCCCTTTCTCGACACTTTCCGTCGAATTCTGCGCACCGGAAGAAGCGCCCGCTTGCGGAGAAGTCGTCGAAGAACCCTGCGAACCGGCAGAACCCACTACTTCAATCCGGCGTTCCGGCGAGGTCAGCACCTTTCCTTTGGCATTCAAGGTAGCGGAAGGAATAGTAAAGACGCCGGGCGTGGACACCTGCAACACATAGGTATAACTGCGGCGGACACTCTTGGTCGTCTTGCCGTTGACAATGCTGATGCTGGTGGAACTCCCTTGCTGCGGTCCCCAGATAACCTGGAAATCAGCACCGCTGTTCCAATTGAAATCGGAAACCGATTCGTTGCCGTCATAGACGAAACTCACATTGAACTGCTCCCCGACGGCCACCAGATTAGGCGCCTCGACGCTGAGTGTCTGCGCCCCTGCCAATACAGCCGAAGCAACAAAAACGGCTATCAAAAAGAATAATTTTTTCATCACCA
>CACZWF010000153.1 GCA_902784785.1 uncultured Bacteroidia bacterium
CGGTTCCCCGGAGTCTTTCTCTGACAGAACACTCAGCGCTTCCTCCTGAATTTCATCCAGTTGAGCAATTTCATCTACTTCGCGTTGCGTCTGAATGCCGGGCATCATCGGAAGATAGGCAAGCGCCCCCATCCCGGCAGTCCCGATGATGGAGAGTCTCTGCAGGGGGGTCAGTCCTCTGAGGGATGAACCTCTCCTGCACAGCATCCTGTCCAGGAGGTAAAGGCCGTATCCGTCGGGAAGGCTGTTTTCGAATGTGGCGAAGTTGCCGTCGAAAAGGTCCCTGTTTCCATATATAAGCCCGTTTTGGAGTGGAAGTTCTGTCGGAGAAAGGGAAAAGCCGTTCGCGAGCCAGGGTTTGTCGTACTCGAATACGCATACGCCGCTTGCCGGATCCATTTGCAGCGTGCCTGCGGGCTCGTTGCGGTATAGGACCTTTATTTTGTTAATGTCAACAATCATCTTCCTCTCCTCCTGTTGTTGTTTTGGTTGATTTGTTCCAGTTCAGCGGACGTTGTGTATTTGGTATGGTCCATGATTGCGCTTAGTTCATCGAAGAAATCAAACTCGATGACCAGCATACACAGGGACTTAAGGGAAATGTTTCCGCTTTGCTCGAAGCGGGCTATCGTGGGAGCGGGAACGCCGACAATCTTGGCCAGCGTTTTTCTGCTGTACCCTTTCTCAAGACGTCTGGCCTTACAGTTTTGTGCAAGGCGGTCCATCAACATTTGTGGGTTTCGGCTATAATTGTCAAGTCTGTATTGCATATTATTTTATGTGTTATGCTTTGATAATAAGTATAAGCAATAATATGTTATGCAAAGATAGTGAAATTATGATTTGCTGCAAAATTTTTGAAAACAGCTTCTTGGAAGCGTTTTTTGGCTTATACGGGCAGGCCGATAGTTGTATTATTCGGATATTTTCGCTAACTTTGACCGATTGTATGTTTAAGACTGGTTTTGGCGAAATATATGAAACATAAGGTTTTAGGAATAACGATGGCATTGCTCGCGACGCTTTCCTGCGTGAAGGAGAAGGAGCATGAGCTGCAGCCCGAACAGGGAGAGGAGCGCTTCGCGGAGTTCGACCCCGTGGTCCGCTTCGGCCTGGACACCTACATGGGCGGGGCCGATGACAACGAGCCCCTCACCAAGACAACCTATGCGGGAGACGACAAAACCTTCCTCCTCCTGAACAAGGTGCGCTACGAGCGCATCAACTGGAATGGAAAGAATGAGACGGACCCAGACAAGCCGTCCTATCAGGATGTTATTCAAATCATCTCCCAGACCAACTTCACGCCCAAAAACAACAAAACTTCCGTCAGCTATAAGGTGGAGGAAATCAGCGGCTTTACCAATCCAAGTGACAATTCCCGTGAAGACTATGCCGATGCAAAGCCTTACAGCGGCAGCAGTGACGATAATTTTTACTGGTCCCGTCCTGCCGGGAGCACGGACAGCGACAAGCATTACTTCTATGCCGTGTATCCCACCTCTGACAACACGGTAAGGCCTTCGACCAAAGTGACCGATTTCTTGCTGGACAAATCGGCAGATCCGGACGACCCGGCGAAGCATCTGGCGCGTGTTTCGGCCAGCATCAACAAGAAGGAAGGGATGGATTCCGACAGCGCGGATGCCCCTTGCCGCCAGCAGGAGTACCTGGATGTGATTACTTATACCGATGGTTTGTTGGGTAACGGCCAGACGTGCTACGAGTACCTTCCTGACATGAAGAACGCCTACCTTTATGCGGCGTCCGCCATGCCGGGAGCGGATGCGGGCTACAAGAAGGTCTCCCTGCGTTTCAAGCCGCTCTATTCGGCCGTCAAACTTATTGTTACTGCAGCGGATGCCGGTGCCAAGAATTATCGGCTCAAGCGGGTGGATTTGCGCACGGACCTGCACAACAACGGAGATAACGCCACCTCGCCCGGGCGTCGTGATTTGAACGATCCCTCTGTTGGCAGTGCCCTCGGCGGCAGTTTCGCCACCTCTTTCAAGGCCGATGCAACTACCGGCACCACCGCCGACTTTGCTCCCATAACGACCGTTTCTGACACCCTCAAGAGGCTTTTCATCAGCATTAATGATCCGAGCGATCGTATAGTTTTGGGCGACAACACGCTGAAATTGACCTTTCTAGTCCTCCCCATCGAGCAGAAGGTGATGACGGTGGATTATACCTTC
>CACZWF010000154.1 GCA_902784785.1 uncultured Bacteroidia bacterium
GCTGTCCTTGGAGAAGGAAGTATACGTTGGAGATAATGTAGGCGTTCTTCTCTAAAAGTCGCTCAACTTCGAACAATTTTTTATTGGGCCATTTTCGCGTTTTTGGGACATTTTTTGGGCCACTATTTACGAAAAATCCCTCACAGAGTGCTCTGTAAGGCATTTCAGCGGAGAGGACGGATTCCGCCGGCCGGGGGCCGGCGCTATCTCGAGGCCCCGGTCAACCTTCTTCCGCTTGTGTACAGCCGCGATCCGACCCCCGGACGATTCACGCTTTATCCTACGGAAACCATGTGGACCTTCATCCTGCTGGATCAGACCGACGGCCGCACCTGGCAGGTCCAGTGGTCCCTGGACGGAAAGGAAGGGATATCCCCCTGTCCCTGACGGAGGGTGACGGGCAGTTGGATATTATCTCTGAAATGATTACCTTGCCGTATCTTTGCTTTTGTTCGGAACGATTATGAAAAGAGTGTTGTTTGCGGCGGTCGTCGCCTGCATGGCCCTGCTGACCTCCTGCGGGGTGTCGCGTGTGAATCATACCGGTGACATCACCGGCTCCATCTACGGTGTGTGGGCACTGGAGTCGAAGAATCAAGTCGATTACTCCGGCGTCCATTTCTATCTTTCCCTGAGCGAGCCCCGCATCGCCCTGGCCAAGAAGGGCAGCTTCACGATGCTGGATCTCAAGGATGTGGATGTCGACGGGGCGCAGTTCTCTTACAACGCCTCCAAAAAGCAGCTCGGCTTTACGAAGACGCTCTGGCTTACGCAGGGGCTCCGCTACGAAATGCGCCTTTCGGGGACTTATGATGTCGTTTCGTTGACCCACTCGAAACTGGTCATCCAGAAAAAGACCGCGGCGGGCATCACCACCTACTCCTTCCGCCGGTATCGTTAGGCCGCGCGGCGCGTGGCGCCGGCCTCCGGCCACTCCGACGACAAGGCCATGAAGCCTTATTTCGACATCGTGGATTCCATCAAGGCGAACTCGATGACGAAGTTTGACGGGCTGATTTAACGGACTCGTTCCAAAAGTGCTATTGCCGATAATTCACTTTTCCAAAAGTGTTTTCTTGTATCATTTTCGCTTTTCCAAAAGTGACAATCGTTCTCGGGCCACATAGTGAGTGAAGACAAATTCCCGAAAATGTGATTGCTACGGAAAGGTGGGTGCAGACAAGGCAGCATTTTATCGGAATTTGGCGGTAATTTTGCCAAATATGGTGGTAAGTTACCACCTTTTTGCTATATTTGCGAAAAACTCGGAGTATGAATTGGAATGAGACATACGAAGCTTGGTGCGCCTTACAACCTCTATCGGACAAAGATAGGGACCGCTTGAGCCGCAAATTCACCGTGGAGTTCAACTACAATAGTAACCACATTGAAGGGAACACGTTGACCTATGGCCAGACGGAATTGCTGTTGCTGTTTGGTAAAGTAGTTGGCGAGGCTGAGATGAAAGATTTTGAGGAGATGAAAGCGAGCAATGTCGGGTTGATAATGATGAAGGAGCAATCTTCTTTGAAGGACACTCCTCTGACGCAGACTTTCATCCGCCAGTTGCACAAGACCTTACTCCGCGAGGACTATCCTGTGTATCGAACTCTCCCTGATGGAACCGTAACCAGTTATACCATACACGCGGGAACATATAAAACACGTCCCAATAGTGTTATTACTCGATACGGCGACCGTTTTGAATATGCTTCTCCGGAAGAAACCACAGCGTTGATGACAGATTTGGTGGACTGGTATAACTGGGCGGAAGAATCCGGAGATCTCAATCCTGTTGAATTAGCGGCCCTCTTCCACTATCGCTATATTCGGATACATCCTTTTGAGGACGGTAACGGACGAATTGCGCGACTGCTCGCCAACTATATCCTGGCCAGATACAATTATCCGATGGTCGTCGTCCGGAGCCGGAACAAGAAGGATTATTTGGAGGCGCTGCACAGATCTGATTTAGTTGTTGGGCCGGTACCCAGTGATGGTTCACACGCCAGTCTGCGGGATGCTCGCCATTTCGTGAACTGGTTCAAGAAAATGGTGACCGAAGAGGTTCAGAATGACGTGGACTTCCTGCAGACTCGGGATCCCAACATCTGGTGGTACGACGGCCAGCGCATT
>CACZWF010000155.1:0-1922 GCA_902784785.1 uncultured Bacteroidia bacterium
CGAAGGCGGTGGAAGCCACCAAGTCGTTGCCAGGGGCGCTGAGCAGGTTGAGCCCCTTCTTTTGCAGACGCTCTCCATATTTCAAAACCCCGCGCACAATGCTCTTGCCGCATTTCTGGGTACAGCCGAGGGATTTCTCCTCCAGGGTGGAAATGCCGCCGGCCTTGTTGCCCGGCGAAGGGTTCTCATACACGGGCATCCCCTGGCGGATGAAATATTCCTTGAAGTCATTGATGAGGCTGACCGTCTGGTCGAAGGTCGCCCGGTCCTGGCAGCGGTTCATCAGAATGGTCTCGGCGCCGAACATTTCGGGAACTTCGGTCAGCACGGTGGTGCCGCCCTGGGCGACAATCCAGTCGGAGAAAACGCCGAGCAAAGGATTGGCCGTAATACCGGACAGGCCGTCGGAGCCACCGCATTTGAGGCCGATGCGCAGTTCGCTCACCGGCACCTCTTCGCGGACATCCCGGCTGCAAACGGCGTAGATTTCCCGCAGGCATTGCAGGCCATATTCGATCTCGTCTTCCACCTGCTGGGTGACGAACATTTTGACGCGCGCCTCATCGACCGGCCCGACCAACTGGCGGAAAGCGTCCAACTGGTTGTTCTCGCAGCCCAGCGAGACGACCAGCACACCGCCGGCATTGGGATGATGTACCATATCGGCGAGGATGGTACGGGTGTTTTCGTGGTCGGAGCCGAGTTGGGAGCAGCCGTAGTTGTGCGGGAACGCCACCATCGCGTCCACAGACCCCCGATCGGCCATCTCTTCCTTGAAGCGCCGGACCAACTCCTCGCAAACGCCGTTGACGCAACCCACGGTCGGAATCACCCAGATCTGGTTGCGGATGCCCACCTGTCCGTCCGCGCGACGGAAACCCTTGAAGGTACGCTTCTGCGCCGCAGTGGGGATCTCCACCAGGGCAGGCTCATAGGAATAGTCCAGCAAACCCTCCAGATTGGTCTTGATGCACGAGTGGTCCACCTTGCTTCCGGCCGCCGCAGCCCGGGTGACGTGGCCGATGGGATAGCCGTATTTGATGACATTCTCCCCTTCCGAGAGGTCCGTCAGCACGATTTTGTGCCCGCGGGGCACATCTTCCAACAGGCGTACACCTTCCACCACCTCCCCTTTCGGAAGATCCTGCAAGGCGACGGCCACATTGTCGGCGGGATTGATACGGAGCGCTTTCACTAGAATTGGAAATAATTTTTGGCGTTGTTGTAACTGATGTCCTGCACCATCTTGCCGATGGTCTCCAGTTCGCTGGCCGGCAGTTTACCTTCCTCGACATCCTTGCCGAGCACATCGCAGAGGATGCGACGGAAGTATTCGTGACGAGGATAACTGATGAAACTGCGGGAGTCGGTGAGCATACCCACGAAACGGCTGAACAGCCCGAGCACGCTCAAAGCGTCCATCTGACGGCGCATACCCACTTCCTGATCCAGGAACCACCAGCCGCTGCCGAACTGCATCTTGCCGGGCACCGTTCCGTCGTTGAAATTATACGCCATCGTCATCATCACCTCATTGTCTTTGGGATTGAGGCAGTAGAGAATGGTCTTGGCCAGTTTGTCTTCGGAAGCCAGGCGGTTGAAGAACTTGTTGCCGGCATACGCGATGGACAAGTCGTGGATGGCGTCGTAACCCGTGTCAGGGCCGACGAGCGAGAACATCTTGGTGTTGTTGTTGCGGATGGCGCCCACGTGGAACTGCTGGGCCCAGCCGGCCTCGGCGTCCATCACGGCCATATCGTGCAGGAAAGCGCTGCGGAACTTGTCCAGATCCAATTCGGAGGGACGTTTGCCCGCGAGCGTCTGCTTGAAAATGAAGGCGATTTCCGTGTCGGTATAGTCGGCGGCATAGAAGGCCTCCAACCCGTGGTCCGAGAGTTTGCAGCCCATCGAGGCGAAGAAGT
>CACZWF010000155.1:1959-4087 GCA_902784785.1 uncultured Bacteroidia bacterium
CCGGCAGCCTCCCCGAGTTTCTCGATATAAGCCTTATAGGAAACAGGATCCTCGATGGCCATCGCCTTGTCGGGCCTCCAGGCGGGAATCACCTTGGTGCCGAAAGGTTTCTCGGCAATCATCTTGTGCCAGCGCAGGTCGTCGGCAGGGTCGTCGGTCGTACAGACCACTTCCACGTTGAAGCGACGGATGAGGGCCTGTCCGCGAAATTCGGGGGTCGCCAATTTGGCATTGCATTCCTCGAAAATCTCCCGGGCCGTCTTGGGCGAAAGCAGTTTGTCAATCCCAAACACGCGGCTCAGTTCCAGATGCGTCCAATGATAAAGAGGATTGCGCATCGTGGCGGGCACGGTTTCGGCCCATTTCTGGAACGTCTCCCAAGCGCTGTATTTTCCGCCGGTCAGGTAATCTTCGGACACCCCGTTGGCCCGCATAGCGCGCCATTTATAATGGTCGCCATAATGTCCGTCCACCAGCCACAACTGGGTGATGTCCCGGAATTGGATATTCTCGGCAATCTGCTGGGGGACCAGATGACAGTGATAGTCGATGATGGGCATATTTTCCGCATACCCGTGATAAAGTTCCTGCGCCGTACGGCTTTGCAGCATGAAGTCTTGGTTGATGAATTTCATATCAGGCGATTTTTTGCAATATTGAGGGACAAATTTAATGATAATTTTTATCAATTTTCACTACTTTTTATTTGTTTTATTAACGAATTGTTTTTACCTTAACGCTCAATTTTGAAAAAGGTCGCCAAAAGGCCTATAAAAGGGATTTTAATTCGTAAAATAATGGCAAAAGTTGTTACCTTCGGCGAAGTGATGCTTCGTCTTTCGACGCCGGGTTATCTGCGTTTCTCGCAGGCCCGCCAATTTGACGCCACCTTCGGAGGTGGTGAGGCTAATGTGGCCGTTTCTCTGGCCAATTATGGAGTGGATGCGCATTTTGTCACCCGTCTCCCGAAAAACGACATAGCGGATATGTGTACCGCCGAACTCAAGGGCTTGGGCGTGCAGCTGGACGGAGTCGTCTATGGCGGCGAGCGTCTGGGTATCTATTATCTGGAGACCGGAGCAGTCGCACGCGGTTCCAAGGTCGTCTACGACCGGGCCCATTCTTCGATTGCCGACATCCAGCCGGGTATGGTCGATTGGCGCAAGGTTCTCGCCGGAGCCGACTGGTTCCATTGGACGGGCATCACCCCTGCTCTGAGCCAGGGTGCCGCCGACGCTTGTCTGGAAGCCATCAAAATCGCCAATGAAATGGGCGTGAAGGTCTCCTGCGACCTCAACTACCGCAAGAAACTCTGGCAGTACGGCAAAACGGCCGCTGAAGTGATGCCGGAGCTGGTCGCCGGTTGCGACCTCATTCTGGGCAACGAAGAAGACGCGGAGAAGGAATTCGGCATCAAACCCGAGGGATTCGACGCGGAGAAAACGGGCGGGGAAATCGACCAGACCGCGTTCGTCAGCGTTTGCCGGCAACTTATGCAAAAGTTCCCGCGCTGCAAGAAAGTGGCCATCACCCTGCGCGGCTCCATCAACGCCAACCACAACACCTGGGGCGGCGTACTGTATGACGGCAAGACGCTTTGGCAGAGCCGTCGTTACGACATCACCCACATCGTGGACCGCGTGGGCGGCGGCGATTCCTTTATGGGCGGCCTGCTCTATGGTTTGCTGGCCTACGATACCGACCAGCAGGCGATTGAATTCGCCGCAGCAGCTTCGGCGCTCAAGCACACCATCATCGGCGACTACAACCGCGTCAGCGTATCCGAAGTGGAAGGTCTCATCAAAGGCGGCGGCAGCGGCCGCGTCAGTCGTTAAACATCATTGCCGGCCCCGACCGGCAATCTAATAATAAATAATATGTCCAAATTCAAAAAACTCGATACCCTCGGCATCATCCGTTCGACCGGTATTGTTCCTGTATTCTATAATCCCGATGCCAACCTCGCCAAGAAAGTCATCAAGGCTTGCTACGACGGCGGCATCCGTGCTTTCGAATGGACCAACCGCGGTGACGGCGCCCATCGCGTCTTTCAAGAAGTCATCGACTTCGTCCGCGTAGAATGTCCCGAAATGGCCCTCGGCGCCGGCACTATCCTCGACGCCCCCAC
>CACZWF010000156.1 GCA_902784785.1 uncultured Bacteroidia bacterium
GTTCCTCAAATTCGCCCCGGTATTTGGCGCCCGCAATGAGCGCGCCCATATCCAGAGAAAAAATGGTTTTGTCCTTGAGACCCTCGGGCACGTCCTCCTTGACGATACGCTGGGCCAGACCCTCGGCGATGGCGGTCTTGCCGACGCCCGGCTCGCCGATCAGGACGGGGTTGTTCTTGGTCTTGCGGGAGAGAATGCGGATGACATTCCGAATCTCGGAATCACGGCCGATCACGGGGTCCAGTTCGTTCTCTCTTGCGCGCTTGACAAGGTCGGTGCCGTACTTTGTCAGGGCATCGTAAGTGCTCTCGGGATTGTCGGAGGTTACGGGGCCGGACTTGATCTTGCTCAGTTCATTCGAGAACCCCGCCTTGGTGATGTTGTGGTTGGCGAGGATGCGCTTGACCGCCGGGGTAGCGCTGGCGAAAATGCCGATCATCAGGTGCTCGACGGAGATATATTCATCGCCCATGGATTTGGCGGCCTTGGCGGCGGCGTTGATGACGCGGCTCGTCTCGTTGGATGCATAGACCTCCGGCTGACCGCTCACCTTGGGAAGGCGGGAAATCTCGGTGTCCAGTTCCGAGAGGATGGCGTTGCAGTCCGCGCCGAGCTTCTGGAAGATGGTCTGGATGGTACCGCCGTCCTGGTCTACCAGGGCGTAGAGCAGATGCTCCGGCATGAGGTAGTTGTTGCTGTTTTCCTGGGCCATAGCCTGGGCGGTCTGCAGGGCTTTTATGGAATTTTGGGTGTAGTTGTATTCGTTCATGTTATCCCTCACTTTCTAATTCAATTGCGAACGCGGTTCGCAATTGAGATACTCGCGCTTATCGCACACGGCGGTGCGTGACACGCCGTGTTTGGTCGGCGCGAGGCCTCGCTAAGCTCGGCTTAGGGAGTAATTGAGGCGGCAAAGCAGCCTCAATTACATATCAAAAAATTTATACTAGATATGCACCGGGCTGTTCCGCATCTGGGAGAAGTAGGCGGCCTCCACGTCGTGGTCGTCGAGGCGTCCGGCAAGGTAGGCCTTCATCAGCTTGTCAAAGAGTTTGATGTATTCCGACAGTGCTGTCGCCAGCTCATCCGTCGTGCAGTCCCGATCCGGGGCAGAGATGGAGCGGACAAATTTGCCGTCGTACAGGGCATAGTCGATCTTCGCCCCTGTCAGCGGCTTCAAATGCGTGTCCTCGATCCGCTTCCAGAGACGGAAAAATTCCGTCATCGCCTGGATGAGTGCCATGGACTGGGTGCGGAACACAACGGAGATCTGCCCGATGGATTCCTCCAGCCCACGGTAAAGCTCCACCTCATACTTGACCGTCGGGCGATACTTATACTCCAGTGAACTTTTCAGCGACATCGAGAGGCTGTTCGGCGCAAAGAACGGCACCAGCTCCCGCGAAGGCTGCATCAGCGCGTCGATGGCGGAGAGCACGTCGTTGATTCTGCGCTCTGGTGTGGTGTAGTTTACGTACTCGGCTAAGATCTGATTAATCAGCGCCGAGCGGTTGGAGCCTGTGCGATGGGCGAGGCGGTCGATCTCACGCACGACCTCGTCGTTGAGCATCAGGCTGTATAAGGTCTTTTTCATATGAAGTCATCCCTTTTCTCATATCTTGCCAACAGTATAGCGCAGCCTGCAAACTTTGTCAAGATGTTTATATAAAATAAATTACGAAAAATATAATTCAAGGAGAAATAATAATCCCTTGCATTTTCCCGCGGCATCCGCTATAATAGCAAAGCAAATCAATATGGACAGGTATCGAAGTGGTCATAACGGCCCTGACTCGAAATCAGGTAGTCTCGCAAGAGGCTCGTGGGTTCGAATCCCACCCTGTCCGCCAAAAGCAAAAGCTCCGCCATCCGGCGGGGCTTTTGTTTTTCATGAAAACGGGTGGGATTCGAATGTGTAATCGAACGCGCCGGGGAAGGCAGTCCTGCCGCTGCCAGTGGCAGAAAAAGGCAGGGCTGGCTTTCCGCAGCGGTCGAAAAACGCAAGGAAAAGCGTAAGCCCGCAACGTTTTTCGGGCACCGCAAGGTGGGCGGCTTCATCGTCCAGTTCACAAACTGGACGATTCCTCTATTTGCGCCGTCCCCCGCAAGGCGCA
>CACZWF010000157.1 GCA_902784785.1 uncultured Bacteroidia bacterium
GTGTGCAGATAGACGAAACCCTTGTTGTAGAAATACTGATGGATGGCGTTGGCCATATGGCTGCGGATGCGCAGGATGGCACCGAAGGTATTGGTGCGGGGACGCATATGGGCGACGGTCCGCAGATACTCGAAGGAAGCGTTCTTCTTCTGCAGGGGGAAGCGGACGGGATCGCATTCTCCGTAAATTTCAATCTCGGACGCCTGGATTTCCACGGCTTGTCCGCTGCCGATGGACTCGACCAATTTGCCGGTGACGGCCAGGCACGCGCCGGTGGTAATCCGGGCGAGCAGGCTTTCCTCAAACCGCGTCTTGTCCACGACGATTTGTATATTATTGATGGTGGAGCCATCGTTCAAGGCGATGAACGCCACTTCTTTGTTTCCTCTTTTGGTTCTCACCCAACCTTTGGCAAGAACATCTTCTCCTGCTTTCATCTGCAGGAGTTCTTTCACTTTGCTTCTGGCAATCTTTCCCATTGTTTTCAATATTTGAAGCGTTTGTGCTTCTTATAAAAGGGGCTGACCAAAATGAGGTCATTTGGCCAGCCCATTTCCTATCGTGTCGGAAGAATTATTCCGCCGGTTTGCGCGCGGCGTACATAATCTTCAAAGCGGAGCATCTGCGGAGCTCTTGTTTGACGTCAGTGACGATACCCATACGGACTTGCTCGTCGGCACGGATGGAGACGGTCATCAAAGGACGGTCGCCCTCTTTCATAGCCTCACGTTCGGCGGCGATAAAGTCGCGGATGTCATCGACGGTCTTGAAGGAATCGTTGAGCTGGATACGGGCATCGGTACCATACTGGGCCTGCAAGTGGCGGACCGGAGAACCGATGTTGATGTAGGAAGCCAGGTCTTTCCTTTCCAATTTGACAATCTCGGAGGCGCTGGGGAGCGTGACGGACACTTTGTTTTCCGTTTCACGCATCTGCGTCGTCACCATAAAGAAGAACAGGAGCATGAAAACGATATCAGGCAACGATGAGGTGCTGATGGCGGGCATTCCTTTTTTCTCACCCGGTTTAAACTTTGACATACGCTGTTTCTCCTTTATTTTTTACTAACATCCTTGGGTTCGGCCTCGGAAATGTTCTGAGGCACAGCCTTACGGACAATCTCTTGCTCTTCTTCCGTCAGCTTCGCATACTTCTTGCCTCTCCACTGCATCGCGAAATCGTCACGCAGTTCGTTGACGGCTTTCACGAGTTCGTTCTGGACGGCAATGTATGCTTGATAACTGGTACCACGGTCGTTCTGCAGGGAAATAACGCCCTTGGAAACTTTGGCGATACCGTAGCCCTCGATTTCGGTATCCTGTTTTTCAGGCAGGGACTCGTTGTCGGCGGGGTTGCTGATGAATTCTTTGATTTTGTCCTTGAGGAATTTGACGTCAGATATAGGCTCGTTACCAGCAAAGATGCGGTCGGCGCTGTTGATCTTCACGATGATGATGTTACGCCTTTTCGCTTTCTGGTCCTCCTGTTTCTGATTGGGATCAGGCATAGGAGGAAGACGGCGCTGCAAACCCGTCTGCGACCCCATGGTGGTGGTCATCAGGAAGTAGCACAACAAGAGGAATGCGATGTCCGCCGTTGAACTTGAATTAATCTCTGGTGTTTTTTTCGAAGCCATAATCTTTCTCCTTATTTACGAACTGCGTTCCAGATAGTGCTGAAGATGATGGACGCAATGGCCGCGCCGCAAGCAATATAAGTAAGATTCAGTACGGTGTCGGTGAGTTTGAGGTCGCTGTGGGTGACAGCGGGCTCGTTGTAGGCGAGGGGAGCGGATGCGGGTGCGAGCAACCAGGCAATCAGCACCAGCAGGAGTCCGCCGCCGACAACTATGCCGATGGACTTGAGTTGGTTGATATCATTCTTGGCAGCCAGGAAAAGGCCGAGCACGATAATCGCGCACAGAGCGATACCAATCAACGCGTAAGACCAGTAGAGCATCAGGTCGATGGCGACTGCGTTGCTCGCTTCGAAGCCCATGATGACTCCGAGAAGCACAATCAGCACGCCGACTCCGAGGATGCACCACGAGGCATACTT
>CACZWF010000158.1 GCA_902784785.1 uncultured Bacteroidia bacterium
CAAGAAAGCGGCCCGCTGCTTCTACGCCCTCGAACAGGCCCGTGCCGACCGCAAGCGTTACCCGGCCGTAAACCCTATCGATTCCTACTCCAAATATCTGGAATATCCTGAAATCGAGACGCATCTGGCCGACCGCATCATGCCCGGTTGGGTGGATATGGTCAACAAGACCAAGAACATTATCCGCAAGGGACGCGACGCCAGCGAGCAAATCAACATCCTGGGCGACGACGGCGTGCCGATGAACTACCACGAACTCTTCTGGAAGAGCGAACTCGTGGACTATGTCATCCTCCAGCAGGACACTTTCGATGACATCGACGCCCTCTGCCCGCTTTCCCGGCAGAAATTTATGCTCCAGCTTGTCCTTGACATCTGCGACCGCAGCTTCACTTTCGACGACTTCGAGCAGTGCCGCGACTATTTCAAGAATATGATCAATATTCTGCGGCAGATGAACTACTCCGAGTTCGAGAGCGAAAAGTTCCAGTCATACCAACAGCAACTCACCCAACTCCTCGAAAGCAATGGCAAATAAAGTATATCAGAAAACATTTACCCGCCTGGAGGCCATCACCAAAGCGACGGTCTCGCTGAAAGCTCCGGGTGTTTCCAATGATGAGCTGGCGGTCGTGGACGGCCGTTTGGCCCAGGTCGTGAAAACCAAAGGTGACTTGGTCACCCTGCAGGTTTTCTCCGGAACGGAAGGCATTCCCAACAATGCGGAAGTCGTCTTTTTGGGCGAACCTCCCACATTGAAGGTGTCCGAGGAACTGGCCGGTCGTTTCTTCGATGCATACGGTCATCCCATTGACGGTGGTCCCGAAATCGAAGGCGAAGCCCGTCCTATCGGCGGCCCCTCCGTCAACCCCTTCAAGCGTAAGAAACCGAGTCAGATCATCCCGACCGGTATCGCCGGCATTGACCTGAACAACACCTTGGTTTCCGGACAGAAGATTCCTTTCTTCGCCGACGCCGACCAACCTTATAATATTGTTATGGCACAGGTGGCCCTGCGTGCCGATGTGGACAAGATCATCCTCGGCGGTATGGGTCTGACCAACGACGACTACCTCTATTTCAAACACGAATTCGAATCGGCCGGTGCCCTTGACAAGATTATTTCTTTCGTCAATACCACCGAACAGCCCCCTGTGGAGCGTCTGCTCATTCCCGATATGGCTCTGGCCGCCGCGGAATATTTCGCTGTCGAGAAAGGAGAGAAAGTGCTCGTTCTTCTGACGGACATGACCCTGTATGCGGATGCGCTCTCCATCGTGAGTAACCGTATGGACCAGATTCCGTCCAAGGACTCCATGCCGGGCTCTCTTTATTCGGACCTGGCCAAAATTTACGAGAAAGCCGTGCAGCTGCCCGACCCGAACGATCACAGCAAGGACGCCGGTTCCATCACCATCATCGCGGTCACCACGCTGAACGACGGTGATATCACCCACGCCATTCCGGACAACACCGGTTATATCACGGAAGGTCAGCTCTACCTGCGTGCGGATCCTGATTCCGGCAAGGTCATCATCGACCCGTTCCGCAGCCTGTCCCGTCTGAAACAGCACGTACAGGGCAAGAAAACCCGCGAGGATCACTCCCAGGTGATGAACGCCTCCGTCCGTCTGTATTCCGATGCCGCCAACGCCAAAACCAAATTGGAGAACGGTTTCGACCTGAGCGACTACGACCTTCGCTGCCTCGATTACGCCAAGGATTATGCCACGCGCATCCTGGCCATCGACGTCAACATCTCCCTCGACGAGATGCTCGACACGGCCTGGGCACTCTTCGCCAAGTATTTCTCCCCGGCGGAAACCGGTATCAAACAAGCGCTTATTGACAAATACTGGAAGAAATAATGGCTGTCAAGTTCCAATATAACAAGACTTCGCTGAACACCATCACCAAGCAGCTCAAGATGCGGGTGAGCGCCCTTCCTACGTTGAAAAACAAGGAAAGCGCCCTCCGGCTCGAGGTTCGCAAGGCGAAAGAGCGTTCGGAGAAGTTGCTCGCTGAACTGGACGCCGCTTT
>CACZWF010000159.1 GCA_902784785.1 uncultured Bacteroidia bacterium
AGAAGGTCGGGGCCAGGCATAACAAATAAGGCCAGGCAGGGCGTGACAAGAAAAGACGCCCCTGAAATGAAATAGGACGTCAGACTGGTCTGCAGAAGGAATCAATCTGTTTTTCAAGCACCCTTATCGCAATTCCGCGAGTTCGTAGATGAGGCGTTCGGTTTTGGGCCAGCCGAGGCAGGGGTCGGTGATGGACTTGCCATAGACGCATTCACCGGACTTCTGGGCGCCGTCTTCGAGGTAGGACTCGATCATCAGGCCTTTGACGAGGGTGGCGACCCGCTCGCAGTGGCGCATACTATGGAGCACCTCTTTGGCGATGCGGCCCTGTTCGAGGTACTGCTTACCGGAATTGGAATGGTTGCAGTCCACGATGCAGGCGGGATTCTTCAGGCCGCTCTCCTGATAGTGGTCGGCCAGATCGCGCAAATCCTCATAGTGATAGTTGGGATGGCTGGTGCCGTGGTTGTCCACATAGCCGCGCAGGATGGCGTGGGCGTACGGGTTTCCGGCGCTCTGCACGTCCCAGTTGCGGTAGATGAAGGAATGGCTGCTCTGGGCCGCGCGGATGGAATTCATCATCACGGAAAGGTCTCCGCCCGTCGGGTTTTTCATCCCCACAGGGATATCCAGTCCGCTGGCCACGAGCCGATGCTGCTGGTTTTCGACACTGCGGGCGCCGACGGCCACATAGGAAAGAATGTCCGAGAGGAACAGGTGGTTCTCGGGATAGAGCATCTCGTCCGCGCAGGAGAAACCCGTCTCCAACAAGGCGCGGAGATGCAATTTGCGGATGGCCACCAAACCTTTGAACAAATCGGGGTCGGCGATGGGATCCGGCTGGTGGAGCATCCCCTTGTATCCGGCCCCCGTCGTGCGGGGCTTGTTGGTATAAATGCGCGGGATAATGACGATTTTATCCTTCACCTTTTCCTGCACAGGACGCAGGCGCGCGATATAATCCATCACGGCATCTTCCCGGTCGGCCGAGCAAGGGCCGATGATGAGCAGCAGTTTATCAGACGAGCCGTCCAGCACCGCACGGATTTCGGCATCGTTGGCGACTTTATACGCCACCCCTTCCGGAGTGACGGGATACATTTCTTTGATTTCTTGCGGGTGGAACAACTCGCGGTTATAGGTCATATTCATAGCGAAACACTCCGATACGAACCCGTCATTTTCAATTTGTCACAGACGGTCGAGAGCTGGCGCAGCAAATCCTGTCCATTGGAAGAGTGGACATTGCCCTCCAACTCTGCAAAGAAATAATGCTTCCACACCTGACCGGTCATCGGACGGCTGTGCAACGAACTCATATTGAAGCCGTGCGCGCCGATGATGTTCAGGATTTTGGCCAAGGCGCCCGCCTCGTTGCGGACGGTAAAAATCAGGATAAAATGGTCGTCCGACTTGGCTTCGGACGGATTGTTCTGGGCTTTGGAAAACACGGCGAAACGCGTGGTGTTATCCTTGGACGCGTTGATGTGCGTGTCCAACACCTCCAATCCATACAGCCGGGCGGTATCGGCGGAAGCGATCGCCGCGACGCTCTTATCTCCGGCCTGTGCGACAAACTGCGCCGCCATCGCCGTATTGGCATACTCCACCTCCTCCCATTGGTGGTCGCGGATATAGCCGGAACACTGGGCCAGCGCCTGTGGATGGCTGACCACCTTGCGGATGTCCGCTAAGGTCGCACCGGGCACGGCCACAATGGGCAGGATGGCAACATCGGCCACACCCTCCTCACAGGCTTTGTAAGCCGCTTCGAAATCGGGGAAATCGAGGGGCTGGGCGTCCGGGAAAAGTTTGAGGGCCGCACTATGGGCAAAGGCCCCGGGAATACCGCAATAAGCGATTTTCATTCCCTGCATCAGACGGCTCTGGTAGGATTTGGAGACATCCATCACCCCTCGCTGGAAGAGCACATAATACTCTTGGAGGGTGGGGTCTTGAATATAGGAGACATTGCGGGCGAGGACCTTCTCCTCTTGATTCGCATCCAGAATGGGAAGTCCGTGCGCCATTTTATAGGACAACACGCGCTCAACCTGCCGCATCCGTTGCTCGAACAGAGCGGCCATCTCTTTATCGAGGGTCGCAATCTGCGCCCTCGCTTCTTCCAACTGATTCATCTTGGTAAACGGTCGAGATGAAAACTATTCGGCCGCCTCAAA
The DNA here is from genome assembly GCA_902784785.1 of uncultured Bacteroidia bacterium. GTDB lineage: Bacteria > Bacteroidota > Bacteroidia > Bacteroidales > UBA932 > Cryptobacteroides. Next base: position 2,181 of record CACZWF010000159.1, read on the forward strand.
CTCGTCCTTGCCGACACTACAGAGCGGGCAGGTCCAATCCTCGGGAAGTTCAGCAAAAGGAGTTCCCTCGACTGCCTCGTCATACTCGTAACCGCAAACAGAACATACGTACTTCATAATCGTAAATGTTAAAGTTATCTTCAATAATCGAAGAGCCTACAAAAATACGAAAAATCTAATTATCTGCAAGTATTAGAACGCTTCTATTTTGCAGAATCGTCTTTCTGCGAGGCATCATCGGAAGGCTTTGATTCGTCCGCATCGCCCTCCCCAGTTGCAGGAGAAGCCCCGTCCTTGTATAGGAAACGGCGGATTTTCATCGTCGCGGTCTTGACAAACGGCTGTTTCTCTACCTGTACCTCCTTGATCCGGCTGTTGCGGTTGACGTGCGAATTGACGAAATCGAGAATCTCCTGCTTGCGTTTTTCCAACTCTTCCAGGACTTTATCCTCACTGTCGTAATCCCAATCCAGCACATTGTCATCAAAATGGACCAGCGCAACCAGATGACCGTCTTTTTCGACCACGAGGGACTCGTTGACGCCCCCGATATTGTTGATGACACTTTCGATTTCTTCGGGATAAATATTCTCGCCCGAAGGACCGATAATTACGCTGCCCAGACGCCCCTTGATGGAATAGCGTCCCCGTTTATCCACCGTCGCCAGATCGCCGGTATGGAACCAGCCGTCGTCACTGAGCACCTGGCGGGTACGTTTGTAATCTTTATAATAACCCATCATCACGGCGTCGCCCTTGACGACAATTTCGCCTTCGCCGGTCGCCGGATTGACATTCTCCAAACGGATTTGCACCCCGTGAGCGTGGATGCCGGTCGTGCCGATATGGGTTTTGAAGGGGCTGGCGTTGCAAATCAACGGAGCCACTTCCGTCATTCCGTAGCCGATGGCATAGGGGAACGCGGCTTTCGAGAGGAAACGCTCGACTTCCTCGTCCAGTTTGGCCCCGCCGATGCCGAAAAATTTGATGCGACCTCCGAATGTGCCTTTGAGTTTCATTCCCACCAGCCAATACAACAGGCTCGGGAAACTTTTCTTCAACCCACGCAGAAAACGGCTTTTCTCAATGGTCGGGACGATGCTGGAACGATACATTTTCTCAATGACCAAGGGCACGGAGAGCATAATCGTGGGCCGCAATTTCTTAAAAGCAGGCAGAAGGATGCTCGGGGTGGGGGCCTTGCTCAAATACCAAGTCATCGCGCCTACGGAAAAAGCATACAGCATACCGACGCTCATTTCGTAGGTGTGGGCCAAGGGAAGAATCGACAAAAACACATCGCGGCGATGCGCGGGCTGGGCCTTCCAGGAGGCCAGGATGTTGGAGCAGAAATTCCGGTGCGTCAGCATCACGCCTTTAGCGGCAC
>CACZWF010000160.1:0-1813 GCA_902784785.1 uncultured Bacteroidia bacterium
CATGCCATCATATCTAACAAGTAATCCAAGTCTTCTTAGATTAGGTAGATACCGTCCACTCAATTATTCCCCATTTTGGGAGAGAAATCACTCTCCTTGATCTCAAAATCACAGGTTATCTGGTAACCATCATGAACCGAACAATACCACTTGCGGCGTCCATTGTCATAGAGCAGGGAGGCGGAATCAAAGGAAGTGGGCTTCTTCTGATAGAATAGTTTAAACCTATACATCCCAGGATATAGCCTGACGCCAAAGCTACCAACGAGGGCATCTGTTGATTCTCCCGGGAATAGCGGATCCTTCTCTACAAAGTTTGTATCAATGGTACCCGGGCGAAATTCACCGCAGACACCATCCTGGATTCTGGCGACTTCCCCCCAGAAATATCCAGAAAGATATCTGCCATAAACAGTATCCTGGCTGTTGTTTGTGATTGTAAAGAATGGTCCGCGGTAATATCCCTGGGGAAAGAATGTTGAATAAACCAATTCAACCCCAGGATCCGGTTCCATTATCCTTTGAATAAGCAAAAAGCCGGAATCTTTACCATACTTTAACTGAACCTTGATTCCAATGACCTCCTTGTTACAAAAGAACACCTCCTTGGAGAGTGTATCAAGGCCATACTCTTTGGTCTCAAAAGCACAGAACACTTTGTAACAGCCATCTTCTGTGAGAGGTATTGTCTTTTTCGATTCCTTTTGACTGGAAACAACTGTTTTGGAGCCATCAGGAGATACTACATAGACATCGGATTTCAGACCCCGAGAGAATTCTGATCCAGATACTTCACAGGAAAAATCAAGCGTCTTGACCTGAGCTCCGAGAAGCAAAGGCCACCACACCAATAAAATGGCAATGAGAGATCTGTTCATACCTGGCTGGGATGTTTTTTTCATCAAGTATTCCCGAATCCTTGCTTCGTCCCGCCCATAGAGCCCTTTTACGGAAGTTCATCGAAGCCGACAGCCCTCAAGCCACACGCCTTGGCAGTAGCGAGGATCTTCTCCAGCCACTCCGTCTTCATGTTGTTCCCCTTCGCATCGGGAGCGATTCCGTGCGACGACAGCACGAACACCTTCTTTTCCGCAGCGGCCTGACGGACGAGTGAAAGGATCTTCTCGATATCCGTTCCATCGTCTTCGCCTGCGAAAGCGGAGTCCAGGCTGAGCGGCATCGGCGACACGGACGGGATCAGAACGGCATCATCATCGAGCGATACCTGCCCGCCACGTACGTGGGAGAATCCCCACTGCTTGAACAAGGCGTCCGTCTCGCCGTTGTGGCGGCAGTACGGATAGGAATAAGAAGTGACCGGAACATAAGCGACCTGGCAGGCATACTTCTGCGGCTCGATTTCCTCCTTGTAGAAGAGGGCCGCGCCCTTGGCCGCCACCTCCTCATCGGCCTTCGCATGGTTGAGACCGTGCAAGCCAATGGAATGCCCAGCCTCGGAAAGGCGCTTCATCACCCCGGTCGCCTCATTGTCTACCGGTCCGGAGAAAAAGAACGTAACGTGGGCGTCATACTTCTCGAAAAGCGGCAGCGCATTGACCCAGTCCGTGAGATGGCGGTCATCGAAAGTAAGGACGAGCATCCCCTCCCCTTCTGCCGGAAAGCAGTTCTCGATCTTCAGGTTCTCGACGTCAGCGCCTTCGATGAATTTTCTGGAACGCTCTCCGCCCCATCCCATATGGTGACGCACACGCAGCGCATTCAGGTGCTTGCGGGTACAGTTCCGGAAAGTGATGTTCTCGGGACGCTTCGATCCGGAACTCGTAAACGAAATCGGCATGAGGGACTCGAACCG
>CACZWF010000160.1:1829-3049 GCA_902784785.1 uncultured Bacteroidia bacterium
ATCCGATTCCACCGGTCGCGCGCATTCCAGCACGTCGCACCCGCGCACAAGGATATCGTCGATATACACGCCTCTTTGTCCCGGCGTCCATGCGGGGCAGAAACCGATTCCGAAGGAAGACTCGTGGAAGCGGCAGTTCTCGATCTCGACGTTGCGGACGATTCCCGTTCCAATGCCGATGCGGACCGCATAGCAGCAGGACCAGACATCGCAATTGGTGATGCGTATGTTCTCGCACGGATAATCGTCTGCACGGCACTGGTAGCGGTAGCACGCACGGATCGCGAATCCGTCATCCCCCGTTCGAATGGTGCATCCGTCGATGGTCACATTGCGGGTACAGTCGATGGAAAAGCCGTCCGAGTTCGCGATCGTCCGGTCCGCATCTATCGTAACGTTACGGATATCAATTCCTTCGCAAGCACGAGTGTGCACTGTCCAGCAGGGAGTGTCCTTCAGGGTCACACCCTCCAGCCGCAGGTTCTTGGAAAGGAAGAAGGCCACCATCGGTCCCGGACGGAACCAGGAGCGGTCGATCGGGTGCAGCTTCAAGCCGTACTTGTACCACGGGAACCGGCTGTCCTCATCACATTCGCCGAAGAAGGCCGGACCGCTGCCGTCGATGACGCCCTCACCCGTGATCGCCGCATCCTCCACTCTGTAGGCGACGACCAGATGCGCTCCGCTCCACTCCTCCGGATTGGCCCAGAAGTTTTCAGGAAACGCATCATTCGCATTATAGTCCTCCTTATGGACACTTCCCTTGAGGACAGCCCCCTTCTGGAGATGCAGCTCGACATGGGAACGGAGCCAAATCGTACCGGTCATCCATGTCCCTTTGGGCACCACAACGGTGCCGCCTCCTGCCGCTTCCGCAGCATCCAACGCCTTCTGGATGGCTTCCGTGGCCATTTTACCACGCCGCGCCCCATATTTGGTAATCGGATAGACGGCCGCCTGGGCAATACCGGCAAACAGAAGCAAAACGAGAGAGAGTACGATCCTTTTCATAAGAAGTGCAATTGATTTCGGAGTTAAAGATAATGATTTTTCCAACGTATTTCAACCCTCACCAAACGGGCCCATTCAGCGGACGGTTGTAGCGTCCCTCGCCGTTCAGGCACACAAAGTCGCGGCCGTCGGGATAATAGCGCATCATGCGCACATCGGGTTCGGCGGGCTGCGCCGCACGACAGCCGTAGAAAAAGCCGATCCACAGC
>CACZWF010000161.1 GCA_902784785.1 uncultured Bacteroidia bacterium
TCTGCGTCGGATAGACGCCAAAGTTAGTCGCAATCTCAATGACGGAATTGGCATTGCCGTAGTTTACGATATCCAACGCACTATTGCCAGGATTCCACGCAATCTTGCATGTGCCCTTCCAAGCGGAAGCGGTCAAGAACGCCGTCTCGGTGGCATTCGCCGCCGTGGTCTGGACTACCGTACCGTGGTAGCCGTTCGGAACAGTCCAAGTGCTGTAGTTGGAAGGAATGGTTGAACCAAGGCGGACAGTGCCAGGCTTGTTGACGAGGTTGACCCAAGAATCATTATTCAATTCAGGGACACCGGTACCGAACCAAATGGTTTTGCCGGAGAGGTCGAGTTTACCCGTGAAATTGTCCCACTTATCCACAACTACTAGCACACCATCACCGCCGCCTGAGGTCTTGAGCGTTCCAGAACCCTTGAGTTCTGGCGTGTTGGTGAACTTGTAGTTGTTGTAGCCATCCTTGAACGAATAGCCATTGCTCAAATGAAGACCGTATTCCCTGCCTTCGGTTATGCTATCCTCCAGCTCGATTACGGGAGTTGCGTTATTCGTGAACTGGGCAGAAGCAATGTACCCATTGACGCCGGAAAACTTCAACGTTGAGTTTTTATTGCCATAATTAGTGAGATAAATATCCGTCTTGTCTACGTCCTTGATGAAGACCGTGCCGTTCCAAAGGGTGCTCTGAATGTATGTCTTGGTGGCATCGCTGGGCTCGACATCAAGCGTAACGACGGGGCTGGCGGAGTAATAATTAAATGTATTCTCGCCAAACGCAGCAACAGCCGTATTCAGCTCCGTCATGGTCATCGTAGCCGTAGTATCGACATTAATCGTCGGGAACACATAGTCAGCGACATCAGAAGCGGCAAGGTAGGAACCTACGAACAGTGCGACCTCCTCAATAACAAAGCCAGGACATGTGTCCATAAGCCGTGTCGAAGCAGGACCTCCTATTGCAATTTTATTGATATCAATATTGGTATAATGGGTACCACTGCTTGTTCCGCCAGCGAGAGTGGCAATATTTTCGCCTAGATAACACCTTGTGCCATTGTTGGCCGAATAAGAAAAGAGCATGTAGCCAGAAGACACGACCGCTGGAGCGGTATCTAACGCGTTGCGACCACTTGTATTACCATGTATATAATACGAGTGCAGCGCACTCTCATCCTTATGTTGTCCAGCCCCTGCCTCATTACCGCCTGTATGCTCAACAGCAGCAAGTGCTGTGCCGGCATACGGATTCTCGCGCAGGGCAAGTCCCGAAAACTTGACGAGAACAGAGACATTGCGAGTTCCAGAAGGCAAAGCTACTGTAGCTCCGAGTACCTCCGTGGCATCTCCCATCGTGATCACACCATTGTCTAGTGTTCCACCATTAGGCGTAACAGCATACGTATGGCCGCCAATCGTATACGACTGGCCGAGGTTGCTACGCCATACAGCGGTTGCGGTAGGTGCCGCCATCACCGCGAGTGGCAGCGCGAGTGCGAATGCTGCGACGAGACGCGCAGCGGCCCAGTTGAACAGTTTACTCATTGTATCTTCCCTCCGTTTCGTATGATGTGTGCAGAGCTTCGCCCGCGACGACACCCAATTAATCACGCACGGCGGCCCGCAAGGAAAGTTGTACAATTAAGTGAGTCAAATCGGAAAGGCAAGGTTTCGAGGTGGAGAACAGAGGCAAAGAAGAAGAAAGACAGGGAACGGAAGAGGAAGGAGAAAAGGAGGAAGGCACGCCCCCATGGGGGCGTCGCGCGCGAAAAAGGCAACAAAGGCGTCGCGATCTGTGGTATGATGAAGGTGTCAAAGCCAAATCATCAAAGCCAAAGAAAGGACGCCGTGAGAAATTATACCACACAACACGTGCCCGGTGTACACCTGAACTTCAGCCAGCGCCAGACACTGGCCTCGGACTGGAACGCGATCATCAATGCAGGATGCAGGATCACGCTCCGACAGTTCGCCGCTAAGCACGGCCTGAAATACGAGACCTGGAGGCGCGAATACCTGCGTGGGGCAACCGGAGCCGCCGTGCCGAACCCGAAGGACAGGCGACGACGCAAGTACGCCGAATACGACCCCTTCAAGGCGCAGGACGTGATCAACGACAACAACGCGAACAAGGGAACAAGGATGCTGGTGACTAATCAGATGGCCTTCCTCTTCAGAAGGCACGTGATCGACGAGAAGCTCTCGCCGTACGACGCTCTCTGCCACATGAAGGAGGAGATGCCCGGGCAGAGCATCCCGTGCCTGTCGACGTGGTACAAGCACATCAACGCCGGGGACGTCGGGGTCAGGCACGGAGAGACCCCGTACCATCCGAGCAGAAAGCCGAAGGGCCCGAAACCCCATCCCGCCATGACGGTCCCGGGACGCCTCACGCTCGACGACAGGCCCGCGGGCGCGAACAGGCGCAGCCGGTTCGGCCACTACGAGATGGACACCGTCGTCTCGTCTACCAACGGGACCGGCGGACTGCTCGTCCTCGTCGACCGCAAGAGCCGACGCTACGTCATCGAGAAGCTGGAGCACGTCACGCAGGACGACGTAGTCGCGGCGCTCAGGAGAATGATCGCGCGCAATGCCCTCGTCAGTGTGCGCTCCGTCACGACCGACAACGGCTGCGAGTTCCTCGATCCCAAGAAGATAAAGGCCGTCGTCGGGTGCAACGTCTACTACACGCGCGCCTACGCCTCGTGGGAAAAGGGTTCCGTCGAGAACTGCAACCGCTTCGTCCGCAGGTGGTACCCGAAGGGAACCGACTTCGGCAAATGCACGGCGGCGGACATGCATCGCCTCGAGCGCGTCATCAACTCGATCCACCGCAAGCTCCTCGACGGGCTCACGGCCTA
>CACZWF010000162.1:0-1393 GCA_902784785.1 uncultured Bacteroidia bacterium
GAAGGGGCTGCCGGTTGGTGAGCGAGTAGAGATGCTGGCGGCGAAAGGGCTGCCGGTTGGTGTGCAAGCAGTGACGTCGGCGGCGAAGGGTCTGCTGGTGGCGCTGCTGGTAGCGATGCTTTTCTGCGGCGCGGGAAGTGCTGCGGCGCAGACATTGAAGATAGGCAATAACGTTAAGACGGTGAAGGTGGGCGAAGGCGCGGCCGTGAGCGTGACGAAGGATCAGACCGTGCAAGCACCTGCGCGCACCAAGGTGAGGATCAAGGCGACGAGCCCGGAGCAGGGCTTGGTGCCGCGGTTGAAGCTTACTAAGGCCACAACCAGCTCCGGCGGCCCGGTCCCGGGCGGTGGTGACGTCCCGGGCGGCGAGGGCGGCCTGGTCCCGGAAAATACTTCCCCGACTATCACGGTGAATCCTCCTGCGGACGTTAGTATTTACTATGTAGGCGTACAGTATCAGTTCACGACGCAAATTACTGATCCCTCCGCCCCACTTTTCTCGATATCGTGGTCTGTCGCTAAACAGTCCGACAACCAAGATGGTTCATTTGTTTCTACTAATGATGCATCAATTTCTCAAACCGGTGTCTTTTATGCCACTCTTTCGGGCACGTATAGGATAATCGCAACGGCTGATAATGATCTTGGCATATCTGGCCCCTTCTATATTCTGGTGGAGGATGCTCCAAGCTCTCCTGGCACGGATGTTGACCCGGGAATTACGCCCGGTGGGATTGTAGCCGCGAAAACTATGATGATTAGGGCCGGTAATGAGAGTGCAAGCGTGAGGCCCGGCGAGAAAATGGGCCTTATTGCTACGGATAAAGAAGGACATGTCTTACATCCCACGTGGACTCTTTTCAACAATTCGTTGCCCAACTATGTTTCCTTCATCGATTCCGATACTGGCATCTTTACTGCCGGCTCCCAAGAGGAAATTTGCTTTGTCGGTGCCACTCTCTTCGGTTATAATCGTGCTACTTTCCAAGTTACTGTTTCGTCTGACGCGCCGGAATTCACTCCTGTGAGGGAAATTAGTATTCCTTCCCCTAACGGACTCTCTGCTTTTTCTAAGAATTCGACATATCCTTTGCAAGCGTTTACCGATCCTGATAATGCCTCGATAAAAAATGTGAAGTGGGCCGTTAGTGGTTCAGACATTCTTGGATATCCTTTAGCTGAGATTGATCCTTACACGGGAGTATTGAAAACCTTTAATTCCCACGGGGATATTACTGTCACAGCCACGGCATTAGATGGCAGTGACGTAGTTGGTTCCATGACTCTCTCAATCGAATAATCCTTTTAGCTCTCTGTTTGCCCTATGACTACGAAGTATGATGAGCCTCTGGCCGGAGCTGGTGCGGCAAGCGCCGCGCGCGACGGCGGAAAG
>CACZWF010000162.1:1406-3773 GCA_902784785.1 uncultured Bacteroidia bacterium
TACTTGGAGGACAAGTAGTGCCGCTGGCGAGAGAGGCTATGCTACTTGTCGGCCAAGCAGGGCCGCAGATGCAAGAATATCCGCTACTTGCCGGCCAAGTACGGCATAATTTGCAAGAATATGCACTACTTGTCGGCCAAGCAGGGCGGAAATCGCAAGAATATACATTAATAATAATAAAATCATCAGATTTATGACAACAAACGACCTTTGGAAGCAGATCAATCCCTTCCTCACCCGTGTTCAGGCGCAAAGTCACGCCAACCATTTGAACTACATCTCGTTTTTCACCCGTCGTGTGAAGGAGCTTATCATCGACCTTCTCGACACAGACACTCCTCAGAAGATCAGCGACGCCTACGCGCTGATCGAGGCCGCCCGTGAGGCGGAGGACGTGGCCTACAAGGCGCAGGTGAAGAGTCCTATCACGGCCCAGTTGGCCGCCGGCGACGAGGAGCGCGACAACCACTGGCTCGGCACTAAGACCATGGTGGAGGCGCTCGCCCGTATCGGTACCGCCGAGCAGAAGGCCGCCGCCGAGCGCTTTCTCGACCGTGCCAGGGCCAACGCCATCAGCGTGAGCGAGGCTTATGAGAAGGAGAACACCCACATCATCCAGTTCATCCAGGAGTGTGAGACCACCCTCGCGCCCGACGTCACCGCGCTGGGCATCACTCAGCAGATCGCCACGCTCAAACAGCAGACGCAGGCCCTGACCGACCTTATCCTTCAGCGCAACCTCGAGCAGTCGCGCCAGGATCCGAAGGCCATGCAGAAGGCCCGCCAGGCCACGGACGATGCTTATGTGAGGATCGTGAGCATCGTGAACGCCTACGCTATCACTGGCGAGGAGATGGAATGCGGTGAACCAGGACCAGGATTACTTCGTGAAGCACGTATTCCCGAAGGACGGCAGCGACGAGCCGGAGCCGGAGCCCGAACCTGAGCCGGAGCCCGAGCCCCAGCCGGAGCCGGAGCCCGAACCTGAGCCGGAGCCCGAACCCGAGCCCGAGGACGAATAAGAAATGTATTGTATCACTACGAAATCAAACCATTCAATGCGTATGAAACATATTACAAGAATCTGTCTCCTCGCCTTGCTGCTCGTCACCTGCGCCGCAGGGGCCTGGGCTCAAGAGACGGCGACCGTCACTTATATCGACAACAACGGCGTTTTGCAGTTGAGAGACGATGTCATCCCGCTCCATGGCGGTCCTGAACTCTCCGACCTCGCTCCTGGCTGGTATGTCGTGGCAGGAGATCTCAACCCTTTTGGAGATATTCCATTAACTTTATCATCCTCTTCTGATAATTCCGGCGATATCCACCTCATCATCCCCAGCGGTGTGACGTTGAACCTTATTAACCCGGGCACCCCCGTCAACATCTCTTCTGGCGGACTTCATATCTATGCCATGGACGATGCCGACGAGCCTGGCAAGCTTATTGTCAATTGTACTGCTGCCGCTGTCGCGCTTTCTGTCGCTGGTGACCTTGAGATTAACGGCTGCTCGATCGAAATTACAACTGCTCAACATGGAAACGGCATCTATTGCGAAGGCAGCATCACTGTCAATGGGGGCAGCGTCACGGTTACCGCCCAAGATGACGCCATTTTTGCTAAAAATAGCATCACTATCAACGGCGGCTCTGTCACTGCCTCTGGCGAATCTTCTGGCATCGTATGCTTCAATGGTCTTTTCTTTAACGGCGGCCAACTCTCTGCCACCGGCAATGAAATCGGTGGCATCGGTTGCGGTGCCACGCTGAAATGGACAAGTGCCGACGATAGCTTCACGGTCAACGGCCCCTCTGGATACACTTTTTTCTCCATCACCGAGGGTTTCTCGTTTATCGACGATGATGGTAACATCTACAGTGCCAACTCCAGCACCGACATAATCCCCAGTGGCACGACCCTGAGGCCTTTCGCCGGCATCAACCTTGACGCTTATGCCGAAGGTGCCGATGTCACCGCCCTGCTGCGCGCCAGACTTGTGAGCGGCACCACCGACGAGTGGGAATTCTTCATGCCTGATGGCAACGTCTTGGCCGAGGTCGAGTTCTTCGATCCTACTGTTAAGGGCTATTGCGGTGATAGCTACGTGAACGACGGCAAGAATCTGTGCTGGACGCTGACCGACGAGGATGGCGACTCTACTCCCGAGACCCTGACCATCAGCCCGAATCCGGATTGCGATCCTGAGTCCGACTTCAGGATGGCTTCCTATTCCTGGGACTCTAACCTCGGGACCGTCGCGGATCGCCCTTGGAATGACTATGCTGCTGATATCACAAGTGTGGTCATCGCTGACGGCGTTCAATCTGTCGGCTCATATAGTTTTTGTCTTTTACAGCAGCTCAAGT
>CACZWF010000163.1 GCA_902784785.1 uncultured Bacteroidia bacterium
CCGGCAATTCCGGGGGAACATTCCCGCCACGATGCAATACATTATAATAATAATGGGCTGTCGGCTCGTAATACTCTTCCCACCACATCCGGAGCGGAGACATATCGTGGCTGGAGGTCGTACAAACACTGAAATACGGGAAAGAGGCCGGATCGGCATATTCTTGGCCGGGATTCTTCGGCATACGCGGCATCTCCAACGAAAGGATGTTGAGCCGTGCCATCACCTCGGGCACACAGGGAGCAATCATTCCCAGGTCTTCTCCGCAAGCGAGCATCGGCGTCGCGCCCAATAGCGCAGAGAGCCGTTCCGTCGCTTTCCCCCGCCAAAATTCATTGTGACGACGATAAAAGAAATCATCATATAGCGCGTCGAACTCATGCAAAGAACGGCCGTACAAATCGCGATACGCCTGGCTTTGCTTGGCTCCGATGCGCGGATGCCACCAGCCTTTGCGGCGCGGATCTTCAAGGAAGAGTTGTTTGAGGGCATTCGGGAAAGCCAGTCCCCGGTCTTTGAGTTCCTGTAAAGAATACGGCAAAGCCGGGCTGAAATGCCCTTCCAATCCGCTTTTGAAGGGAACGGGTATCTCCCAGATACGGAAGAAACCGAGGATATGGTCGATGCGGAAAGCGTCGAAATATTGGGACATACGCCCCAGACGGGCCTTCCACCAGGCATAACCGTCCTTGGCCATTTCGTCCCAATTGTAAGTCGGAAAATCCCAATTCTGCCCATCACGGGAGAAATAATCGGGCGGAGCCCCGGCCTGCGAATCCAGATTGAACAAGTTGGGAGAAACCCACGCATCCGCGCTGGTCCGGCTCACTCCGATGGGCAGATCCCCTTTCAGATACACCCCATTCGAATGGGCATAATCCCGCACCTGACGCAGTTGGCTATGCAAATGATACTGCACGAAACAATGCAGGTCACATTCTTCCTGATGAGCAGCTATGAATGCGGCTACCTTCTTGGGCTTGTATTGGGCATACTCCTTCCACTGGTGAAAATCCGCCGTACCGTTGGCATCGCGCAACACGCAGAAAGCAGCGTACGGAAGCAGCCACGACTTGTTTTCTGCCACAAAGGCCTGGTATTCCGGCCGGGCGGAAAGGCTGCGGAAGGTCTTTTTGAACGCCTGGCGGATATAATCCCATTTGGCGGCGTTCACCGCTTCATAATCGACGAAAGCCTGTGCATTCAACGCATCCCGCTGACGACAGTACGCCTCATCCTCCGAGATTCCGATACCCGGCAAATGGAGAAACATCGGATGCAGGGCGAAAGAGGAATTGGCATTGTAGGGATAACTGTCCTGCCAGGTGTGCGACATCGTCGTATCGTTGATGGGCAGCAGCTGGGAATCGCCGTACCGGCCCCACGCCAGCCCGTCTCATCCGACCATTGGTCGTTGATGACCAAACTTTTGGAAGGCTTTTGGTTCAGACGGTGAGTATGCCACTCGTGACGGGTATGCAAGTCCCCTTCCATCACCTCGTAATAGTATTCATCCCCCTCCCGGAGGGCCTTGGCAGGAAGTTCCGCCTCCCACTGACCGTCCGCAACAAAAGTCATCGGGTAGGACTTATCGCCTACCCGTATGAACAGATTCTCACCCCAGCGGGTGTCGTAATGAATGCAGAATTTCATCGCTCGCCTCAGTTTTCTATTGAAGCTTTTTTGTTGTTAAATATCCGCTTGCTTGCGTCTCCAGTTCAGCACAGGCAACAAGAAGGAAATGACGGCGGCGCCGATCCAGAACCAGGAAGCGGCCGTATAGTCGTGGATTTTCTCACCCGCTTCGGTGATAATCATCTTGTCGGGATTGTTGAGCAGGATACCGGTGACGACATTCTGCAGACCGGCAGCGGCATAGGAAGCCATACCCACGATACCGAGGGCGGCACCCGTCGCTTTGCGGGGAACCAGGTCAACGGCCATCAGACCGCCGAGGAAGGAAATCAATACGCCGATAGCGATACCGAAAAGTACCATTGAGGCGATGATCAGCCATTTCTCACTGCTTCCGAACAAGAACATCGCCAACGCTATCGTTTCCAGGATACCGGCTACGAAAGCGGGATATTTGCGGTCGCCCTTGAAGACAAAGTCGGACAACCAGCCGGAAACGACCGTACCGATGATACCGAAAACGGGGTTGATGCCGATGATGGCGGAAGCCTCACCCAAGGAATAGCCTCTGGCTTCCTGCAGGAACGGCACGCCCCACTCATTGATGGCGTAACGGCTCATATACATAAAGGCGCTGGCCAGGGCCAGAATCCACACGCCCGGGTTGCGGACGACGGCTGCCTGAATACGTTTGGTCTCTTTGGGAGCCAGGCCCTTGCTCTCGGGGGTGTCGTGCAAGAAAAGAAGAATCAGCACCACACCGAGCACACCGGCAATCGCGGCACCGAAAAAGCCCCACTTCCAACCGAACGCGGCGACCAGCGAACCTACGAAAATAAAGGAAAGACCTTCACCGAGGTTGTGGGAAGCACTGAAAAAGCCGTAGAACGTGCCACGAACTTTGAGCGGGAACCAGCGGGAAAGACCGATGATAGCCGGCGGAGCACCCATGGACTGGGACCATCCGTTGATGGCCCACATAATCGCGAAGGAGATGAAAATGAAGGCGGAGGATAAACCGGCGCTGACGGCGGTCGCACCCAGGATTCCCATAATGAAGTTGACCAACGCGGACACAATCAAGCCGATGGCCATAAAGCGCTTGATATTGGAGGAGTCGGCCAAAAAACCGTTCACCAACTTACCGGCGGCGTACGCCCAGAACAAACAGGCTCCGATGATACCCAATTGGGCGGCATCCAGCAAGCCGGTGTCCATCAAAGGTTTTTTCATCACGCCCATCGAAAGACGGCAGACATAATACAGAGCATAGCCGAAAGTACCCGCCAGGAAGGACTGCATCCGCAGGCTCTTGTAGTACTTGTCGGCCTTCTCAGGAGCCACCTTCACGGCTGAAGGCGCGCTCATTTTAAAGAAATTGGAGAAATTAGCCATATAAATAAGGATTATTCAATATAAAATTCAAGCGTTCTTTTTACGGGCGGAAATTTCCAGCACCGCCACGAAAACGATGCCGATGACAGCCCAGAGCAGCGCACCCGGCCACCCGGGCAGTGTCAGACTCGTGTCGATGCCGGCGGCGGTCAAAGCGTCCGGATTGCTCCAGGGCCACACCTTGACCAGGGAACCCAGAATGAAGCCCAGCAACACGAGAATAGTCTGTTTCTCCCATTTGCCCAGCAGCCAGTGCAAAAATTTGGTAAAGGCCAGAATTCCCACCACGCAACCCAATGCAAACGCGATGATCACGGGAATATTAAGCGCCGTCACATCCAATGCCTTCATAATATAGTCGTATTTACCCATCACCAGCAACATGAAACTGCCGGAAACGCCGGGCAAAATCATCGTACAGACAGACACGGCGCCGCATAAGGTAATATACCATAAATCATCCGGTGTATGGGACATCGCGTCGAGGGTACTCACCCACACGCCAAAAGCCCCGCCCGCAAGCACCAGTACAACTTCCCGCCAGCCCCAGCCTTGAACGCCCCGGAACAGCACATACGCCGAAGCGAGGATCAGGCCGAAGAAGAAGGCCCAGGTCTGCACAGGATACTGCACCATCACCATTACCATCAATTTGGACAGGGAAAG
>CACZWF010000164.1 GCA_902784785.1 uncultured Bacteroidia bacterium
CGTCGAGGGAAGGAAGTCACGAATGAATTGTTCAGAGAAATGGAACATGTGAGAAGTGGCCAGGACCGGTTGGCCTGCCTCATCGAAGCGGGCATCCGTGCCCAACAGATAACGGTAACCACCGAGTATCGCCTGCGCCTCTGGATCCCATACAATCAACTGCTTATAGGGATTCTCCATGGTGTCGAACTCATCCAAATCCAGCGCTTTTCCGGTGCCGCCGCCGGCTGCACGAAACGCGATTTCACGCAAGCGTCCAATTTCACGAAGGACATTAGGGGCATCCTGCCATGTCAACACGTAAACTTCATTGTTGCTCTTATTGGTAAAACGCAAGCGCTTGTCTTCGGTGAGCTCACTCAACAGAATGTCAACTGGAATTGGAGCGATGATATCTTCCATGTTCTTAAAACGTTATTGTGTTACAATTCATAGACCTTCTCCTTCACCCATTCTGCCCACTCTGCCGGACGGCGAGTGTGATCGAAGGTGGTGTAGGGTATCGGATGGCCGAAACGAACGGTATAGTGGCTGCCGCACGAGCGATACATCTCATCGGGGAGCAGCAACATAGCCAGATTAACTTTCAATCCCAAGCGCTTACACCAATTTGCTATTCGGTAAAAACGTGGAGAATTTTCCGCGATAAAATGGATGGGAACGACATCACGCTGTGTCTGTACGCTTTTTTGGATGAAGGCCTTTCCCCACTGCAAATCGCGAATCTGTCCATTGATTTTACGGGAGCAGATGCCGGCAGGAAACATAATCACCTGATCATCACCGTGGAAAACGCTGTCAACCTGCTGCGAGAGGCTGCGCGACTGACCTCCAAATTTATTGATGCCTACACAAAGAGGAGCCAACCCCTTCAAATTCAATGGCCGCGACGCAGGAACTCATTGATAAAATCCTCGTGAATGACGCGCTTCAGCCAACGAATTACAAAACCGGGAACACTCTTGCCTGCTCGTTGCCGAACAATACGCTCAAGGTCGATAGTCATTTCGTCGTGTTCAGACATTGTACAGGATTTGAGGCGACAAGTTCAATAAATCGTGAACTTGCGATTATTGATGAAATATGTGCCCTTGGGGAGTCCAGACAACCAATTGGTACCCTTTGACAACCGAAATGCAGTGTAGAAGACCCCGCCCTCGGTATAGATGGGAAGAATCTGATTATAACGGCTCTGCACACATATCTGCCGTCCTTGCTGGCGCAGGCTGACAGGCAGTGGGCTGGTCATCATGCGGCTCTGGACCTCGGGATTCTGAGCGGACAAAGCAGGCTGACGGGAGATGGAGTCCGTCCGCTGTACCTGGGCCCACGACCACGAAGGGATAAGGGCTCCGGCGAGCATTGCCACCAAGGCAAAGAGGATAATCCGAAGGTTCTTTTTCATAAAAAAATACGCCTTAAAGGCTGATTTGGGTACAAAGGTATGCATTTTTACTCGTTTTGCCAAATTTTGTCGAGAAAAACTGCACCTACTACACTGAAAAAAGAATCAAGAAGGGCTTGCAAACGCCAAAGCCTCCCCTTTAGTTAAAGTGAAGCTTTAGCCTACTAAAAAACCGACAAACAGCAAATTATAATTTTTTAAGAAATTATTTTGCCAAAGGATGCATCAAATATAAAATAAACTCACTACCTTTGCGCCATGGAACCCGACATTTATCACATTCCAGTGCTTTTGCGCCCCTCCTTAGAGGGCTTGAACATCAAGCGAGATGGTACCTATGTGGATGTGACACTGGGCGGAGGCGGCCATAGCCGTGCGCTGCTGGCGCAGTTGGGGAAGGGTGGTCATCTGTACAGTTTCGATCAGGATGCGGATGCTATTGCGCAGTGCGAACGCCTGCGTGAGACGGAGAAGTCCACAGAAGCAGAATGGACACTCGTACGTTCCAACTTCCGCTATCTGCACAACTGGATGCGCTACTATGGCGTGGAGGGCGTGGACGGCATCTTGGCTGATTTAGGCGTTTCCAGTCATCATCTGGAC